>JBBSOB010000082.1:0-16654 GCA_038260205.1 Phormidesmidales cyanobacterium
CTGCGCTTAAACCAGTTGAAACCTGCCATTACCCAAAACTCACTGCTTGAAAAGAACTGCTCAAAAAAATTAGCAAACTGGCGCTGCCGATCCTCTGCTTAGCCTAGCGCAGACTACCCGATAACCGGCGTCAGGCTGCTTCTAGCTTATCAGTCGCTCGGCGCAGCACCCCATTGATAAAGCGATAGCCTTTTTCATCGCTATAGCGCTTGGCTAGCTCTATGGCCTCATCAATGGCAACGCCTTTGGGCACGTCCATGTAGATAATCTCGATCATCGCTAGGCGCAAAACGTCGCGGTCTACGCGAGCCAATCGGCGAATATTCCATTTCTCCATGGCCTCGTCGAGCTGCTCGTCGATGGTAATGCGATGCATAATCCAGTTATAGAGCAAATCGCAGGCATAGGTGCGAATATCTGCCTGGTTAAGAAATCTGGCGAATTCGGCTGGCTCTAGCGTTTGGTTGAGGTCGCCAATGGCCGAAAATACGGTTTCAATGGCGGCTTCAATCTCGGCTCTAGCATCTTGAATGCTGGCCGCTTTTTGATCGAAGTTCTGTAGCAGTCGGTCGCCGGATTCTAGCTGCACGGCTGCGGCTAAAAGGGCTTTTTGCACCGCCGCGAGTCCTCGGACGTTGCCCTGATTGGCAAATAGCATCAGTTCGAGAATGCTGCCGACCTGATTGATGGCTGATTCTACTAGGGCGATCGCCGGTTGAATGCGCGATCGCACCTCAGTATCATCTACCGTCCGCGTCTCACTCTCTAGCATCAGCCGCTCGCCCCGCTGCAAGCTGCCTTCAGCCCCTTCTAATGCCTCTGCGGCATCGGCGGCCAGCGTCTTTAGCGCCTTCATTAACAGCGCATCAATTTGACTAGTTGAAATAGACCCATCGCCCCGCCGCACCGAAGCCGTACTGGCCTTGGCCGGATTATCAGAGAGCTGGCTAATGCCCAAAAGAGCCAATTCGCGGGCAGTAGAGCGCGCTTTCATACAGTAACCATTGCAATGGGAATTCGCTATTTTATCAGTTCGTTACGGCCTCAGAACATCGCAGCGAACATCGCACCAGATATTACGAAGGCAGCTCAGAAGGCGCTTCTGCCCCAAACTCTGCGCCAAACTCTGTGCCAAACTCTGCGCCGAACGCCGCGTTTTTAGCCCTGCTTTCTGCAATATGAGCGGGCACCTCTGAGGCTAAGTTTGGCCCGACAATTCCACCCGACAGCAGCACCTTAAACGCATCCTCAATCGAAATAGACAGGTTGAGAATGTCGTCTTCGGAAACGATAGAATACCAGCCGCTAGTGGGGTTGGGCGTAGTCGGAATAAAGACGCTGATCATTTTGTTGGGGGAGTCGGTAACCGCCACTCCGGTGACGAAGGCGATCGCCCACAGCCCCCGCCGAGGATATTCCACCAGCACCGCCCGCCGAAAGCGTGTCTTAGAATCTTGAAACACCGTCTGCAAAAGCTGCTGAAGGGTTTTGTACACCGAGCCAGCTAGCGGAATCGACTGCACCAGCCGCTCGCTAAAATCCAGCAGCCAGCGCCCGGCAATATTTCTGGCCATCAGGCCAATTAGCAATATCGCGATCAGCGGTACGGCCAGACCGATACCCAAGTTGATGAAGTAGCCCAACACCGGATTGATTCCCGTAAAGGGATTGAGCTGCTTCGGAAAGCGCGTCAAAAATCGCACCATCCAGGTAGCCACGTTAATCGACAGCCAGATTGTAGTGGCTAGTGGAATAATCACCACCAGCCCGGCAATCAGGTCGTTTTTGATATTTTGCTTAAACTTTTGGAGCATTTTGCAGCACAGCTCGCTTCCGCCCATAGCGGAGATCCTACCGATGACCCAATCCATTGTATCAACTTCTTTGGTTACAAGGAGTTGTGCAAACTACGTAAACGATCCCCACTGCCAATTCCACCGATCAGCGCTATATGCCTAAAACTTTCTTAGCCAAGTTGAGATAAATCAGCACCCCTAGCACGTCTACAATTGTGGTGATAAAAGGAGCCGACATCAGTGCGGGATCGAGGCCAAAAGAATGGAACAAAAAGGGCAGCCCTGCGCCCGCGCTAGAGGCCAAAATTGAGATTGCCACCAGCGAAACGCCAACGGTAATGGCAATCGGTAGCCCGCTAATGTCGCCGCCTTGCAAAAAGTAGGCCCACACCGTTACGACAATCCCTAGCATTAAACCTAAAAATGCACCGGCGATCGCCTCTCGCTTAATCACTTTAAACGCATCTTTGATCCGCAGCTCATCCGTATTCAATCCCCGAATCACTACCGTCGAAGACTGCGCTCCCACGTTGCCGCCGGTGCCAATCAGCAGAGGAATAAATGCCGCGAGCACCACAAATTTTGTCAGCACCTCTTCCTGGCTAGAGATAACGGCAGCGGTCACGGTATTAGTCAGCAGGAGTACCGACAGCCACACCACCCGTTTGCGAGCAATATCTAGCAAATTGCTCTGAAAATAGCTCTCCCCGCCTGACTGAACGCCGCCGAGCGCATAGATGTCCTCAGTGGTTTCTTCTTCTAAAATGTCGAGCACATCGTCAACGGTAATAATGCCGACCAGTCGATCTTCGGTATCGACGACTGGCACCGCAATAAAGTCGTAGCGCTGAATAATGCGAGCGACTTCTTCCTGGTCTGTGCCGGTTTGCACCGACACCACTTCGCGCGTCATAATCTCGCCGATGCTCTGGTCGGATTGACCTAGCACCAGCTGGCGTAGCGAAAGAATGCCCGTTAGCCGCCGGGCAAAATTTGTCACAAACAGGTAGTAGACGGTTTCACTCAGATCGGCCTGGGCGCGAATGTGGGTCAGCGCTTTTTCCACTGTCCAATTTTCTTTGAGCGCTACATACTCCGGCGTCATAATCCGGCCCGCCGTTTCGGCCTCATAGCCTAGCAGTAGCGCGGTAGCCTGCCGTTCTTGGGTGCTGAGCTGTTGCAGCATGCGGCGAACAATTTTGGCGGGCAGCTCGTCAAATAGCCGCACCCGGTCGTCCGGCGACATTTTATCGACAATATCAATTAAGTCCTGACGCTTAAAGTCTTCTATTAGCGCCTGCTGAACGCCGGACTCTAGATTTTCGTAAACTTCGATGGCTTCATTTTTTGAGAGCAGTCGAAAGGCGATCGCCTGCATTGTTTCTGGTAGGCCCTCAATCGCCTCGGCAATATCGGCGGGCTGTACTGGCAGTAGTAGCGCTTTTGCCCCGCGCAGATTGTCTTGCTCTAGCAGAACCTGGAGCTGCGATCGCACCAATTCTGTCAGCTCGCTGCGAGAAACGTTCTGCGACCCGGACTGAGACCTAGACTTAGCTGTAGATTCGCTATTGGACAAAGTCAGATCTCCCTACGCGCAACCGCTGTATAAAAAGGCACCTCAAGCCCAGGCACCGTAACTCGTGGCCTTTAGCTATTAAGGCTTTCAGCCGCTAATAACGGTTCTTCAACGGTTCTTCGTAAAGTAACAGAAGCTATCGGCTATCGGCTAGTTTACTGGTACAGCGGCCTTGTTTACCGCCTTTGCCCCGGTGCGATCGCCGATCTATCCCACAGTTTTTGCGGCCAGCACTTTCTTTTCCAGCCGCAGACCCTCTCGTCTCTTTAGCTCGAAAGTCGCGATGCTGAAACCGAGCAGGGTTCTCCCCCAGCTTATCCAGGCAAGATTTTTTGCGCCCGCTAAGCCGCTGACGATACGGCCAACAGCCCTCTATGCCGCAGCAGGGCCTGAGTACTAGGCTCTCGCCCCCTAAAGGTTTTGAACACCTCCATCGGATGACGACTGCCGCCTAGCGCCAGCACCGTATCTCTAAACCGTCGGCCAATGGTCGCGACTTCGCTCAAGTTCTCTAGGCCCACTTCTTCAAAGGCCGAAAAGGCGTCGGCGCTCAGCACTTCTGCCCAGAAATAGCTGTAGTAACCGGCCGCATAGCCGCCCGAGAAGATATGGCCAAAGCTGCATAAAAAGGCATCTTCGGGCAGCGGCGGTAGCAGGGTGGTTTTTTCGGTGAGGCGATCGCGCATTTCCCACACAGACTCTTTGCCGTCCGGCTTGTACTCAGCGTGCAGCGCAATATCTAGCCAGCCAAAGTTCACCTGTCGCAAAATGGCACTGCCGGTCATAAAGTGCCGAGCCGCTAGCAGCTTTTGGTAATCGGCCTCAGGCAGCGGCTCGCCCGTTTCATAATGCTTTGCCATGCCAAAGAGCGTATCCCGGTCGTAGCACCAGTTTTCCATAAACTGGCTGGGCAGCTCCACCGCATCCCACTCCACGTTATTAATGCCCGCTGCTCCCGCATAGTCCACCTGCGTCAGCATGTGCTGCAAGCCGTGCCCAAACTCATGAAAGAGCGTTTCAACTTCGCTAAAGGTCATCAGGCTGGGCTTGCCGTCTACCGGCGGTGACTGATTGCAGATTAGATAGGCCACCGGTAAGCGCACCTGATCCGGATCGGCACCGGCTTTCGCTCGAACGATGCATTCATCCATCCAAGCGCCGCCTCGCTTTTCCGCCGGACGACTGTAAGGGTCGAGATAGAAAGCGGCGATCGCGCTCCCCTCTGCCGTATCCGAAACCTGAAAATATCGCACGTCCGGATGCCATACCGGAGCCTCTCCATCTGCCGCCGCAATCGTAATGCCAAACAGCCGCTCAGCTAGACCAAACAGTCCTTCTAGCACTCTAGGCAGCGGGAAGTAAGGGCGCAGCGCCTCGTCGTTGAGGTCAAACTGCTCTTCGCGCATCCGCTCCATCCAAAAGGGCATGTCCCACTGCCGAACCTCGACCGCATCGTCGGTCTTGGCATCTGAATGCTGCTGGGCAAAGGCTTCAATCTCAGCGAGTTCGCCCTTCGCGGCGTCATAGCTAGCCGCGCGCAGTTCTTCCATCAGCGACTCGACCGCCGAGACAGAAGGAGCCATTTTACGAGCTAGGCTCAGCTCTGCGTAGTTATCAAAGCCTAAAAGGTGGGCCTGCTGCTGGCGCAAATCTAAAATCTGCTCAATCAGCGGCGCGTTGTTTAGCTCGCCCTTTGAGGCCCGCGTGATAAAGGCGCGGTACAGTTGTTCTCGCAGGTCGCGGCGCTGAGAATGGCGCAAAAAAGGGATGTAGCTCGGCATATCTAGCGTGATCCGCCAAGGGCCATTTTCGGCAGTAGCAGCGGCTTCTCCGGCTTCTCTGGCCGCTTGCGCACTCAGGCTCAGCAAACTAGGCGGTAGCCCGGCTACCTCTTCTGGCTGGGTGAGCGTCAAGCTAAAAGCTTTGGTCGCATCTAAAACATGATTAGAGAACTGAGTCGATAGTTCGGCGAGCGCTTGCTGAATCTCGTTGAATTTTTCTTTAGCTGCGCCCGATAGACCAACCCCAGACAGCTCGGCGTCTCGCAGCTCGGCTTCGACAATTCGCTGCTGAGCGGGCAAAAGCTGCGCCCACTGATCGCCTTCTCGCAGTTGCTTTAGCCCTTTGTAAATTGCCTGGCTTTGGCTGATGTTATTAGAAAACTGAACTAAAGCCGGTTGAACGCTCTCGTAGGCTGCTCGCAGTTCTGGGCTGTTTTTTACACCCATCAGGTGGCCAATAATGCCCCAGCTCCAGCCTAGTCGTTCGGTAATGGCAGTCAGCGGCGTGATTAGCGACTCCCAGGTAGCAGTGCTTTTAGCTAAAGATTTTTCGAGCGATCGCACATCCTCACCCAGCGTCTGCAGCAACTCCTCAATGCCCGGCTCCACCTGCTCAGCTTGAATGCTCTCAAACGGCGGCAGGCCACGACCAATCAGCAGCGGGTTAGGCGCTGCGCTGCCGTCCGCAGGGCTATCGGGAGAGGCATTCGCAGACGCGGATGAAGAAATAGCGGTCATAGCAATTGAGGTTGTAGATGAGTAGCAATGCTTTTTAGCAATCTCCATGGTACAAACCCATAACGACTATAAGTTTGTACCTTTCAGCATAATTTTAATCGCCCGGATCGGCATAGCCCTGAATGTTTTCGGGTTTCATCGGTCGCAGAAGGCGGCTCACCTGATTAATCAGCCCTTCTGATCCTTTTGCCACCACCAGATACTTACCGGCTTTCAGCCGATTGCGGTAGGTGGTAGCATCGCCGCCACCCAGACCAATCCCGACGCCGCCGCCAATAAAAAATCCACCCATCGCGCCCGCACCTGCGCCTAGCAGCCCGCCGATTAACTGGTTCCCAAGCGTTCCGGCCCAGGGAAAGGTGTTTAACCCGGTAATGGCATTAAAAGAAATACCGCTGATAAAGCCAAAGGGCACTGTCCATATCGTCAGCCGCCTGATTTGCTTTTGGGCCTCTTCTCGCGGGTCGATCAGGCCAAACTCATCTGCCGATTTAAAGCCTTTGCCCAAAATCGACACGTTGTTCATTGTAATATTGGCCTTTTCCAGGGCGGTATAAGCTTCCTCTGCCTGAATGCGATCGCTCCACACCGATACCAAATAATTCATGCGCGCCCCTGCTCCTGTTCAATAATTTTATTCTCGCTGAAATTCTGCTTAGATTTTGGTCTAAATAGATGATCGTGGCTAGGACTGTATAGGCGCGATCGCACCTTCGTCTCCCCCGCATCCGCGCCCTGACTGCGCTCTAATGCCGGAGAAATAATATAAAGCGTCGTCCTCACCAGCTTCTCATCCTCACTAGCTTGCGCCATCTCCACCAACGGCACCACCAGAATCTGCTCATCCGGCCAGCCTACTCGAAAACAAATCGCCACTGGCGTCTCAGGCGGATAATGCTTCATCAGCTCCTCCTGCGCCGACTGCACATGCCGCGCACTCAAATACAGACAAAGGCTGGTCTTATGCGCCGCCAAAGACGCCAAATCTTCACTCTCAGGCACCTGCGTCCGGCCGCTGATACGCGTCAAAATAATGCTCTGCACACCGCCAGGAATAGTTAGCTCTACTTGAAGGTTCGCCGCCGCTGCCTGAAAAGCGCTGATTCCAGGCACTACCTCAAACGGCACCTCGGCCTCCCTCAAGCGCAGCATCTGCTCGTGAATAGCGCTATAAAGGCTCGGATCGCCCGACTGCAATCGCACCACAGACTTGCCTGCTTTCACCCGCTTCACCATCAGCGGCACAATGTCTTCTAGGGTCATATTCGCGGTCGCTATTTTCTCGGCATCGGCCTTGGTTGCGCCCAAAATCTGCTGCGGCACCAGCGAATTGGCGTAGACCAAAACATCTGCTTGCCGAATCAAGTTAAGCGCTTTAACGGTTAATAAATCGGGGTCTCCAGGCCCGGCTCCCACAATATAAACGGCAGGAGCAAGCGGCTGAGGAATCGAGCTTGAAGTCATGAAAACCTGTGCGAGAGAATAAAAAGATGCTGACTGAGAAGATGCTGACTGAAAAGATGCCAACTAACAGCCAAATGCGGGCAAAGCTGGCGTAAACGCATCAATAAATATTGATTCCAAGTTCCAATGTTTATCAACCCCCTATTATCACGGTCATTTTTTTGAAGAGTAAATAAAGGCTCCGTCGAAACTCCAGACATAGCCTGAAAATCCGGCATCTTGGTATGTAGATGCACCCTGATTCCAAGCCCCGACGGTTTTACGACCCCTGGGGCTTTTTCTTTTGCCACCCGCTACCTTGCGCCCCTTTACCTTGCCACCCGTTACCTAGCGACCTTCTGCGTAGGCGGAACCGTATCAGGCAGTCGCTTACCCAAACCATACGTCCAAATTAGCCCAGCCCAGCCCAGCGTAATCCCCACCAAACTAATCAGCTGCGCCATCCGCAGCGGCCCCACCATCAAACTATCGGTGCGCAGTCCCTCAATCCACACGCGCCCAGCGCCGTAGGCAATCATATAAACCAGAAATAGCGTACCGTTTCTGAACTTTCCAGGATGACGCAGTCCCCAAAAAAACAGCCCCATCAGCAGGGCAAACACGCCCAAATTCCACAGCGACTCGTACAAAAAGGTGGGATGAAAGTACTCAAACGATTTGTAGTCAGCCGGTCGGTTCGCGAGCGGAATAAACAGTTTCCAGGGCAAATCTGTAGGCGCACCAAAGGCTTCAGAGTTGAAGAAGTTGCCCCAGCGCCCAATGGCCTGACCCAAAATTAAAGAGGGGGCAATTAAATCGCTGAGTTCCCAAAAAGAGAGCTTATTGAATTTGGCAAACAGCCAGGTTGCCAGCGTTCCCCCTAGCACCGCGCCATGAATGGCAATGCCGCCCTTCCAGATGGCAATAATGTCGCCCGGCCTGCTGGCATAGGATTTCCACTCAAACAGAACGTAGTAGGCTCTGGCAAAGGGAATCGCGGCTAGCACCAGCCAAAGCACCATGTCGCCGAGTTTTTCGGGATCTACACCGCGCTTTTTGGCCAAATACTGCGAAAGGGTTACCCCAATGATGACCGCTGAGGCAATGAGCAAACCGTACCAGCGCAGCGTAATCGGGCCAATGCTGACAATTTCGGGGCCGGGCGAGCGAAACACACCCAGCATTATCCAATCAGCCAAACCGTTCATCCTACCTATCCTTGGAAGACCATTCACCATTGTGCCAGCGAATGCTCGGGTATGGCGGCTGGTGTTGCGGCTACTTAATACGGATTAATACGGAGGGGCCATTGGTTAAGTTGAGAGGTTAGCTTTCTACTTCTGCCATTTCAATGACTTCGCCACTGAAGTCTTTGACCAAAAAATTGAGCGGGCGATCGCGCCGTAACTTATGTCGAATGCCTCGCGTTTGTACCTGCATCAGCAAATAAGCCAGACAGTCGTGGTCAAAACACACGTGCCGCTGCCGATTTCGATTGCCCAGACTCGCACCCGCCACCACATGGAGCTGAGTATTCTTTTTGAGCTGATACCAAAGCCCCTCGGGGCTGCTATAGGCGCCCGCTGTCCCGCCACTCAGTCCACCTAGCGCCGACATCGACATCGGATCCATCCCGCTAGAACCCAGCGTCTGTTCGTAGTTATAGTAATAGTGCAAAGGCACATCTGCTGCCGACAGGCTCAGCATTCCTTCGTAAAACTGCCGCGCCATGTCCAAATCAGAAACCATCACGGTATGGACTTTGGGCGCACTGCTTAAAAAAGCCCACATCGCCCCGGCATAGGCGACCAGCAGCATCACCATAATGCCTTGCGTGGACACTAGCGCATCTAGCGGCAGTCCCTGAAAGATACTGGCCAACGGTGCGGCCGACGATGTGGCTATAGGTGCGAGAAGGAAAGCAAAACTCATCTTTAGAACAAACGGTGTGAGTAAATAGAGATTAGATAGAACTTAAGGCGGTGCGCGGGTGGCTGAGCGATTCGATTAAGGCTTTAGTCTACAGTTTACCAATCTTGATGGGAGATCGACTCAGGTTGCGTTCTCAGGTTGCGTTAAGGAAAAAGGAACTCGCTCAGCGGGTGGGTATATTGGTTCTATTTCTGGCTCTATTTATAGTTAGTAGTTCGTTCTACGATAGGTTTTAGATCAAATCGGGCAAGCTGCTTCGAGTTCATATCAAATAAATATGATTCTAAATATGATTCATCTGAATGCTTTTTTATCCAGCGGCTCTTTTCGCTCTCGTTTCTGGGTAGCTGTCCAGATTAGGTAGCTGTCCAGATCAAGTCGCTGTCAAAGTCGCTGTTTTCCACTGAACATTTCTGTTTGAATCCTGTGAAAATTCCTATTTTTCCCGAATGCGATCGCAATCTTATCAAGCCGCTGGTCTATCTCAGCGACTACGATCTCGTTGATCGGCTGCAGCGATCGCCTACTGAAGGAAAATACTTCACCGCCTTGTTCTGCCGCTATAGTCCGGTGGTTTACTCGCTCATTCGCCATTCAGCGCGATCGCCCGTTCAGGCCGACTATCTCTTTGCGCTCACCTGGCGGCTTATCCTCAACGAACTGGGCGGCATCGACCTTGGCCAGCTTCGCACCCAGCACCAAGACGGGACTGAAGACTCGCCCTCTGAGCATCCACAGGCAGACGACTTAAAGGCAGCCTCCGCCCCAGATCCAGCGACCGCCGACCGCGCGGCAGCGTTCTCTTTACAGGGCTGGCTAATCAACCTCACGGCAGCGCATATCAATCAGGCCGTTTTGCCCGAGGTGGAATCTATTCACTATTCTCTGGCCGATGCGCCGCCGCCGCTGTGGTGCTACACCGAACGCGCGTTAGAAAATCTTTCGCCCATGCACCGACTGATGATCTTAATGGCGCAAACCTTTGCCTGGAGCAACACGCGCATTTCGGCCTATTTGCAAGCTGAGGGCGATCGCCTCAGCCCAGCCGAAGTCAAAACTGAGCTAGAGCGGGCTTATCAGGCCCTAGAGCGAGCGATTCCAGCCGACATTCGCAAAATTTATATAGATAGCCCTAGCGCGGTAGAGGATACGCCCGCGATCGCCCCCGCCACTGCCCCTGCCAAAGAGATTTCAAAAGCGGCGACGATTGAGTTGGGTGAGGCCGATTTGCAAACTTAAAAACTCATGAGGTCAAACTCACTAAGCCAGACTCGTCCAGCCAAAGTGGGTATCTTAACCCCATACTGCTTTGTGCGCTTGGGTTGAGCGAGAAGAATCATGGGCCTCCAAAATCTGGGTTTAAGTCGGCTATCTCTGGCCTTATGGGCATTGGGCTTCAGCGGGTTTACAGGACTCATCGCAGCGGATTTTACCAAACCAGCCTTAGCCGCTAGCAGCCTGACCGAACAGCTCCATACCCCGCCCGCAGACTCTATTCGTCAGCGGCAAGACGTGGCCGATCAGTTTTTGCTACTCGGCCAGGAGCAAATTCGCTCGGGCGATTATGCTGATGCCATCGTGGCGCTCAACGAAGCCGCTAACGCCTATCACTACCTGGGCGATTTTGTCGGGATGGGCGAAGCCTACGAGCAGCTAGTTCGAATCTACAGCGATCAGGGCCAATATCGAGAGGCCGAGCAGGTAGTGCGTCAGCAGTTGGCGATCGCCCGCAGCAACGTCAACTTTAGCGATCAGATTCTGGCCCTGAACAACCTCGGCACCATAGGGCTGCAAAATGGCGATTTGGACATGGCGCAGGCAGCTTTTGCCGAAGGTCTTACCGTCGCGCAAGACGTAGAAAGCGAAAGCGGCATCGGACTCTCGCTGAGCAATCTGGGCCTGATAGCCACCGCTCAGGGCAAGGTCAATGACGCCCGCAAATACTACGAAGTTGCCGCCAACTACCGCGCCCGCGCCCGCGACTTTGCCGGGCAAGCCAACACCGACAGCAACTTGGGCGACGTATATCTGGCCGCTGGTCAAATCCGCCAAGCCATCGGAGCCTATCGCCTATCGCTTTCCCTAGCTCGCGATATCGACGCGCCCTACATTCAAATGCGCGCCCTAGATGGCCTCATTTCTGCTTATCGTCAGCGCGATGAGCCGCGTGAGCTATCTAAATATTTAGAAAATAGAATTGCTCTGACCATCAGCACTGGCGACGACTGGCAGCGCTTAATCACCCTGCGAACCCTAGGCGAAATCTACGAAGAGAACGGCGATTTAGAACGGGCCTATCAGTCTTTTGGGCAAGCCTTTTCACTCGCTCAGCAGCTAGAGCGAAAGCCGGTGCAAGCAGAGCTGTCTAACCGACTGCGATCGCTCTCCTTACGGCTGGCAGATTAAATATCTGGAAACATCTAGAAACATCTGGGCCAAAATACCCCGCCTCAAAATTTGCGAGCATCCTAGCAGACGTAATATCCTGTGAAGTCTCAAAGGCTTTCACCTATGGATTCTTCTGCTCAACCCTCAGATCAGCGCTCGGAGATCTCACCTACTGACGAATCCTCCCACAGTCCGCTGCGCTTCGATATTATTAGCCTATTCCCCGATTTTTTTGCTTCACCGTTAAACTCTGGGCTAATTGGCCGCGCCCTGCAAAAAGACATTGCCTCAGTTCACATCACCAATCCGCGAGACTTCACCACAGACAAACACCACAAAGTAGACGACATTCCGTACGGTGGCGGTGTTGGCATGGTGATGAAGCCAGAACCGATTTTCGCCGCCATCGAGTCTTTACCCGTGCTGCCCCACCGGGCCGTCATTTTGATGACACCACAGGGCGAAACTATGAGTCAGCCAATGTTCAAGACGCTGGCGACCCAGTACGATCAGCTCGTGCTCATTTGCGGGCATTACGAAGGTGTAGACGAGCGCGTTTCGCATCTGGTCACTCAGGAAGTGTCTCTCGGCGATTTTGTCCTAACCTGCGGCGAAATTCCGGCTCTCACGCTCGTCAACGGCATCATTCGGCTGCTTCCCGGCACTGTAGGCAAAGCCGACTCGCTCAAATACGAAAGCTTCCAAAGCGACCTGCTCGACTATCCGCAGTACACTCGCCCGGCTGAGTTTCGCGGCTGGAGCATCCCCGATGTTCTAAAATCTGGGGATCATGGCGCGATCGCCCAATGGCGAAAACAGCAGCAAATAGAGCGCACCCAACAGCGCCGCCCCGATCTATACCAGCGCTGGCAGCAATTCCTTGACGACCCAATCGACCATCCATAGCTCATTACGCCTCTTCTCTGATTACTCCTTTTACTCCTTTCCTCTCCTTACCCCCTTCCTCTATGAACATCCGCATCGGCAACGGCTACGACATCCACCGACTAGCACCCGAACGCAAGCTAATTCTGGGCGGCATTGATATTCCCCACACCCTTGGACTCCTCGGCCACAGCGACGCCGACGCTCTCACGCACGCCATTATGGACGCCATGCTAGGCGCACTGAGCCTGGGTGATATTGGCCTATACTTTCCGCCGAGCGACCCGAAGTGGGCCGGGGCCGATAGTCAAAAGCTATTGGAACAGGTAAATCAACTCATTCGCGATCGCGGCTGGAAAATTGGCAATATCGACAGCGTAGTGATTGCCGAGCAGCCAAAGCTAAAGCCCCACATTGCAACCATGCGCGATCGCCTAGCCGCTACGCTCGCCATTGACCCCGATCAAATCGGGATAAAAGCAACGACTCACGAAAAGCTAGGCCCTTTAGGCCAGGAAAAAGGCATCGCCGCCTACGCAGTCGTACTTCTGCAAAAAGAAAGCATCGCTAAATAGGCAGGATCGGAAAACACGGGCAGCAAAAGCGTAACAAAAATCAACGATCAGCCATTTTTTCTAGAGGGACTTACGGATTAAGCAGCTACTGCCTCATATCAAATATGACAGTTTTAGTATCTGGCCATGCATCCCTACAATTGTAAAAAGCTTTACTGTAATTTTACAAACAGCGGCCAATCTTGTTCAAAAGTACGCCTACTCTCGCTATAAATACGGCAATTTGGGAGCATAGGTCAAGGAAGTATCAGAATATACGCAAATATCACAGCGTTGTTCATATAATCTTTGCGAACTCTCAAGCTCATTCAAGTTAATTCTCAAAGAGAGACGTTATTAGAAGAGGCGTAGCGCAGTGCTTTTCGTCACTACTGGTCTTAACGCATACAACGCGAACGTAGCTGAAACCATTTTCTTCTGCGAATCGTATCGTTAATAAGCTATCTAGCCGACGCTGAAAAGCTAAAGGGGCATGGCTTTAAGACAACTGGCTAAGCGGCAATACCGAGACCTCTTCTGTCAGTCATCCCTTCTCGTAAGGAGTGGATAAAACAACTCGGGACAGCGGTGGGATATAGCAGCTTGGAATAGCTGTTGGGCTAAGAGTGAGGATCATGGGTGTGTTGGGCGAATCTTCAGTAGTATTAATTCCGGCAGTCAATCAGCCCTTTGGCTCGTTGACTCAAGACTTTATGATGGGTAGCTTTCGAGCTAGTCCACCCGAGCGAATCGGTGTTCAGGGCGAATACGACTACAACGGGTTAGCCAAGCGGGTCAAGCAGAGCTTTGAGCAGGCTTTTGGCGATCAAGTAGGGCAGATGAGAGTAGCGCAACGCGGCTGCGTGGTAATTTTGACGGGCGTTGTGGCCTCACGCAGCTTGCTAAATCGACTGGTCAGTTTGGCCATCAAGGTGGAAGGCGCGGCTTTAGTAGAGCTTTATAGTGTGAAATTTACTGAAGATGAAGTGGTGGCTTCAAAGGTCACCGTCTAAGTGATTCCTTGGAGTGATTCCTTAGAGTGATTCTTTGAAGGAAAAGCAGCGCCAACGGTCTACTCCATCATCATCGCCACAAAATTGGTATAGACCTCTCCGGCTATAAACTTCGGATGCTTCAGCACCTTTTGGTGAAAGCCAATGGTGGTGGGTACACCTGTAATGGCGCACTCTCTGAGCGCTCGTCGCATCCGGCGAATCGCAGTGGCGCGATCCGGCCCCCAGACGATGAGTTTGCCAATCAGCGAGTCGTAGTAGGGCGGAATTTCGTAATCGGTGTAGACATGCGAGTCCATGCGTACGCCCAAACCACCGGGGGCCAAGTAGCCGCTGATACGCCCTGGGCTAGGTCTAAAATTATGGTCAGGATCTTCGGCGTTAATTCGACATTCAATAGCATGACCGCGCAGAACAATATCGTTTTGAGAGAATGAAAGGCGATCGCCTTGGGCCGCCCGAATTTGTTCTGCAATCAGGTCTATGCCCGTAACCATCTCCGTCACCGGATGCTCTACTTGAATGCGCGTATTCATCTCCATAAAGTAAAAGCTGCCGTCGCCATCGACCAAAAACTCGACGGTGCCCGCGCCCACATAGTTGATAGACTGGGCGGCTCTAACGGCAGCTGCCCCCATCTTGCGGCGCAACTCAGCGTCTAGCACGGCGCTAGGGGCTTCTTCGAGCAGCTTTTGATGTCGTCTTTGAATAGAACAGTCACGCTCTCCTAAATGCACCACGTTGCCATGGCTATCGGCCAAAATTTGAAATTCTATGTGGCGCGGATTCTCCACAAATTTCTCCAAATAGACTCCCGGATTACCAAACGCGGCTTCGGCTTCTCCTTGCGCTGCCAGAAACATTTTTTCTAGCTCGCCGGGTTCTGTCACCATTCGCATACCGCGTCCGCCCCCGCCTGCCGTCGCCTTTACAATCACCGGATAGCCTATCTCTTCGGCCAGGATTGCCGCCTCCTGAGCATTCTCTAATAGCCCTTTGCTCCCTGGGACAGTCGGCACGTTGGCCGCTTGCATGGTGGCTTTGGCGGTCGACTTGTCCCCCATTGAGCGCATGGCATACGGCGTAGGGCCAATAAAAGTTAGGTTGTGGTCGGCGCAAATTTCAGCAAAGCGAGCGTTTTCGGCCAAAAACCCGTAGCCCGGATGAATAGCACTTGCGCCTCTAGTTAGCGCAGCGGCAATGATATTTGGAATATTGAGGTAGCTTTTGTTGCTAGGAGCCTCACCGATACAAACGGCTTCGTCGGCTAGCTGCACATGCAGGGCGCTGCGATCTACGGTGGAATGCACCGCAACCGTCGCGATTCCCATCTCTTCGCAGGTACGAATAATCCGCAGGGCAATCTCACCGCGATTGGCAATCAAAATTTTAGAAAAGCTCATCAGGCAACCAGCATCTTTCCGCTGAGTCATTTAAGAAGATGATCGTATCACGCAGCCTTCTTCTGACTCGCCGATACCTTCACAAGGGCAGGGAGATCCGCTGAGTCAATTTAAAAAAGATCGTCAAAGGCGGCGCATTATGCTTTATTGTTAAAAGCCGATGTGTCTTCCCCCTCTTTTTGAGACGCATTGACTATATCTGCGGATGTGGTGGAATTGGTAGACACGCACGCTTGAGGGGCGTGTGGCTCACGCCTTGCGAGTTCGAGTCTCGCCATCCGCATAACCTTCTCCTATTTCGTTATGATGAACTGGAGAAGTAAACTTTTGTGAATATTATCTGTGAACGCAGTCAACCTTTCGGCCCGTGCCGCTGCCTTCCCAACGAGTCGTTCTGCTGAGCAGACGAACTGGCACTGTTTGCGGGCGCTGTGGCAGGGCGATCGCGATGTCGTAAAGCAGGGCCTTCCTCACGATCAGCTCTCTCCGGCCTGGCAAATTTTGATGCTGGGAGACGGCTCGCCGACTCGACACCTACAGCTATTAACTCGAGAGCCAACGGAGGTAGACGTGATTGATATGTCGCCGGTCGGTGATGCAGGCGATGCGGCTCCTAAGCAAATTAATCAGGTGCCTGGCCCGCATTTGCGACGGCAGGTTTGGCTGCGAACCGCGTCGGGGCAGCGGCTAGCCTACGCTACTTCCTGGTGGGAAGCGAGCCATGTCGATGAGTACCTAGAGAATCGCGAGCTGCCAATTTGGGCAAGTTTGGCGAAGCTCCGCACCGAGCTATATCGCGACATTCAAGGCATTTACTTTGGCGAGTCGGCGGAGCTAGAAGCCGCGTTCGACCAAAAAGGGCCTTTTTGGGGACGGCATTACCTTTTTTGGCATCACGGCAAGCCGCTGACTTTGATCTACGAAGTCTTTTCGCCTTATCTCATTCGCTATTTAGGGCCGATGGGATCTGAATGCCGCTAGTGTTCTATCGAAGTTTCGGGCAGTCCCTTTTGATAGCTTTGATCGAGCCAGATTTGAGCGCGCACGGGGCCATAATGCTCTCGGAGCGATTTCTCTACTCGCGCTCCAATCGTGTTGGCGATTACCATAAACTCTGGATGCAGGGCCAAATGTAGCTCTATCCA
>JBBSOB010000083.1:0-16587 GCA_038260205.1 Phormidesmidales cyanobacterium
AGCCTGGGTGAGCTAGAGGTTCGACTGGGCGCTATTTTGAAGCGACAGCGGCCCGTAACGGTGGCCGAACAGCAGTGCCTGACTTTTAATAAGCTTTCCATCGACCCGATTCGTCGCGAGGTAACTCTAGCAGGCGATATTGTGCCGCTAACGGCGCTAGAGTTTGACTTGCTGCATTTTCTAGCGGGTCATCCAGGTCGAGTTTGGCGACGTTCTGAGCTGATCCAGAAAGTTTGGGATTACGAATATGTGGGCGATCAGCGGGTGGTTGATGTGCATATTGGCCAAATTCGTAAAAAGATTGAGATTGACACCACTCAGCCGACTTTGATTCAGACGGTGAGAGGCGTGGGATACAAGTTTGAGCCGCCGGTTGATACTGAACTGGAGATGGCGCAATAGCTTTAGATAGGCTCAGCTACCGTGGGCTGGCTATGGTTATTTAGCTGCCGCGGTGGCTGTGATAGTACAGACGAGATAGATGACCCAAACGAGAGCCTTTCCTTTCCTGATTTTGTTCAGGTGGGTGAAGGCTCTTTTGTTGAGTGGATCATTGGGTGGCTTCTGGAGTGGCTGGCGCTTTGGCAGACTTGTTGGCTAGCTTGGGTTCGTTTTTGCTGTGCTGGTTGCGGACTTTCCAGGCGAGGCTGATGAGCTTGCCCCAGCGACGTTCGACGCGTTTGGGTGTCCATTTTAGCTGTTGAGCAATGCTGTGATCGGAGGGGCCGTTGTCGGGATCTTCCATTTGTGCTTGCTTGAGTTCGAGCAGTCTGGCCTGGTCAGCGGTGAGCTGTTCTGTATAGATGCGCCATTCGCGAGGGGAGAGGCCAAAGTTTTTGTCGAGGTCTGCGCCGAGCCACTGATGGACGAGTTCCCAGCGATGGAACTGGGCAAATTTTTCGACGTGGTATTTGAAGCGCTGCTGGAGATAGTCGCGCTGGCGGGAGGAAAGGCCGAGAACTTCGTCGATTTCGGCGGCGGCCATATCCTGCAGGCGTAGGGTGAGATAGTCTACGCAGGCGTGCTGGTCTTGTTCTTCGAGGTAGTCGATCAGTTCTTGAATGATGCGATCGCGCAACACAGCATCAGAAGGATCGGTCGTATCCGCGACCATTTTTTCTCTGATTTGGGCGATCACCGGCGAGCGGAAAAAATCGTCGTCGCCTTTGGGCGCGTTGACGGCGGTTTCGATGTCTACAGAGGCTTCGGCGGGGAGGCGACGGGCAAAGGCTTGGGCGCGCAGCACGATGAGCTGCTGGTTGTAGCAGCCGGGGAGCGAGATACGGCGCTTGGCGTAATGCTCGCTAAAGGCCATGTATTCGGCTAGCTCTAGGCGGGTGCGAGGGGTATAGTCTGCGCCGAGATGGTTTTCGCGGCGGAAGGCTTTGAGAACTTCGATGTAGAAGCTTTGTAAGAAGTCTTCTAGAAGGGTGCAGCGACCTTGAAAGCCGAGCTGAGTACGGGATGGGGCGATGTAGCGATAGGCGATCGCGCTGAGGCGGCTGTGCAGTTCTACACGCCCTTGCCGAGAGCCTAGCTTGTAGTAGTCGAGATACTTTTTGATCCGGTTGAGAGCGAGCGATCGCTGCCAGGCAATGACTTCACCCGATGCCTGAATGCGCTTGCTTTTGCGGCAAATTCGAGCGACTTCAATCGCCAAACGCGTAGCCACAGCGTTAATGACTTTGCTACTAGTAGAGATGCTTTCATTGATTTCGAAAGTGAGGAAATCAATGAGCTTTTGATCGACCGGGCAGAGCATTTGCTCGTCGCCGTCGGCTAGGGCTGCGCTCTGAATATCCTTATTTTGAATGTCCTTACCGGCAGACTCACCTTTGACGGGCTGCTCAGATGAATTAGGAGCCTGTTTGGAAGAAGGCTTAGCACCCTGACTCAGTGAAGACGCATCTTGCCGAGGTGCCGCAGGGAGTTCGCAATAGGGAGCCGTTGCTTTAACCACTTTAGTCTTAGTGGCTTCGTCCGGATTGACTTTATGGATATTAGTAGTATGAAAAGCGGTCTTGTTAGTAGATAGCGCGTTAGTAGATAGCGAGTTAATCATGGCAGATGAGTTCATAATTCTGTGCGGTGATGCCTGAGTCGAAAGGGGCGGTTGCTTCGTCCAGATTCGACTTGTTCACCATAGAAAATACAAATCCAATCTCCCATTAGCGCTGTGGCAATATCACAGGCAACTGTCACAAGGGACTGTCACAAGGATGAAGGAGCTGGCTCGTTGTTCTTGCAGATAAACCGTTGAATCCTTTCAAATCAAAGAACGCGACGTTCTAATCCGCAGATAGATAGCTACGCTGAGGAGTTTAAGCCCTCTATGACAGTTGGCTGTTTGGCTCTAGCAGATAATATGAACTCGTTTGGGCGGGCGGACAATTGCAAGCCAACTAGAGACAAAACGCTATAGCGTTGCCCCCCATTCAATGGCTTTCTGCCAACCGAGTCCCTGACGAATTATCTGCGGAGAACTATCAGTCAAATCAATAATTGTAGATACCTGATAGCTGAGATCAGTGTCACTGTCTACAATTACGTCTACCTGCTTTTCGATCCGGTCAAATAGTTCTGCCTTAGATAAAGCTTCGATGTCGTCTTCCGTAGAATTGCGAACTACTGATAAAGCTGAGGTGGAAATGATGGGATTGCCAAGGGCTTCTAGAAGGGCATGGCAGAGCGGACTTTTGGGTACGCGAATGCCGGTAGTGCGGCGCTTTGGATTCATGACCAGTTTGGGTACAGCTTTGGTGGCAGGCAGCAAAAAGGTGTACGGCCCTGGAATCAAATGCTTAATAGTTTTGTAGGCGGTGTCTTCTACCTGGGCGTAGCTGGCAATGTCGGAGAGCGACGAACAGAGGAAGGTGAGCGGTTTGTCGTTGGCGAGCTGTTTGAGCTGGCGGACACGCTTGATGGTGTTTTTGGCACTGAGGTCGCAGCCGATGGCGTAGACGGTGTCGGTGGGGTAGAGCATAATGGCTCCCTGACGTAGGTCGTCGCGGAGGGCCTCGATTTGACGGGGCTGCGGGTTTTGGGGATGGATGTTGTAAACGGTGGCCATGGCGAAGAGTTTAGGATCAGCGGATGTAGATGTATCTTCCTACGTTGGCTTAGGGTCTTTGCCGCTAAGAGAAATTTGTTATGAAAACGTTAGCCTATTTAGACTGTGTGACGGGTATTGCGGGCGATATGTGCCTGGGAGCGCTGGTGCATTTGGGGGTGCCGCTGGACTATTTGACGGAGCGGCTAAGCCAGTTGGGAATTGGCGATGAGTTTTCGCTGCGAGCTGAGGAAGTTCACCGTAGAGGCCAGGCGGCGACGAAAGTGTTTGTGGATTTGGTAGATCATTCTCATCAGCGCAGTTTGCAGATGCAAATGCCTGCGGGTAACCATCATACGCATCATCGTAGCGCCCGGCGACTGCCGGAGATTGAGGCTCTAATTGAGCAGGCTGGTTTGCCGGTGCGAGCGACTGCTTGGAGTCTGGCGGTTTTTAGGCTGCTGGCACAGGCTGAGGCGGCGGTGCATGGGATTCCGCCTGATCGGGTGCATTTTCATGAGGTGGGGGCGACGGATGCCATTGTGGATATTGTGGGGACTTGTCTGGGTTTGGATTGGCTGGGCGTGGATGGGCTGATTTGTTCGGCTTTGCCAACTGGTGGCGGGACGGTGCGCTGCGAACATGGATTGCTGCCCGTGCCTGCGCCTGCGGTGCTGAGTATGATGGCGGCGGTGCAGATGCCGGTGTATAGCAATGGGATTGATTTGGAACTCGTGACTCCAACTGGATGTGCGATCGCGGCCACGTTAGCCGGATCTTTTGGCCCGCCCCCTCAATTTACGCTGACAAAAATTGGGCTGGGCGCAGGCGGTCGTGATCTAAAACTGCCAAATATTTTACGCTTATGGATTGGCACCGTGGATGAGCTGCCGGCGTCTGCGCGAATAAAAATAGAGCCTGGGACAGAGCCAGAGACAGAGACAGAGATTGAGGCAGAGGACAAGACGCGAGCGAGCGGTCAAGCTCACGACTTGTCCCTACAGTCTGCTCAGACTGAGATGCAGACTGATGGGAAGACGGCTGAAGAAATAGTAACTTTGCAGACGCAGCTAGATGACTTATCGCCGCAGGTAATTGGCTACGTATTTGATCGGCTGTTTGCGGTGGGGGCAGTAGATGTGTTTACTCAGTCGGTGCTGATGAAGAAAAATCGACTGGGGACGCTGCTGACGGTGTTATGTTCTGAAGAGAGGGCGATCGCCTGTGAACGCATTTTGTTTCAAGAGACGACGACGCTAGGCATTCGACGAGCTAATCAGCGGCGATCGGTGCTGAGTCGAGAAATGGCGACGGTGGAGACCGCTTATGGAAAGATCGGTGTAAAAGTTGGGCGACTGCTAGGTGAGGTAGTGAATGTGCAGCCTGAGTTTGAAGACTGTGCGGAGATGGCGCGATCGCACCAAGTTCCGTTGCCTCAGGTTCAGCGAGCGGCCATGATCGCTGCTGAATGCTGGTGGGGCGATCGCTAAGCCTTAGCCTTGCGTTTTGCCGGCTCTATTATTGCCGGCTCTAATACTTTAGCTAATCGGCGGGAAGCCCCGCGCTCTACCGATAGGTGAGCGTCGGGATGAGAGGCAAAGGCGGTGCAGTGCCTGTTAAGCAATGATGAAGTCGAGCGCAGCAGAGCGCTGAACTGCCCAAACTCACGGTAAAATAGAGGCAAGAATAACGCATGGTGCCGACCTGACTTTCTGACACAAACGTACAGACTTGCTTTCAAGCTGGTGAACAGTGCAGACGAAGTGAAACGGAACAAAAACAAAGGTCTGGGGTTGGTCATTGCCTGGACGTAAAAAAAAACTGCCTGCGGATGGGATCTATCGGGGGTTGCATTGCAACCTAGACAAGACCAAATGAAGTAGGAAAGCTTCTTTGCGGCACTCATTAAATTGTGGTGCGCAAGTAGAGAAGCCCGCGCTGTACTCACAGAGTCAGCGTCGGGAGTATGTCACGAAAGTATTCTAGGAAGACATTCTAAGAAAGGTGTATATGATGGGGGCGGAGGGACTTGAACCCTCACGACTTTTACAGTCAATGGATTTTAAATCCACAGCGTCTACCATTCCGCCACGCCCCCGAATTTAGGTCATGTATCTGACACAGATACCTATTCCACCACCAAGCGGGCCAGGATGCAACCAGTTTTTTAGGATTGGAGGGCTGTTTTTCTACAGTTATGGCCAGGAGGACGTATTATTTCAGCGGGTGCAAGGCCCTTCGCCCCTGTGGGGGTTAATATAGTGAAGATTATTTATACGTGCTGATGATGACCTTTCCTGCACTTGCGGATTCTACGCTGTTGGCGATCGCTGTCTATATCGGGGTGGCCGGACTGTATCTAATTGTGATACCAGGGGCGCTGCTGTACTACCTAGAGGCGCGATGGAACGTGGCTAGCTCGGTGGAGCGGCTGATATTGTATGGGGCGCTGCTTGTGGTTTTCCCTGGTGCGTTGTTGCTAAGCCCATTCTTGAACTTTCGGCCTAAAAGACGCGAGGTTTGATCCTCACTGATGCGAAGAATTGACGCAATTGGGATCAGCCTGGGCGTGTTTGCCCTGGGCGGTGCAGTTTATATTGGCCTCAACCTGGCGGGGTTAGACAACCTGTCTGCGGGCGTTTGGAGCCAGGTGGTGTTGGTGCTGGTGCTGGTAGGCTGGACGGCAACTTATTTGACGCGGGTGGTGGGTAAAAACATGACCTACGATCAGCAGCTAAAGGACTACGAAGATGCGGTGCTGCAAAAGCGGTTGGATGAGATGAGTCCGGAGGAGTTGGCGGCGCTGCAAGCTGAGGTAGAGCAGGAGCGGCAGGAGAAAGAGAACGCGATGAGTGATGAACTATGAGTGCGAGTGCGAGTGCGGTGTCTGAGTCTATAGGGTCTGCGTCTGGGGCAACTGGGGTTTCGGTGAGGGCGCGGTTCGATGAGTTGCGATCACGCGGTGAATGTGCGCTGATTCCGTTTATTACAGCGGGCGATCCGGATTTGGAGACAACCAAGGCGGCGCTGAGGGTGCTAGATCGCAACGGGGCCGATTTGATTGAGCTAGGGGTGCCTTACGCTGATCCTTTGGCGGATGGGCCGACGATTCAGGCGGCGGCGACGCGATCGCTGCGAAAAGGAACGACGCTGGAGAAGGTCCTAGATCTGGTGCGCGAAGTGAGTCCTGAGCTGTCGGCTCCGATCATTTTGTTTACTTATTACAATCCGGTGCTGAATCGGGGTGTGGAGACGTTTTTAAAAGACATCTACGCGGCGGGAGTCAGAGGGTTAGTCGTGCCGGATCTGCCGCTAGAGGAGATGGACAGTTTGCTGACGATGGCGGCTGATGTGGGAATTGACGTGATTTTGCTGGTTGCGCCAACTTCGCCGGAAGAACGGATTCGGGCGATCGCACAGAGATCCCAAGGCTTTGTCTATTTGGTAAGCGTGACGGGCGTAACGGGTGTGCGATCTCAGATTGCGAGCCGAGTAGAAGGACTTTTGAAGGAGCTGCACAGTCTGACGGATAAGCCCATTGGCGTAGGATTTGGCGTATCGGAACCGGCGCAGGCTAAACAGATGAAAGACTGGGGCGCGGATGGCGTGATTGTAGGCAGTGCCATTGTAAAGCGTCTAGCTGAGGGAACGCCCGAATCTAGTTTGGCGGCGGTCGGTGAGTTTTGTTCGCAGCTAAAGGCGGCAATTACATAGTTTGTCTGGATTTATGAACAGCGGTGCCGTTCTCTGCTATGTCGAAGTGTTTTTGATGGGGAGCGTTCCGCTAACGATGTGAATGTCTCTTTGGGGATAAGGAATGTTGATACTGTTTTGACGAAATGTTTTAGCTATCATAAAAAGTAAATCGCTTTTGATGGCGAACTGACGGCTAGGCTGCGCAACCCAAACGAGAAGTTCGAACTCAAAGGCGCTGTCGCCTAAGCTGCAAAATAGAACCTGCGGCGGCGGCGTCACCAAGACATCTTCGTGAGCGTTACCTGTTTTAAGAAGAAGGTTGCGTACTTCGTCTGGGTCGGCGTTGTAAGAGGCGCTAACGGGGATGCGAATGCGAGAGATGGGGTTGCGGTGGCTCCAGTTAATGACTTCTTTTTCTAGAAAACGTGAGTTTGGCACGATGATAGAAACCTGATCGAGCGTCCGAATTTCGGCAGATCTAGCTCCAATTCGCTCAACGGTTCCAGTTTGTTCGCCAATTTGAACAAACTCACCTACTTGAACAGGACGCTCAAACACCAGAACTAGTCCGCTGCTGACATCCTTAACGATGTTTTGCAGACCTAAGCCTGCGCCTACGCCCAACGCGCTAGCGACAATGGTGAGCGAACTGATATTGATGCCAGATGCCTGTAGCACCACTAGGGTGCCGACAAAAATGAGGCCGTAGCGAAGCAAAACCGCGATCGCTTCTTGAACCCCGCGATTGATACCCGTCTCCTGTAAGACACGGCGCTTGATGGCGCTAGCAATAATTTGAGCGAAGAGAAAGACTAGCAAAACCAACAGCAGCGCTCTAAAAATATCCAGAATAGAGATGGGGCTATTGCCGAGCGGAATGCTGTTGCCCGTAAAGATATTGGCCAACTTGGAGATGATGAGATGGCTTTGTTTGCGGGATCCTGGAAATAAGTTGGTGATATAGAGGATGGCCCCCGTCCAAATGCCTATTCTGAGCAGTAGCAGCGTGGCGTTGAGAAAAAGATTGGCGGCAGTAAACGAGCTATCTTTTTTTTCGGTTTTTTCGGAGTCAGAACTGCTGGAGATGGCTAGGCGAAGGGCTTTGAAAAGATATTCTCGCCAAAAGACTCCGGAGATCCAGTAGGCGAGTACCGCTATGATCGGGACGGCTGCCAGCTGCCAGCTCGTTTGGCGAACGTAGTCGCCTTGCCGTTGGGTTTTAGCCAGTAAAAACCGGTGGTCAAGCTTTTTTTTCCAATCTTCAGTCTGATCCTTGAGGGGTATGCTGCCAGTGTCTTCCTGGGTGACCGTAAAGCTCGCCTGAAGATAGGGATTTTCTTCAGGGGGCGTTTCAAGCGAAATGGTCGCGAGTTCACCAGGGGTGAGTTCTTCTATTTGAATGTCGGGGGTGATGGACTCGTCGGCAAACTGCTGAAGGCTGTTGCTAATAATCTGGGCGCGGGTAACGGCATCGGTTTCTGCGGTTTTGGTGACGCGAAAGACGGAGCGACCGTCAAGAATAACTGGGGCGGAGTCGTCTCTAACCGATAGGCTGGCCGGAAATAGGGCGAAAGGAGCAATAAAGGGGAGGGCGATCGCCAACGAGAAGCTTAAGACCGCAGCGATAATGAGCCGATTAATGTTGCTATGCTTGACTGGGCTTTGCGTTTGGCCAAGTCTATCGCTGGGTTTTCTGTTCACAACGGTTCACAACGGGCGATAAGGGATCGATTTGCTCATTTAGTCTAATGCAGCGATCGCCGAAGACGAACGCAGACTATAACGCTTAAGCTGCTGAAGCGAATTGGCTACGGCTAATTATCAGCAGCGGCCAGGTCGAAATAATGGCTGGCTAACCAAACAGTGGCGATCGCCCTCTCCTTCATTTTCCCTTGAGCCTAGACCCTGTCTGCGGAAATTTCTTCGGTCTCTGGAACCGCCTCCTTGAGGGCGGTGCGGGCGATTTTGGCGATGTAGAGCGAGATCGCAACGACCGTAACGAAGATGAGAATTTTGATCGTCCAGTCGACAGTGGGATTGGCGGGCGCTTCGCCGGTACCTAAGGTGGCTAAGTCACTGACAAGCGAGCCTAAGTAGACGTACATGATGGTGCCGGGAATGATGCCGGTGGTGCCGATAACGTAGCTGGGTAAAGATATTTTGGTGAGGCCCAAAGCGTAGTTAAGCAAGTTGAAGGGAAAAACTGGTGAGAGGCGGATAAGCAAGATGAGCTTGAGTCCTTCTTGCGCGATCGCATTATCCAAAGCGCTAAAAAAATTATTGTCAGCAATCTTTTTAGCGATCCAGTCTCGAGCGACAAAGCGGCCAATTAAAAAAGCGGCAGTAGCTCCTATCATCGCCCCAATAAAAACTAGAATGGAGCCTTTGACGACGCCAAAAACAAAGCCTGCGCCAAGGGTAAAAATAGAGGCAGGCAGAAAAGCAATGGTAATGGCGATGTAGGTAAGAATGAAGATTAGGGGAGCGATCGCGCCCAGTCCATTAATCCATTCAATCAGCGAGACTAACTGCTGCTGCAACTGTCCTAACCAGCCTGCCGAACCAGAGGCTGCATCTTGCGCTAAGGCCGGTGCTGCAAATAGCACTAATCCCAAAGACAAGAGCATTACGAGCCTGAAAGCGTACAGGTAAAAGCGTTTCATATCGGTTCGGCGAGGTGGTTGAACAGCGACGCGTCGACTATATCAGGGAGCGCTACAGCAGGGATCACTATAGCAGGGAGCCGCCGCAGCTAGAGCCACTGCCCGCCGTACAGCCGTAGCAGTAGGGCCGCGTAACAATCTGTTCAATTTGATCGAGAGAGTTTGCGGCCAGCAGTTTTTCTACGGTTAGCGGTTCTCCTGCGGGCGTTTTGGCCGGTAGAGCTTCCATTTGATTAAAGTCGCAGTCGTAGATGTTCCCCTCGTAGTCGATGGAGAGTTCGTTGCGACACATGAGGCGATCTACGGTGCTGGGATTGTGATGAGATTCTAAAAAATTGAGGTAGGGCTGGTGGAGCTGGCGGTGCTGCAAGTGAAACTTGGTGCGGCCAATGGGGAGATTGGTAATGGTGAAAAGATGATTGAAGACAATGCCAAAATGTTCTTGGAGATAAGTCGTATAGTCTTGCTGTAGTCCGGCTTGATCGGGCGTGAGGGAGAAGTCTGCTGAGTTTGGAATGGGCGGGTTGTAGACCAAATCTAACTGGAGATCTGGATCGGTGCCGTAGCCAAAGGCGTTGAGCACTTGAATGGCCTGCACAGAATCGTTATAGACGCCCTGGCCGCGCATGGCATCGACATTATCTTCGAGGTAGCAAGGTAAGGAAGCAACAACGTGAAGCTGGTGCTCGGCAAAGTATTCGGGCAAGTCTTCGTAGCCTGGCTCAAAGAAAATGGTGAGGTTGGAGCGGACGATAACTTCTTTGCCTTTGGCTCTAGCCGCTTCGACGATCGGCCGAAACCCGTAGTTCATTTCGGGCGCTCCGCCAGTGAGATCGACGGTTTGGATCTGGTCGAAGCGGTTGATGACTTCGATGAGCTGTTGGCAAACTGATTTGGAGAGTTCTTCGGTGCGGTGCGGGCCTGCTTCTACATGGCAGTGGCTGCAAGCAAGATTGCAGCGGCGACCCAGGTTAATTTGCAAAACGCTGATGGTGCGTTTGGTGAGCGGGCTGCCGAGGGTTTGTTCAAATGGAGTGATGGTGACGGGCTTAGCTAAGGAGGTTTGAACCATGTTGCGAGAAAGAATAGTCGAGTAGGGGAATAGGTTAAAGCGGACTGTTGTGCATAAGCTTACGGTTTTGCGCAGCAGGTGGCTTTTGGGGGGAAGGCAGTGAGCGAGATTTAGATTTCTCTCATTACTTATTATCTCATTACCTATTAATAGAGCTATTTAAGCTTGAAATACTGAGTTTTTACTTAGAAATGAAATTTATCGGCTATAGATTGACTATAGGCATAGGCGACGTTTCCTAGATAGGTGCCTTGACAGATCTCTTGACAGATGTATTGACAAATAGTTTTATATTTAGCAAAATAGCTAATTATACGAATGACTATGCAAATAATTATGCAACTGACCATGCGAACAAAGTATGAACGAAGTCTATAAAGCCCTTTCTGATCCAACTCGTCGGCGTATTTTGGCCTTGCTGCGCGATCGCGACATGATCGCAGGCGAGTTGGCCGCGCACTTTAATCTGGCCAAGCCAACGCTTTCAAGGCATTTTTCTGTGCTGAAGCAGGCCGATCTGATCCACTCAGACAAGCAAGGCACAACCATCACCTATCATCTCAATCTCTCCGCCTTGGAAGATGCGCTACTGCTCATGATGAGTACGTTCAAGCTGCCGATGGAGAGCTATTCCCCTCAAAACACACCGAGTGACCCTAAAGGAGTTAGCCATGAAAGCTAAACGTGTTTTTGCCATTAACCTGATGATTGTTTTGGCGATGTTGTGTTTATCAGCGTGGGCTTGGGTTCATCTGCCCGCTGGCAGTCAAGTTCCGGTTCATTTTGGTGCGACCGGCGTTCCTGATCGATATGCTGGCAAGAGCGGACTGCTAGAAATGCCGCTGCTGACGGCTTTGGTTTCCGCTTTCTACGGGTTTATTCCTAAAATTGAACCCCTTCAAAAAAACATTTTGCGTTCTGAAAAAGCGTACAGTGCCTGTGCGATCGCCACGACCGTTTTTCTCGGGAGTCTGCACACCGCGATTGTTTTTTCTGCGCTGGGCTGGGCGGTTGACATGGCCTCTGTTGTTAATGTTGGCTTAGGAATCTTGTTTATTGTGTTAGGAAACTACGCCAGTAAAATTCGTCGAAATTATCTATTTGGCTTTAGAACACCCTGGACACTTGCTAGTGATTTATCCTGGCACAAAACGCATCGCCTGGGCGGATGGCTGCTGATTCTCAACGGACTTGCTTTTTTAATCGTCGGTTTGCTGCCAAATGCAACTTCTTGGCCAATTTACTTGCCTATTGGCGGCGTTCTGATCTCATTTTTGGCTATTTTACCTGCGTATTCCTATCAAGTTTGGCGGCGCGATTCTGACCGTTCATCGACTTGAGCTTCTAGGCTGGCCTCGAATCCGCGAACTCTGGGGCAGCTACGCAATATCTCACTGCAAAAAAGTCCGCTATTTTCGCCATTAGCAGCTATAGTGTTGGCGAACAAATACATGCAACCGGCTAAATACGCTGTTAGTGAGGGAACGAAACCTATGAAGCAAGTCAATTTCGTAGTGATTTTCGTAATTTGTCTGGCGCTGGTTCTCTTTGGCATTGAGAACACAACGCCGTCTGTGATTCATGTGGTGCAAGGCGTGGAGTTTGAAGCGCCGCTGAGCGTGGAGTTAATTATTGCGGCCGGGATTGGCGCGACGTTAGCCTGGGTGTTTAGCGTCTGGGTGCAGCTTCAAAGCATCGCCCAGAAAAATCCTGAAATTCAGCAAAAAGAAATACGCATTCAACAGCTAGAAGAGGACGTTGAGCGCTATCGGGTGGAGCTAGAGCAGCTGCCGATGCTGCCTCAGTCTAATCGCGAGACTGACGGTGATGAGGTGTATGTGCAGTGAGCGATCGCTGCTGAGACTTATCGTATCTTTCGATAGTCGAGCTATCCGTAGTCTTCAGGTGTTTGGCCTAGCTTTTTATGTCCAGTTCTTTGGCGCAAGGCGCGATCGCATTTTTAATAGACCTAGCCGAAAAGGGTGAAATCGATCCCTGGGATGTGCAGGTGATCGATGTGATCGACCGATTTTTGAAGACGCTGCGCGATCAACCCATTGTGAAGAAGCCGGTTGGCTCCGGGCGCTCTTCTTATGAGTCGAGCTTATCGGAATCGGGGCAGGCGTTTTTGTATGCGTCAATGCTGGTGCTGCTAAAGGCCGATACGCTGGTAAGACACGAGCTAGCCCCGCCAGAAGAAGTGTTTGAGGGCGACGACTTTTTTGACGATGAGCAGGACTACAGCACCGACGAGCTGCCGCGCAACCTAGAGCAGCATATTCACCGGCGGGCGGTGGCTCCCCCTCCGGCTAAGCGACAGGTGACGCTGAGTGAATTGATTGAGCAGTTGGAAGCGATCGCCACTGCCATGAGCGAACCTACTCGGGTGCGCAATCATAGACCCAAGCCGCATTCCAAACGAGACGCGGTGAAAGCCATTTCTCAGCTCGCCCACCAGGAAAACCTGAACGAAATTGCCGATGCGCTGAACGACTTTTTAGAAAACCACTGGGACGACGTGTTTGGAGACACGGTCAACTGGCTGGACTTTGAGCGGCTGCTAGAGCATTGGGCGAGCTTTCGTCCTGAGATATTGGGCGGGCCGATTAAAGGCGAGCTTTCAGAAGCAGACTATAAGCATGAGAAGGTGGGCGTTTTTTGGGGTCTGTTGTTTTTGACCTCGCAGTCGAAGGTAGAGCTGATGCAAAAAGACTTTTATCAGGACTTGAAAGTGAGGCAGCTCAACGAAACTACGCTAGCTGAAGTGCCTGCTTACGCGCTGCCCGATTAAGATTATTTCTGCTCGGCTTAGTCTCCTTTTCGACCTATTGTTTTAGGTGTATTTTTTTGGCCTATCCTTTAGGCATATTTTTTAGCGTTAATTTGTGTGCATCTCTTGAGAAAAAGCCAACACAGGAAGTGCCTTTTCATTCTTTTACAGCCTGCCAACAGTGCCAGTTCTCGATCTGTCCTTTCTGATCCTGATAATTTTGATTGCTGATGGAGGGTAAGAAGGCAACCGCAATTTTACGGACAAGCAGCGGTTGCTAGTTTTATATAGGATATCCCTGTCTTCATACCGCCTTTAAAGATTGCTAAAGCGTGCGTTTGCCTATCGGACTCCTACTTCGCGAGAGATATGCAGCTTCTACAGACTAATACCATCAGTGACTACAAGCATCCTTCTGTTCAAAATAACCTCAAGCGTTTGGTCGATATTGCGGGTGCCTTAACTGGCCTCATGATTTTGGCTGTGCTTTGGGTGCCCATTGCGATCGCCATCAAGCAAGATAGCCCTGGCCCTTTGCTCTACAGTCAGATTCGCTGTGGCCTCAAGGGTGAAACCTTTCGTATCTGGAAGTTTCGCTCTATGGTGACAGACGCAGATATGCTCAAAGCCCAGGTTAAAAACGAAGCCTCTGGGCATATTTTTAAGAACAAAAACGATCCGCGCGTCACTCGTACCGGCAAGTTTCTTAGACGAACGAGTCTAGATGAACTGCCTCAGTTTTGGAACGTGCTCAAAGGTGAGATGAGCCTAGTTGGAACGCGCCCGCCGACCCCCGATGAGGTGGCTCAATACACGCCATATCACTGGAGAAGGCTGCGGGTAAGGCCGGGTATGACGGGCGAGTGGCAGGTGAACGGGCGCTCTAACGTGGATGACTTTGATGCGATTGTTGGAATGGATTTGTATTATCAGCGTCGCTGGTCTGTGGGGTACGATCTGCACCTGATTATCAAGACCATTCAAGTTGTTCTTAACAAGCAAGGCGCTTATTAATTAAATAAGAAACTGGTTAATTAAATAAAAAACTGGTCGCAATCTACTTGATTTATCAGGCAGATTGCGTTTTGTTGTTAATCGAAAGATTGAATATCAGCCTTGGCTGTGATGACAATCTGATCTGCTTGAATCTCGATTGCCTCAAATTTAAGATCCATGTTCTCCAATTCAAAATTGCGCAAGTCCAACAGATCTTCTGTACCCTCTACCAACGATTGAGTCAGTTCGGGCATGTCATTGGTATCTTCTTCGTACTGGATGTCTTCTAGCGTCACCTTGTGCCCATTGGCTACTAGCTTAGGCTGAGCGGAGAAAGCCACATGGTGCGATTCTACTTTCTCGATGAGCATGACATCGGCGGCAACCGCAATGCGGCCTGGGCCAGGAATGGTAAAGACGACGTTGCTGGCATCCGTGGTTACCTGTTCGCCGGAAGGTAGCTCGATCTTTTGTCCGCGCAGCTTTTGTTTGATAAAGCTAGAGTTAAACGCGGCCTGAAGATCTTCTGGCTTAAGAACAACGCTGGCTTTGGCCTGGGCAGGTTCGTCTAGCTCGATTTTGCCGAGAGGAATTTTCATCATGGCAATATCTACTGGCCCGGTTTTGAGCGTCATCTCTTCAGTGCGCAGCTCGTTTTGCACCACCATGCCTTTGCCTTTAATGACAACCCCATCCAGCTGGCCTTGAGTGAGCTTGATCGGATCGGTGCGGATTTCGACGTTGAGATCGTCTACCGCGTCTAGCTGCGAGCGAATGCCCGCTTCGGCCACGCTGCTAATTGCCTGTTCGCCCGCGTCCATATTATCTGAACTCATGTTGTGTCTGTGTTCTTTCTAAAAGATTCCTCCGGTATTGTACGAATCGCTGGCGAGCAAGAGAGTCTATCTAGAGAGCTAAGTCCTGAAGCGATAAGTCCTAGAGCGATAAGTCCTAGAGCGATAGGTCGAGCTGCATGATGCGTTGAGAGCCGTTAATTGGCGTAGAAAACGGTGGATTCGCTGATGGGCTGGAGCTGGGTGCCTGGATAGTAAAAGGCCAGAATTTGGCTGTAGGTATAGCCGCGATCGCCCAGATTGTACGCTCCGGCCTGACTCATGCCAACGCCATGTCCAAAACCGCCGCCAATAAAGCGATAGCCGGTGAGCGCGGGTTGAGACTGAGCGGGTGCTGATTCGGCTAGCTGAGCTTGTTTAACGGCTAGATTGCTGTTTTGGGGCAGTTGGGCGGCCGAATCTTTGTTGTCTGGAGATGTTGCTTGGTTTGTGGCGATCGCCCCATCTGGTATTTGCGATGTTTTAGGATTTTCATACACCGGATCTAAATAAAACAACAGACTCGTGGGTGGAATGAGCGCTTTGACAACCTCGTCTTTAACTAGATCAAAAGATCCCAAATCGGTGTCTACCTGAAGCTTTTGCACTCTGCCAGAGGGGGCGCGTTCGGTGACGGTCAAAGCGGTGATTTTGCTAAAGTTGGCGAGCGGATGCTGGCGCTTGGTGAGATATTCTTTGAGTGTATTGCCAATGTCTTTGAGCGAGGCGGTGCGATTCCAGCGAAGGGCGGGCCAGCCGTCTTCGTTAAAGCCATCTTTGAGGGCGATGAAGGCGCGAAAATTGTCTTCGTTGGAGAGCGGGCGGGCGACCAAATCCCACTGGACTTTTAGCGAGTCGATGACGGGCGTGAGGTAGGGCCGGTCTTCGCCGTTCCAAACGTCGGTGAAGCGGGAGGTAATGCCGCCAGTCGTTGATGAGTAGAGGGCGTCTACTAGTTCGCCTTGATAGGTGAGAACTTGGCCTGCGGTGGCCGCGATCGCCTGATCGACCGCGGGATAGGTTTCGGCGATGCCAAAATAAACCTGGCACTGAGTATCGGCGCAGATTTCGTAGTCGTCAATGGCAAAACGACGCAGATTGCGTAATGCGTAAGTGCGGGCGAGCACCGCCTGGGCTTCAATCGCCTGCCGGGGGGCGCTAGCTCCAATTTCGTGAGGAACGACGCCTCGAAGGTACTGTTCAATGGGTACTTGATTGACCAGGGTGTAGTTGCCGTAGGCGTTGGGCTGAATTCTCATATCGCCCGCAAACAGATCGGGGGCGTCAGTGCGATCGCCAGTGACCATCTGGATGCGACGGTTTGCGGTGCTGATATTAAACCTGTCGCGAGCGTATTTGTAGCCGTTGACGGTAAAGAAAACCTGGGGAGTTTCTTTAATCACTCGGCTGTCGATATGCGCATCGGTGTAGCCTGCGGCCTGAAGATTTTCCAGCAGCAGCCGACGGGTAAGCGGGGTGTTGTAGTCTTCGCGTTTGGCCCAGACCTG
>JBBSOB010000084.1:0-16506 GCA_038260205.1 Phormidesmidales cyanobacterium
AGTTTGTCTAAGCAGGCGATCGCAGCTGCTAGAACCTGCGTAGAAAAAAAATATGGCAAGGAATATCTCAGTCCAAAGCCGCGTCAGTTTACGGCGAAAAGTAAAGGCGCACAGGAAGCGCACGAGGCGATTCGTCCGTCTGGAGAGCTGTTTCGAACGCCTCAAGATACGGCCCTAAAAGATCGCGAACTGAGGCTGTACGATTTGATTTGGAAGCGGACAGTCGCAACGCAGATGGCGGAGGCTCGCCAAACAAATATTACGGTGCAAATAGAAGCTGATGATGCCGTTTTTAAAGCAACGGGGAAGCGGATTGACTTTCCGGGTTTCTTCCGAGCTTACGTGGAAGGATCGGACAACCCAGATGCGGCCTTGGAGAATCAAGAAGTTGTGCTTCCGGCGATGAAGGAAGGGGACGCATTGGATTGTGCTGGGTTAGAGGCGATTGGGCACGAGACTCAGCCACCGGCTCGCTATACCGAAGCTTCTTTGGTGAAGACGTTGGAGAAAGAGGGCATTGGTCGTCCGAGTACTTATGCAACTGTAATTAGTACGGTGGTGGAGCGGCGCTATGCGGAGCTAATTAACAACAGTTTGGTGCCTACGTTTACGGCGTTTGCGGTAACAGAGCTGTTGGAAAATAACTTTCCTGATTTGGTAGACGTGCAGTTTACGGCGAAGATGGAACAGACGCTGGATGAGATTTCGACCGGGGGCGCGGAGTGGCTGCCTTACCTGAAGCAATTTTATGTGGGCGTGGATGGCCTCGCGAATCAGGTGGAGCAGCGGCAGAGCAATATTGAACCGGCTGAAGCGCGGACGGTTGATCTAGATGGGCTGCAGGCGAAAGTGCGAATTGGCCGGTATGGGGCTTACGTAGAGCTAGAGAGAGACGACGAGACGGTGCGGGCTTCGATTCCGAATGGGGTGAGTCCGGCTGATTTGGATGATGAACAGGTTGAGGTGCTGCTGAAGCAGAAGACAGAAGGGCCTGAGAAGATTGACCTGCACCCTGAGACGGGCGAGCCAATGTATATGCTGTTGGGGCGGTTTGGCCCTTATGTGCAGTTGGGGGAGGTAACGGAGGAGAATCCGAAGCCGAGGCGGATGTCTTTGCCGAAGGGGGTGAAGCCGGAGGATGTGACCTCTGAGATGGCGGTAAGATTGTTATCTTTGCCGCGCTTGTTGGGGGTGCATCCGGAGTCGGGTAACAACGTTAAGGCAAGCTTAGGACGCTTTGGCCCCTACGTTGTACATAGCAAGGGAAAAGAGGATGGTAAGGATGATTATCGGTCTATTAAGGGCGATGATGACGTGCTGACCATTGGCTTGGAGCGAGCGCTGGAGATGTTGGCGCAGCCGAAGGCGAGTCGGGGACGGAAGTCGGCAACGCCGATTCATGAGATTGGGAAGCATCCGGTGGATGAGGAGCCGGTGAGTGTGTTTGATGGGCCTTATGGCTTGTATATCAAGCACGGTAAGGTGAATGTGTCGGTGCCGGAAGGGAAGAAGCCGCAGGAGGTGTCGCTGGAGGAGGCGGTGGCGCTACTGACGGAGAAGGGCGGCGAGGTGAAGAAAAAAGCGACTAAGAAGAGTACGGCCAAGAAGAGTACGGCTAAAAAAAGTACGGCCAAAAAGACAACTAAGAAGAGTACGGCTGAAAAAGAAACAGAAAAGAAGGAGAGTAAAACGACAACGGCTGAGAAAAGTACGGCCAAAAAGAGTACGACTGGGAAAAGTACGGCCAAAAAGAGTACGACCAAAAAAACAGCTAAAGCTAGTACGACTAAGGCGAAGTCGGCGGCAGCGGCGGAGAAAGTTGGTTCGGAAGGGGCGTAGCGCTGTCTCGAAGCTTGCAAATATCAACGGCGTTACCGCTTTTAGCGAAAGTTTTTTATGGCAATGCAGCTTGACCAAGTGGTGCCCTTTGGCCGCTCTTTTGATGAATATGTAAAGATGTTTTCGCTAAGCGAGACAGATCTGCAGGGGAACATTTTGAGCGTGGCGGATGGGCCTGCGAGCTTTAACGCGGAAGGGACTGAGCGGGGGTATCGGGTTCAGTCGGTCGATCCGTTGTATGGTTTTGGGGCAGATGAGGTGCGCGATCGCTTCTACGCAGTTCTAGACAATGTGATCGATCAGATTGCCGCTACGCCCGAAGACTGGGTGTGGCGCTATCACAAGTCGCCCGAAAACCTAAGGGAAAATCGGATAAAGGTGACAGAACGGTTCTATCAGGACTATGAGCTAGGAAAGCGTGAGGGCCGCTACGAAGTCGGCGAACTGCCTAAGCTAGGCTATAAATCGGATAGTTTTGACTTGGGTTTGTGTTCTCACTTCTTGTTTTTGTATTCAAAGCAGCTAGACTTTGACTTTCATCTGGCGGCGCTAGAAGAGATGCTGCGGATATGTAAGGAGGTGCGGGTGTTTCCGCTGCTGACTTTGGGGCTGGAGAAGTCGCCTTTTTTGGCGGGTGCGATCGCGCATTTAGAAAAACAAAACTATCAATGCATCCTACAAACAGTGGACTATCAGCTACAGCGTGGCAGCCATGAAATGCTGAGAATTCAAAGAAATTAGATCTTTCTATCTAGCTGTCGTTGAGCTTTGTCTATGCCCTAGGCGAAAACTATCAACATTTTATAGAGAAATTGTCAAGATTGTATATGTATCGGTACGCAAGCGGACGGACGCCTGTTTGAAATTGTTCCATCATGACATCAGGTCTAAGTACACAGGCAAAAAATATGTCAGACATGATGTTTTCACGACTGGCAAAAGCTACGAGGAATGATCTGTCTGGGCTAGGCACTTCACGAAAGACTCAGTTGTCTACCGAAACCGTCTTTCAAGAGCTGCTCAATCGTTCTTCTCAGCTAATCTGGTTACTTGATGGTGCTGGCAGAGTTTTGCAGGCCAACCAAACGGCGTTAACTTTTGGCAACGTCGAGCTGTCGCAGGTGACGGGGCAACCCGTTTATTCGCGCTGGCAATTTTCACCGGCAGAGCAAGCTCGGCTCAAGGATAAAATCGCGGCGACGGTCGATGGGCGAACCATTCGCTACGATACCACCATTCAAGGACGGGCGGGTCAAACAGTCTCGCTGAACGTGATTTTGCGTGAGGTGGCGTTGAACAAGGGGCAGCCAACGCTATTGATGATGGAAGGAACAGATGTGGGCGATCGCAAGCAGATAGAAGCCCAACTGCTCCGCTGTCAGCGATTGCAAAGCGTCGGCGCGATCACAGCCGGGCTAGCTCACGATTTTGGGAATTTACTCACCGGCATGTCGGGGAGCCTCTATGTGCTTAAAAATGAGTTTCCTGATACTAATGTGCGTCAGAAGAAGATGTTCGAAATTCTAGAGACAACCACTGCTCGCGCCGGTAAGTTAGTAAAACAAATGCTGACGTTTACGAAGGGAAATGCGGCAGGCTATTCTTTTGTTGCCTGCGACGCTTTGATTCGGGAAATACAGACTCTGATTGCTACGATCTTGCCACCAAAAGTCCCGATTGAAACGTACTTGCCTGACGGGCTGTGGCCTATTAACGGAGACGAAAATCAGCTCCATCAGGTTTTGATGAACCTTTGCGTTAACGCTCGTGATGCGATGCCGGACGGTGGATTTCTTCGGCTCTCGGCTGAAAATATTCGGGTCTGCGAAACCGAGGCCGTCGAAAAGGCCGTTAAAGACTACATCATGATTCAGGTATCGGATACGGGTTCTGGCATCTCAAACAGTGTTATTGACAGCATTTTTGATCCCTTTTTCACCACCAAAGAGAGCGAGAGCGGCACCGGATTAGGACTTTCAATGGCTAAAGATATTATTGAGCGTCACGGCGGATTTATTGATGTTTTGAGCGTCGCCACTCATATTTCGCGCACCGGGACGCAGTTTCGAATTTATTTGCCTGCGGCTGCGTAAATCCGTTTTGGCGGATGGCTTGTTTATTTCATTTAGGCCAGATCGTCGAGATGACGGTGCTGCGATCGCGATCCTAGCAAACGATGATACTCACTTTGTACCAGCAAATAGCACTCGCAGGCCGTGTCCTCTAATCTAGATCTGTCTAAAATGGCCAAGCGCCCTCTGCTGTAGCGGATCATTCCGGCCTGCTGTAAGATGCCAGCGCTAACGGTGACGCCAGAGCGACGAATGCCCAGCATTTTTGCCATAAACTCGTGAGTCAGCGTTAGCTCATCTCTTCGTACGCTGTCTTGTACCGATAGCAACCAGCGAGCGAGCCGTTCTTCGGTGGTGTGCTGACGATTGCACATAGCATTTTGCGCAACCTGCGTAAACATGGCCTGCATGTATAGAAAAATAATCTCGCTAAATTCTCCCTTTCGATTAAATTCTTCTATCAGATGCTCTGCTTCTATGACCCATACATCGCCCGGAAACTGCACAATGGCGTGATTGGGCGTATGTTTGCCGCCCCAGATAATCGGTAGCCCCATCATGCCTTCGTTGCTGACTAAGGCAATTTCCGTCAGGGTGCCATCTTCTAATAAGGAGATCCAGGATAAGAGCGCGGTGACTGGGAAATAGGCTTTGGTCACGGCTTCTCCGGCGCGGTAGAGAGACTTTTTTAGCAACATACTTTCCAGGCGCATGTGAGGCTTTAGCCGGGCGTAGGTTTCTGGCGTTAGCGTTGCCAGTAGCTGATTTTGAGCTGGCTGCGTTTTTTTTTAATGGTATTGTTGGCACGTTGTCTTGGCTTAAATGAGTTTTCATTAAACTGCTCTCTTTATTTATAGAAGTTGTCGTCTAAAGTGCGATCGCCAAAAAGCCTCGCCAAGCTGACGAGCTTTCTAAAAACAATCAGCATTGTAGTTATGTTTAAAATGTACGCTTGCTGAAAAAGATTTTTTCTGTTTTTAACCAAAACTCAGTTCTTTAAAAGAAGCCCCGCCTACTATTTTAAGAGATGAGGGTCTTTGGCTCGGTACGCTACCGTACCGGAACTTTCTATAAATTTGTCAGCAGTCAGTAGATTCTGCTGCGCGGTATAGACGAAATAAAATAGATGGAATAGACGGATTTGAGAGGTTAGGGTGAAAGGGATATCTCCTTTGATAGAAGTCAAGATAATTGCTCTGTGCATAAGCTAGAGAACCGATCAAAAAGGCCATCGTAGATGTTTTTCTTATTGCTAGCAGGGTTGTTGATGGCCTTTGCCTTTCAGCTATTGCTGACTAATTTGGGAGTGGCCTTGGGTTTGTCTGCTTTGGGATGGGCGATCGCACCGGCCTCTGCCCATCAATCTCAGCCAGCGTCAGAAAATAATCAGGCGGTGAGTTCTAAGAGTTCTGACGAGCCGACAGCCGACAGTGGCGATGGTCCGCCGGTCAGCCATCTCGTTGGGCTAGGCGTAACGCTGACGCTAGCGCCTATTTTGTTTGCGACGGCCTTTTTATCTGTCACCTTTAGCGATATTACTCAGCTCTCTGCTGGGCTAATTTTTGGCCTGATTCTTTGGGCTGCTTATCTACTAATTTTGATTTGGGTTAGCTCGATTACGGTTTCTGGTGTACTCGATTTTGTGCTGGGCACGGCAACCGCCGGAATTCGTCGATTATTTTCAGCCGTTGAGCAAACGTTTTTGCCGGGTAAGTCTGCGCCAGATCAGTCTGCGCCAGATGATTGGCAAGAGACCCTTGAGAGCTTTTCGACTGCAATTAAGCAAACCTTGTCCGATCAGCAAAAACAGTTACCGGCACTGTTGGCTCAAGAGAGAGAGACTTTGCTAACAGAGATTTGCGATCGCACCTCTCTCACTCCAGATCAGGCTGAATCTGTTTTAGATAACATTCAATCAGAGATCGAACCAGAAAAGCGTGATGCTGAAGAGACCCCGATTACTAATATCGTCACGGGCGATGTTTCTGATGATGTTTCGATTGCGCCTTCTCAATCGAGAAAGCCCACTGCGGCGATCGCCGAAATGCTGCCCAACTGGCGCGATCTTTTGCGCTCTGCGGTTAGCCGTATAGATACTTCAGATTTGGATCTGGAAACGGCCTGGAACACTTTTCAAAATTTTGTAGATGATAGCGACGTAGCTCCTTTCAACATTATTGAGCTAGATGCTGAAAACTATCTCAAAGAATCGCCTGTCGATTTGCTTCAGGCCAAGACGCTGCCCGAAGCGTTCGCCGAGCGAATTTACGATCCAGAGGCCGATCCCACGATTGTAGAGCAGCAGCTTCAGGCGCTGAAGCATTCAGAATTCTCTCACTGGTTGCAGCAACGAGGCGATCTAACCGCAGACACCGTGGAGGAAGTAGCCAAAAAGCTAACGAGCGTTCGAGAAAATGTGTTGGAAACCGTAAAAAATAAGGTAAAACAGCAGCCGGTTTTAGAAGCTGAACCACCCGTAGAACGCTCAGAAGAAGAACGCGCTGAGATAGAGGCGGCGATCGCAGCACTAAAGAAGAACCTGATTGCTTATTTTCGCTATACTTCTTTGAACAAGCTGAATGCAGAAAGCGTTGAAGAAAAGGTGCGATCGCAAGTTGAAGAACTCTCGGCTAGGTCAGAAATTTGGACGCAAAGCGAAGCGAACCTTGATTTTGACTCGTTAATTGAAGTCATTTCTAGACGAAAAGGAATTGCTAAGGCCCAGAAACGTGAACTGACCGAGGCGCTGACTGAATCGCTGACTGAATCGTTGAATGGGGCCATAGCTGAGGCTCGAACAAAAAATAAAATAGACTCTTCTACAGACTCACTTTCTCGCAAGGTAACGGACTACCTGCATTCGGTTGACTGGTCGGACGCGAATTTAGCAGCGTTTAAAGATGAAATTTTTCAACAGGTTCAGTCTGCTATTGTCAGCTCGGTAAATCTTTCTCAAGATGGTCTTTCTCAAGGTGGTCTTTCTCAAAGTATAGATCCTGGCAGACTGATAGCGTCTCTTCGCGTTCCGGTTTCGGTCAAAAACGATTTGTTGGCGTTGATTAAAACAAAAGGTAATGCCCTAATTAAGTATCCCAGGCGCTGGGTAGATAGAGCGGCTGATAGCTCTCAAGACTGGGGACAGCACTTAACTCATCAGCTGGGCCAATATCTTCAGCGTCAGGATCTTGCTTCTAAACCGGAGGAGATTGTTCAAGACGCAAGCCGGATATTAACAGCGACCGCGCAGTCTATTCCCGTAGATAAGCTACCTGAGCTAGGGGCTGATTTTTGGCAACAGGTGATTGTACATCGTAAAGATCTTAAACCGGCAGATGTTCAAGTTATTACTAGCGGTCTTTCTGATGCTTGGCAATCGACGATAGAAACGCTGCCTCAAATTAAGGCACAGCTAGAAACCCACAGCTCAGAACAGTGGCAGGGCGTTCAATCTGCGGTTCATTCATTGACCCATTTAGTGAGTGACGATGTTTTAAGCCCCGTTAAAGACGCGATTTCTGAGTTGGATGAGCGATTGAATTTAGATGAGATGCTGGCACCGGCTAAACAGAAATTTGTTGAGGCCATAGAAAATGTTCAAGACGGCTTTCAGCGACAGAGTGAGCTGGCAACTCAAGCTTTGCAGGAGAAGGCCGAGCAGGTACGTCATCAGGTGGCGATCGCCCTCTGGTGGCTGTTCATTAGTCTATTGACCTCTGGAGCATCGGCGGCGGCTGGCGGGTGGTTAGCTGTGCGAGTGAGCTTGTAGTCGGTGACTGTGTAGTCGGTGATTGTGTCGCCGGTGATTGTGTCGCCGGTGATGGTGCCGTCAGTGAGGCTGTAGCTGCTGGGAAAGCGTGGCGATCGCTTCATTAAACACCGCGCTCGGTCGCATCGCCTGCCGAGTCTTCTCGGCGTCGGTTAAATAATATCCACCGATATCTACCGGCTGTCCTTGGGCGGCGCTAAGGTCTGCGACGATGATAGCTTCGTTACGGCTAAGCTGTTGCGCTAGCTGTGTAAAAGTGTTTTTTAGTTCAGAATCTTGCTCTTGTTGTGCAAGTGCCTGCGCCCAATAGAGCGCTAAATAGAAGTGGCTGCCGCGATTGTCTAGCTCGTTAACTTTGCGGGAGGGAGATTTGTCTTTATCTAATAGCTCGCTGGTGGCTTGGTTAAGGGTTTGGGCGAGCACGAGCGCCTTGTCGTTGTTGGTCTTTCTGCCAAGTTCTTCTAACGTAACGGCTAAGGCTAAAAACTCTCCTAACGAGTCCCAGCGCAGATGATTTTCTTGAACAAACTGCTGCACATGCTTTGGCGCAGATCCGCCCGCGCCCGTTTCAAACAGCCCGCCGCCTGCTAGCAAAGGAACAATAGAAAGCATTTTGGCGCTGGTGCCTAGCTCTAAAATGGGAAAGAGATCGGTGAGATAGTCTCGCAGAACGTTGCCGGTGACGGAGATAACGTCTTTGCCAGATTTGATGTGATCGCAGGTAAACTGCATGGCTTCGACCGGTGGCAAAATCTGAATGTCCAGCCCGACCGTATTGTGATCGGCGAGATACTGGTTCACCTGGGCAATGATGTTGGCATCGTGAGCGCGATTTTTGTCCAGCCAGAAAATAGCAGGCAGTCCGGTAACACTGGCTCTGTTTACGGCTAGCTTTACCCAGTCTCGAATGGCAATATCTTGGGTTTGGCACATGCGCCAGATGTCGCCCTTTTCGACCTGATGTTCTATTAGGGTCTGGCCAGAGTCATCGACTACGCGAACGGTGCCATCGGCTGGAATCTCAAAGGTTTTATCGTGAGATCCATATTCTTCAGCTTTTTTGGCCATCAAGCCTACATTAGCAACGCTGCCCATGGTTCTAACGTCAAAGGCTCCTTTCTCCTGGCAGAACTCAATGCAGGCCTGATACATGGAGGCGTAGCAGCGGTCAGGAATCATCGCTTTGGTATCGTGAGGGTTGCCGTCTGCGCCCCACATTTGGCCAGAGGTACGAATCGCAGCGGCCATAGAGGCGTCGATAATGACATCGCTAGGTACGTGCAGATTGGTAATACCGTTGTCGGAGTTGACCATTGCTAGTGGTGGGCGCGTCTTATAAACCGCTTGGATATCTGTTTCGATGGCGGCTTGTTGGTCTGCTGGAAGGGTTTTAATTTTGGCATATACGTCGCCAATGCCGTTATTAGGATTTACGCCTAAAGTTGCAAAAGTGTCAGCATACTTATTGAAAACATCTTTGTAGTAAATAGTGACGGCATGACCAAATAGAATCGGATCGGAAACCTTCATCATGGTCGCCTTAACGTGAAGAGAAAGCAGAATATCTGCTGATTTTGCCGCGGCGATCGCACCCTCATAAAAGTCTCGTAGCGCGCCAACGCTCATCACGGCAGCGTCTATAATTTCGTCGGCGAGAACAGGCGTTTTTGCTTTTAGAACAATTGTTTGATCAGATTGTACTAGCTCTATGCTAACGCTGCCGCCTTTCTCAATGACAACAGATTTTTCGCTACCGTAGAAATCACCGCTGTCCATGTGAGCAACGTGAGACTTTGAGCTTTCACTCCAATCGCCGACTTTGTGGGGATGCTTTTGGGCGTATTCTTTCACGGCATCTGCGACTCTTCGATCAGAGTTGCCCTCGCGCAAAACGGGATTGACGGCGCTGCCTAAGACTTTGGCGTACCGTTTTTTAAGGGCGACTTCGGCCTCTGTTTGAGGGTCGGCGGGATAGCTAGGAATGTTGTAGCCTTTGGCCTGTAGCTCTTGAATAGCCGCAACGAGTTGAGGGATAGAAGCGCTGATATTAGGTAGCTTAATAATGTTGGCTTCTGGCGTTTGGGCGAGTTCTCCGAGCTGCGTAAGGGCATCGGGTTTTTGCTGCGCGGGCGTTAGGTTTTCGGGAAAGTTAGCGAGAATGCGGCCTGCTAGGGAAATGTCGCTGGCTTCTACCCCGATGTTGGCTGAGCGGGTGAAGGCTTTGACGATAGGAAGGAAAGAATATGTCGCCAGAGCAGGGGCTTCATCTGTGAGGGTGTAGATGATTTTGGCGGATGGAGAGGGCATGAATCTTCCTATGTACTTTGGCAATTCGCGATGAGCTAAACCGTGTTGAAGTATAGCGCGAAAGTTGTTGCAGCTTGGTTTAAGCGATGACTTTTCTAGAACATCAAAAAAAATGACTAGTCAACGCCCGAATATATCCAACGCTCGCTAGTCATATCTCTTTTACTTAGCCCGCATTTTTAGCTGGCTACTTCAGCGCCGCTTTGAGCTGCGACTTAGCAACTTCTAGGGCTTCGGGCAGCTTCGATTCGTCGCGGCCACCGGCTTGGGCAAAGTTGGGTCTGCCGCCGCCGCCGCCGCCGCACAGTTTGGCGATCGCACCGATGAATTTACCGGCTTGCAGTCCTTTCCCGATGACAGGCTTGCTGAAGGCGGCAACCAGGCTGACTTTGCCGGGTTCGGGGACGGAGCCGAGTACGACTGCCCCCTGGCCCAGCTTTTGCAGCAGACGTTCGGCGGCGGCTTTGAGAGCCTCGGGTTCTACGGACTCCAGGTTGGCAACAATAACCGGGGTGTCGCCAAAGGTTTCCGCTTGGCTTAGGAACTGGTCTGATTTGGACAGGGCCAGTTCGGATTTGAGAGCCGATAGTTCTTTTTGGGCGGTTTTGAGTTCGCTTTGCAAGCTGGTGACGCGATCGCTGATGTCTTCAGGTTTGGTTTTGAATCTATCGCTCAACTCGCGCACAATGCGATCGCGCACCTCTAAATAATCCAAAACGGCTGGCCCTGCCACCGCTTCAATCCGGCGAATGCCCGCCGCGACCCCGGTTTCGGAAATAATTTTGAACACGCCAATCTCAGCGGTGTTGCCTACATGCGTACCGCCGCAAAGTTCCATCGAAATGCCACGATAGTCGATGACGCGCACCTCGTCGCCGTATTTTTCGCCGAACATCGCGACGGCCCCTTTGGCTTTGGCTTCAGCAATGGGCATGGTTTGAACATCGGCGCTGTGGGCTTCGGCAATCCAGGTGTTGACCTGCTTTTCAACCTGCTGAAGCTGCTCAGGCGTCAGGGCTTTGGGCGCGTGAAAGTCGAAGCGCAGGCGGTCGAAATCTACCAGGGAACCGGCTTGAGAGATGCTGTCATCTACGAGCGACTTAAGCGCGGCCTGTAGCAAGTGGGTGGCGGTATGATTGGCCTGGGCGCGACGACGGCAGGCGCGATCTATTTTGGCGCTAATGCGATCGCCCACTGACAAGGTGCCGCGTTCTACTTTGCCAAAGTGGACAAAGAAGCTGCCTTCTTTTTTCACATCTTCGATGCGGACGACAGAGCTTTCTCCCGAGAGATAGCCGCGATCGCCAATCTGACCGCCCGACTCAGCGTAGAAAGGCGTTGTGTTGAGAACAACCTGCACGTCACAGCCGGTTTTTGCCTGCTGTACCGATTCGCCATCGACCAAGACCGCTTCAATTTGACTGTCGCTATCGGACTGTTCGTAGCCAACGAACTGAGTGGAGTCGATTTTTTCGGCCAGCGTATCAAGACTGCCTTGAACGGTGAGATCAATCGTTTCATGGGCGTCTTTAGATCGCTGACGCTGCTGCTTCATTTCGGCGTTGAAGCCTGCCTCATCAACCGCGATCCCACTTTCTTCGGCAATTTCTTGAGTCAGTTCCAGTGGAAAGCCGTAGGTGTCGTACAGCTCAAACGCATCTTGGCCAGATACTTTTTGAGGCTGGCTGGCCAAAATATCTGCCAACCGTTTTTCTCCTCGCTCTAGCGTTTTTAGAAACTGAATTTCTTCGCGCTCTAGTTCGTTTTTAATTGCGGTTTCTCGCGCCCTAACGACTGGATACGCCGCCTCTGAAAGCGCAATCGAGGCGTCTGCAATGTCGATTGTAAAGGGCCGGTCGATGCCTAACAGCCTACCGTGGCGAACGACGCGACGAATCAGACGACGCAATATGTAGCCTCGGCCTACGTTAGAGGCACTAATGCCATCAGCCACCATGTGCATCACCGCGCGAACATGATCGCCAATAACCTTAAGCGATACTTTCTGCGCCTCGTCTGCTTGCTCGTAGTCCAAGTTGGCAATCTCGGCTGCCCGCTGGATCAGGGGAAAAATCAGGTCGGTTTCGTAGTTGTTAGGAACGCCCTGCAGAATTTGAGCTAAGCGCTCTAGTCCTAGTCCGGTGTCAATATTTTGCGCTTGCAAAGGAGTGAGGTTGCCGTCTGCGTCTTTGTTGTACTGCATGAATACTAGGTTGTAGTACTCAATGAAGCGGCTGTCGTCTTCTAGATCGATATTGTCGTTGCCGCGATCGGGATGGAAGTCGTAGTACAGCTCGGAGCAGGGGCCGCAGGGGCCAGTGGGGCCAGATGTCCAGAAGTTATCGGCTTCGTCCATGCGGATAATGCGCTGTGGATCGATGCCGATGTCATCGCGCCAGATGGCAAAGGCTTCGTCATCCTCGCGGAAAACGCTGGGAACGATGCGCTCGGGAGGGAGTTTGAACACTTGAGTGGAAAGTTCCCAGGCCCAGGCGATCGCGTCTTTTTTAAAATAGTCGCCAAAGCTGAAGTTGCCCAGCATCTCAAAAAACGTGTGGTGGCGAGCGGTGCGACCTACGTTTTCAATGTCGTTCGTGCGAATGCATTTTTGAGCGGAGGTAGCCCGATTAAAGTCAGCGGTGCGCTGTCCCAGAAAAATCGGCTTAAAGGGAAGCATGCCCGCAATCGTTAACAGCACGGTCGGGTCTTCTGGGACGAGCGACGCGCTGTCGAGAACCTTGTGGCCTCTAGCTTGATAAAATTCTAGAAACTTCCGGCGAATGTCGGCACCGCTGAGCACCGGTATTTGAGAAGATAAGGGACTTTCTTTAGAAACAGACATAGGACTAATAGGCGGTGAGGACGATTCAGTTCTCCAGATTTGATCAATGTTGCCATACTCTCGCAGGTTTCGTGACCTCAACGGCCTCAAGATTATGCAATCAACTCTGAAAAGTCATTCAAAATCTCGTGATCTTACTTACAGCACCTCAAGGTTAGGCGCTACAGATATGACTGATTCTAAAAAGGATTTACGCTCAAGTGTTTGTGCCCTCAAGTATCTGCACTCTCAAGTATCTGCACTCTCAAGTATCTGTATAGAATGCCTGTCAGAAAAACCTGTTGAGCGATTTATGACTCGGATGCGGCTGGCTCTGATGGGGTGCGGTTGGATTCGATTTGCTGGATGCAGTCTTCGACGGACTCACGTTGAGTCATGGCGGTGACCAGGGCGGCATAGGCGGGTTGCTGCTGTTCAATGAGGGTTTGGGCTTGGAGGAGCGCCCAGCGGGTTTGGGTTTCTGGATTGGCGGTGGCTCTAGTATCGGGTGGGATCTGCTGCCAGAGCTGCTTCAGACGAAATTTGTCGTCTTGACCGCCTTGGGCGTTGCCATAGGTTTGATTTTCGGCAGCGATACCTGCCATTGAGATAATGCAGTACTGGTTGAGCTGGCGGCTGGAAACAGCGTCTGTTTTGGCCTTGGCTTCTTGCCCTAGCTCGGTGTTGACGACAACGCCGCCTAGTCCGGGGAGTCCGGCTTTAAGCGCTTCCCAGGCGCTAAGAGTGTAGCTTTGAACGGGGATGCCCAGCAGGTGAGCGACTAGAAAATGACCGGCTTCGTGATGGATGATGCGCTGACGGTAGTCTGAGGATTGGCCGGAGACTATGTCGATGAGCAGGTTACCGCCGACGCCTTTGGCTACGAAGCGATCTAGAGCAAAGGCGCCTGCGATCGCCGTGGTAAAAGTAGCCACAACGCCGGGCGAGATGTTAAAAAGTGGCCCGACCAGGCTCAGCAGTACGAAAGCAAAGACGGAAACAGATAGCAGGTTTAGCGTTGTAGGGTTCATGGGGTGGGTGCTAGCTGGCTGGTTGATGAGGGCGCTGGCGTTTGCTCCTCGTAGAACAACTCTAAACTTTTTTGATCGCCGACGTAGCGCCAGTGCCAGGGTTCGTAGCTAACGAGGGAATTGGGCGCTTTAGGAAAAGACATTTCAAAGCTGTAGGCCGGGGCGTTTTGCTTTAGCCATTGGTAGGCTGATGTATTTTCAAAGCTTTCTTCGGTGTTGGTGTTAGGTTCACTCTCGTCGATGAAGTCTACGGCGTAGCCAGTGTGGTGTTCGCTGTAGCCAGGAGGGGCGCTGACTTCGGCACGGGTTTTGGAGTTTTGGCCCCGTTCGGCTTTGACATCAAAGAAGAGATGGGTTTGATCTTCGACGGAGCGGAAGGCCGAGGCAACGCCCAGTTGGACGCCTTCGGATCTGGCCTGGGCCATCATCTCGCTGACGGCAATTTGGGCGGGGCGCTGAAGCTTGAGCTGGCTGCTGGGGTCGAGGGGAACGAGGTCGGTAGGGTCGGCTTCTGCATACCGGCGGTGATTGAGCAGATGATCGGGTGAGCCTTTTGACGGGGTGACAGAGAGACGATCGGTGGCTGAAACCGGAAGGGACTGACTAGATGAGTTGGCATCGAGCCGAGTTGCCTGGGCGTTGGCGGAGCGATCGCGTGGGTGGATGGCTTTTTGCAGGCGCTGGGCTTGGAGGGCGGTTTGCTGGCTGATGGACTGCCGTTGCCAGATGCAGAGAATGGCGATCGCAATCAGGCTCAATATTCCAAAGGCTTTTCCCCAGTGGCCGCGTTGCTTTTGAACGACAACTGGCGTAGCGGGAGCCGCTGTAGAGGATTGCCGTCGTGCAGCGGGAATATCTTGATTGGGCGGAGTACTCACAGATACTAATTCAGAGGGATTGGATTACGACCTAAATGACGACCTATCTGTATAGCAATTTACAGTTATTTAGCTGAATCGTCTATTGCGATCGCGCTTTTTCTAGCGTGGCCCAGTCCATTTCTTCATAGCGTTCGAAGGGTTGATGAATCCAGGGACTGTCTTTGAGGTAGTGCAGAGCGTAATCGGGGGTGATGACGGAGCAGTCTTTGTGCCAGAGTACTGCTGTGCGAATCTCGTCAATGTAGAAGCCGTATTTGTGGTGCAGCCAGGAGATGCTGCGCTTGAGACTTTGGCCGGAATCTACTAGGTCATCTACCAAAAGAATGCGGGAGCCGAGGTTGGCGGTGGTCATGCTGAGATCTCGAGAAAAGGTGATGGAGCCTCGGGTGCGGTTGCCTTCGCCGCCGTAGGAGGCGGTCGACAGAATGGCTAAAGGTTGGTTGGAGATACGGCAAATGATGTCGCCGATGCGGAGGCCACCTTTGGCAAGACACACAATTTGGTTAAATTCCCAGCCGGAGCGGTGTACCATCAGGGCCAACTGTTCGATGTCTTGATGATAATCTGACCAGGATATGTGAAGCTCTGCCATAGCGCGATCGCGTTTTTATTTTAGTTATCTTTCCTAGTTATCTATTTATACAAGGTTCTTACGATGTCTGAGTCTAATGCGGATTTGCCTTCGGATGCGATTCCCCCGGCTAAGATGAATTATCCTGCCCCGAAGCTGACGCTGCCGGTGAAGCTAGCTTACGGCGCGGGTGACTTTGGCGCGGGGCTAACTTCTCAGTTTCTGGCGTTCTTTCTGCTATTTTTTCTGACGGATGTGGTGGGGATGCGGCCGGTGATTGCAGGTTCGGTGCTGGCCGTCGGAAAGGTTTGGGACGCGGTGAACGATCCGCTGGTGGGGATGATGAGCGATCGCACTAACACGCGTTGGGGACGGCGCTACCCCTGGATGTTTTTGACGGCGATTCCGTTTGGGCTATCTTACTTTTTTATCTGGATTGTGCCGGGATTTGAAAATCAGTGGACGCTGTTTGCCTACTACGTAGCGGTCACCACGATTTTTCAGATTTTTTTTACGACGACCAATTTGCCGTACACCACGCTGACGGCTGAGATGACCCAAGACTATGACGAGCGCACGTCTTTGACTTCGTTTCGACTGGCGTTTTCGGTGACGGGCGGGGTTTTGATTTTGGTGGCGGCGGGCGTGTCTGGGGCGCTGATTCCGGATGCAACTCAGCGATATATGGTGCTGGGAATTCTCGGCGGGGTGATTTCGATTTTGTCGATTTATTGGTGCATTTTTGGCACGTTTGGCTATGCGCAGGCTAAAGCGAAGGCAATGGGAGGAGATTTGAGTGCGATCGCCGATACGCCCAACGAGTCTTTTTTCGCTCAGCTTAAAATAGTGGCGAGCAATAAGCCATTTCTGTTTGTAGTTGGCATTTATCTGTTCTCCTGGCTGGCATTGCAGATTACGGCGACCATTATTCCTTACTACGCTAAATATTGGATGGGCGTCAGCGAGAGTTTGCCTGCGGTGGTTGTGCAGGTTGTAACGGTGGCGATGATGTTTGTCTGTGCGGCGCTCAGTCGTAGAGTAGGCAAAAAAAATCTCTATTTCTTGGGATCAGGCGTTTGGATTTTGGTGCAAGTTGCGCTGTTTTTCCTACAGCCCGATCAGGACAATATTATGTTTGGGCTATGTGCGATCGTGGGCTTTGGCGTGGCGACGGCCTACGTAGTGCCCTGGTCGATTTTGCCAGACGTAATCGAGCTA
>JBBSOB010000085.1:0-16387 GCA_038260205.1 Phormidesmidales cyanobacterium
ATTCTCGGCGTAGAACCCGTTGCCTCCAGCAGCATCATGATTAATAACATCACCGTCTCTCTTCTCACCATCATCGGCGGCGTCACCACCTACCAGCCCGCCATTCCCACCATCACGCCGCCAGGAGCTTTCACTCTCTACCTGCTCGTCTTCAACGGCCTGATGATTGGCTGCGTCTCTGCTCTGGTGGCTCAAGTTAATCTAGCCTACGACCTGTGGGCCTTCGTTTTGCCCCACGGGGCCTTAGAACTCCCCGCCATTTTCTTCGCGGGCGGCGCGGGCCTCCTACTTGCCAAGGCCATTCTGATGCCCGGCCAATATCGCCGCATTGATGCCCTAAAAATCCATGCCCTTCGAGCTGCCAAACTCGTCTATGGCATTATTCCTATGCTCATCATCGCTGGCATCCTCGAAGGCTTCATCTCCCCTCAACCCTGGCTTCCTAACGAACTCAAGTACCTGCTCGGCACCGCCATTTTTGTGGTCTTGGTGCAGTACTGTCGCCGCAAACGCCCGGTTATAGCTGCGATCGCGCCTTAATTTTCAAATACTCTGCAACCAGGGCATCCGTCACCCCATCGGCTGGCGCATCTAAAACTAACACCCCACTTCGCTTCAGCAGCCCTAACGCCACCTGTCGCTGCGCTATCAAATCAATGGCTACTGCTCGCTCGTAGCCTTCTGCCACATCCGCCGATACCGCCTGCGCCCGCTGATTCATGACCGGATCTTGCAGCGTCACACAAAAGGGTAAATACCGCGATCGCAGCCGCATCAATCCAGACAGCAGCTCAGCCGACGCCGTTCGATCCACCACATCCGTAATCACCACCACCAACGCCCGTCGATGCTGTGATCGCACCACCTGCGTTACCGCGCCCAAATAATCAGACTCCAAAAAATCCGGCTGCACGGGCGTTAACCGCTCCACCATCTGCCGCAAATGAGCCTGCCCTCGCTTCGGAGGCATCCAGGTGTGCATCGTGCGATCAAATACGCCAATGCCGACGCGATCGCCTCGACTAATTCCCGCTAACGCCAAGGACAAGGTCGCATTTAGCCCCCAATCAAACCGCGCCAACCCCTGCACCTGCGCCGTCATCAACCGGCCTCGATCCAGCAAAATAATCAGCGTCTGCTCCCGCTCTGGCTCCAGCACCCGCACCAAAGGCTGACTTCGCCGCGCCGTCGCCTTCCAGTCAATAAAGCGCGGATCGTCTCCTACGTCGTATTCCCGCAGCTCCGCAAACTCAGTGCCTACCCCTAGCCGCCGCTTCTGCTTCAGCGTCCCCGTTGCCTGCATCGCCAGCCGAATCGAAAGCTGCCGTAGCCCCATTAAATCTGGATACACCGCCACCGTTTGCGCTGCCGGAATCCGCCACTGTCCCCAGGCCAATTTCAGCGGCCCCCGCTGCCGCACCTCCAAGTCTCCCCAGGCATATTCCCCGCGCTGCTCCGGCTTTACCGTATAGGTCAAGTTCGCCTGAGTCTCCGCTGCCACCACTGTCCGCAGCGGCATTTCATCGCCCTTGAACTCCGCCGGATAGCGATCATAGATCAGCAGCTCGGCTGCCTTCTCAGAGGCCACAATCAGCTCCACCAAATTATCTCGACCAATCGACAGCCGCTGCAAGGGTATGCGCGAAATACTCGCTCGCCGAGCGCGCACCCGCCAGCCATCCCACAGCATCGCACCCAAAACCGCCCCGTCAAAGCAAAACAGCGTCAGCAGCGCCAGCGAAAACCGATCCGATCCATCTGCAAAATTAGCCAGCAGTGTCGCCACCGCCCCACCGGCAACTAGCAGCCCATAAGTTCTTTGAGTTGGCAGCATAATCTTCTCTTTTGGAAAGCTTTAATAGAAAGCTTTAATAGAAAGCCTTAGCGAGGTACCGGAACGCTTTCTAGCAGCCCACGAATCACGTCATCCGCTGCTAGTCCATCAAGCTGCGCCTCTGCTCCTAGCAGCAATCGGTGCCTTAACAGCGGCGTTGCTACCGCCTTAACATCATCCGGCGAAACGTAATTTTGACCACGCAGCCAAGCATAAGCCTGAGCCGCTCGCAGCCACTGCACCACGGCTCGAGGCGATGCGCCCACTTCTAAATCGGGGTGCGATCGCGTTTTCTGAGCCAGCGCCAGCAAGTAATCCAGCACAGGCGACTGCACCGTTACCTGTTTCACCGCTGCCCTCACCTGAAGAATCTCAGCCGCTGTCGTTACGGCCTGAAGTTTAGAAAGCTGCGATCGCTTTGCCTCAAATCCCGCCTGCGCATTCAGCAACATCGTCTTCTCAGCCTCCGGCGTCGGATAATTCACCACCAGCTTGAACAAAAAGCGATCTAGCTGCGCCTCCGGCAGCGGATAAGTGCCCTCGTACTCCAGCGGGTTTTGCGTCGCCACCACCCAAAATAAATCTGGCAGCGCATAGCTCGTTCCATCTAGCGTTACCTGCTGCTCCTCCATGGCCTCTAGCAGCGCCGCCTGCGTCTTCGGCGGTGTCCGGTTTATCTCATCTGCCAACAGCACCTCCGTAAACACCGGCCCCTTTTTGAGCGTAAAGTCACGGGTATTGAGATCGAACACGTTAGTGCCCAAAATATCTGATGGCAAAATATCCGGCGTTAGCTGCACCCGGCAAAAATCCGCCTGCAATAGCTGAGACATCACCTTCACCAGCAGCGTTTTTCCTGTTCCTGGCACGCCTTCCAAAATCACATGCCCATCCGCTAACAGCGCCACCAAAAGCTGATTTACCAGCGCCTGCTGCCCCACCACCACTTGGCTCACCGCCTGACTGATTCGACTCAGGCTCGCTTGCAGCTCATTCATAAACAGATATCTTCCTACTCATTAGTTATTGAAGCTTAGCCATTGAAGCGGCTTTAACGTTTATTTACCCAATCTGCGGCATTTGCGTCAGGAAACGGGCTGGTGTGCCTGACGTTTTAACTGGCCTTTTGACTGGCTTTTCGACTGGCCTTTTGACTGGCTTTTCGACTGGCCTTAACCGGCAAAGACTGAAGCTGCCGCAGCCAGGTTTGCAGCGCCGACTGACTTCTAGGTTTAGCTTGCTGCAGCACAGCTAGTTCCTCAGCGCTGCGCCCCGTTACCTGCTGCCAGGCCACTTGCAGCGCCTCAAAAGAAACGGCTGCATCACCTAGTCCTAAGGCTCGCTGAAGCGATTTCTGTTCGGCGCGAGTGAGTGTTTCTACCAAAAAATCCTGATTGTTCGCCTTATGTAACACGCCCGCTAGCGCCTTGATGTAGGCTTCGCTGTTGTTGACTTGGGGAGTGGAGAGCGATCGCCTCAACCCCACCCGCCGATTCTGTGCCACCAGCACTACCAGCAAAATAACGCCTAGCTGAGCCGCCGCCAATATCAGCGGCGTTTTTGCCAGATATCCCAGCCAGGTGCCCGCCACTTCTTCAACGACCACATCGCGATCTTTGTAGCCGTGCAGATATTCATCCACCCAAATCGACCCTTGCGCCTCACGGGCCAAATCAGCCAAAAAGGCGAAGTTTCCAGGAGCTTCCTGATAAGCATTGGCCGCAATAAAGGGCGTGGTAGACAAAATGACATTCGGCTGATCGATTGGCCGCCAAACCACCGCGCCATACTGATCGACTAATAGCGCGTCGGTGGGAGTCTGTACCTCAAGGGCGCTCGATAAATTTGGGTTAAAGCTAATTTCTTGCCCCTGTTGGTCGTACGGTACCAGATCGCGATCGCGTAGTTTGTGGCGGCGGCGCGTTTCAATGGTGACCTGGCCCGTCTTTGAATCGAGCTGGGTTGAGAAGTTAGCTGCTGTTATCGACCCCTCTTGGGTCAAAACGATGAGGCGATCGCCCCGGTTTAGCCAGTCGGTAAGGCCCGCTTGCCAACCGCTAGAACCGCTGTCTGCGATCGCAGGTGGCATCACTCGAATGACAGTCGCAGGCGATCGCCGAGAATTGTCTTTAGCCTGTTCTACCAACTCAGAAATTGGCCGCTGCCAGCGCTTAATCGGTGCGCCCTGCGCTTCCATATAGGCATACCAAGCCCCATAGCCATCGGGAGCCTTTCCCCAGGTAGATCCCGTATCTATTCGATTGCTAGCGGGCGCACCCACCAGCAAAAAAAATCCCAGCACTAGCACAGCTAAAATGCCGATTATCCAATAGCGACGACGAGCCGTACCGCCCTGATTAGATTGATTAGTCGTATTATTAGAACCCGCAGCCGTCATTGCTTTTGCAGCTCCTCATAGGCTTGGCAGCAGCGCTGGAAGGTTTCAGCCGAGGCGATCGCCCGACCAAATACCAGCCGTTCGTGCGTGCCAATCAGCAACTGGTAGGGGCGCGGCAACGGGCGATCCTGACTCAATTTCTCCAAGTACTCGCCATCGGTGCGGCTAGACTGGTGCAGCAACCGCTGACTATCGTGTAATTGCTGTAATGTTGCCCTATACAGCGCTTTGCAAGCGTCCCCATACTGGCCCTGCTGCGCGTCAATCTGGGCCTGCTGCCACCAATACTGAGCGCTATGAACTTCATCAACCGACGAGGTGCGATCGCCGCCTAGCCTTACCCATTTTTGCCCCTGCGTTAGCCACTGCGCTACCACCGGTTCTAGGGCGCGAAACAACAGCCAACCCAGCCAGATAGCGACCACCGCCACCCCACTCCAAAACAGTATCTGCCCCACTTCCGGCGGCAAATTCCAATCTGGCCAGTTCCAGTCCGGCAAATCAACGTCCGCCTGAGAAGCCCGATATTCAGCCCACTCCAGAAACCTCTGTATTCCCTGGCGCACCTGCCAACCCAAAGAACTCGAATTGTAGGCAGCGCTAGACATAAAGCAGCGAATGAGCAGCAACGAGATCCCAATTTACAGCCTGAAGGAAAAGGCCGCTAAGGTTAGTACCGACAAATTAACATCTTTCGCAGGATCAACTGCCGCAGATCTCGACCCGGCAGATCTTGACCTGACCACCTTCAAAGATGTCATGCAGAACTCTACTGACATGAGCCGTCTTCCTCAGAATAGACATATATCAAGATAGGCAAAAATTGTCATGTTTAAATCAACGCCAGATAGAGTGTGGGCGAGCTTGTTGTGTAGGGTTGCTTCTGTTCCTTTTATAGGATTACTGTTGGTACTCATCGCTAGTCAAATGATGTTGCGGCACAACGCCTCACCAGAGGAAGCCAGCGTCGGCAACTCCAGCGCATTTGTGGAAGTCACCGCTTTCTAGACAAAGACTGTGAAGCTGCGTGGCAAATGAGAACGACAACGGACAGAGCCGCAGAAGATAAGATTGCAACGGCTGATACAGTCCAGAGATCAGCTCACCGAAGCCCCATTTCAAAATGGAAATTAAGTACAGCCACAGCACAGAAAACATTAACTGGGATCAGGTCTCTAATCTTTTTCGCACGGTTAGCTGGAGCCATCGAGATCCCAAGGCTTTGCGCCGTGCCTTCAATCGCAGCACGCATGTCAGATTCGCGCTGTACAAGGAGAAAGTCGTGGCCTGCGGTAGAACCCTCGACGATGGAGAGTTCTATGCCATGGTGGTCGATTTGGTCGTTTCGCCAGAGTTTCAGGGCAAAGGCATTGGCCGCAAAATACTCTGCGAGCTAAAAGATGCGTCCGAGGGCTTTATTTTCACCACGCTGATTTCAGCCGTGGGCAAAGAACCTTTTTATCAAAAGCAAGGATGGCTTAAGCAAAAAAACGGCTTCATCTGGCCGCGCTCCGAACAGCAAATCGCTGACCATACCACTCGCGACTAGTCGACCAGGAAAACATCTCAACTACAGCGTCTCTAAAAAGCTCAGCAGATCGGCCATATCTTTCTCATTGGGTTGAAACTGAGGCATCGGCGGCGTCTGACCGCTAATAACCTGCTCAATCAGCGCCACTCTAGACTTGCGCTCAGAAACGCCGCTTAAGCTCGGCCCCACCTCACCTGCGGCTTCTAAACCATGACAGGTCGCACAGTTTAGGGTAAATATGTCTTTGCCTCTGTCTGGATTGCCTGAGAGCTGCAGCACACTCTGCGCGTAAGGATCGCTTGTCTGCATGGAGTGCATTCCCCAAAAGGTGAGGACAAAGGCGGTGAGCATCGCCATGACAATCACCGAGGCCCGCAGCAGCGGATTGGTCACGCTGACCTGCATAACCTGCTCTGAACCGCTTTGATCTTCTAGCACCTGGTTTCGCACCGCTTCTTGTACGGCGTCTTTTTGCACACTGTCTATTGACACAAACAAGTTTCTCGCAACAGATCCGTTAGCTATACATATCTTAAGATTTTTTCAGAGAATTAAACAAGCCAAGTCGGTATGTTGACAGCCTATAGCGTTGCATTCAGACACCGCCCAGAAGGATGAGATGTCCTAAAAACGATACCTCAAATGCTTTTCAGAGATCTTTCGAGGATCTTTTCGCTCATCTTAAGATCTGTTTGACTTCGTAACATTAGAGTTAGGTCAGGCAATACGCTAAGGAGTGGCTTTACCACTGCCTCAGCCATCCTCTCAGTCATCGCCTCAGTCATCGCCTCAAAAGATATCTTTGTCTCTGGCCTCATTTCCCTTTAAGATTAGGTAACTTAAGTCAAAGAAAAAAGGAGAATTACCGTGGTAGAGCCTCTACTATCTGGCATTGTTTTAGGGCTGATTCCCGTTACGCTATTGGGCCTTTTTGTGGCAGCTTACATGCAATATCGCCGTGGCGACCAGTTAGGCGGCTAAGTACGCGGCCAAGTGTGCGGCCAAGCAAATTGAGCGATCGCGATCAAAAACAGATCCTCATCGGGTTTCCTCAAAGCTATCCTGGTGAGGATTTTGTGCGTTTAAACGCCGTCAAACCATTCAGGGCGAGTAAAGCAGTGCCGTAGGCCGCTTCAGTTTGAGCCGCTGCGATCACAGGTTTGCCTATTTTTTGCTGACGCAGCGATCGCCACACTTCATTTTTCGCCCCGCCCCCAGCCGTATAAACTTGCGTCACCGCTGGCCCGCCTAGCTCAAACAGCTTTTGGTAGCCTGCCACTTCTATTCGGGCGATCGCCTCTAACAACCCACGGAGAAAAGCTCTATCCTCAGCCGGTCGCGGATCGAGCCGAGGCAAATAGTCTGGATCGTTAATAGGAAATCGCTCGCCAGGGCGGTTGAGTGGGTAATAGTCCAGCGAGCAAGGAACGGCAGGATTTATTTGCGCACTAAGATCGACAATCTGCGCTGCGCTAAAGAAGCGTTTGAGAACTGCGCCGCCCGTGTTGGAAGCACCACCTGCTAGCCACAAATCGCCTAGTCTATGGCTGTACACGCCGAAGGTCGAATCGTCTATAGACCGCTGGCTCAGCAGCTTTAGTACCAGAGTAGAGCCTAACGACGTCACGCCTTCGCCCGGCTGATCAGCGCCGCTAGCGAGGAAGGCGGCGATGCTGTCGGTTGTGCCCGCGCAGATTTGACAGGTTGTGGGCAAGGATAGCTCGGCGGCTATGATAGGAGAAATGGGTGCGATCGCTCTTCCCGGCTCAGTCACTACCGGCAACCAGGACGCCATCGGCAGAGCCAGCAACCAATCAGGATAAGCGCATTGATGCACGTCATATCCCAGCTTCAGCGCGTTGTGATAATCGCTCTGAGGTGCCTGCCCATGTAGCTGAGCAGCTAGCCAGTCAGCCTGATGCGCCAACTGCGAAACCTGCGACTTAGTAGCCATCTCCAAGGTTTCAAACCACCATAGGGCTTTCGTCAAACTAGAGGTTGCACTCAGCGTAGCGCTACCCTCAGACGCGACGCATTCTACCTGGGCAAGGGCAGAACGAGCGCGAGTGTCGTTGTATAGCAGCGCAGGCGTCAGCGGGTTTTGTTGAGCGTCGCAGAGTAAAACCGTCGCCGAGGTGCCATTAATCGCAATGCGCTGAATACGGTTTCGCTGCGGAATAGCTTCGATCAGCTGATAGAGTACGCCACGCCAGGCAATGGGATCGTCCGCCTGAGAGGATGTAAAGACATGGCGGGAGTCAGCGACGATCTCGTGGGTGGAGTTGAGGGCGATCGCCCTCGCGCCCGAAGTGCCAAAGTCAATTCCCAGCGCCAAATCCGTCAACATGAGGACTCCATTCATTACCCAAATCGGCAGAACAAAAAAAAGAAGCCTACAAAGAGACTCCTTTTCTAGAACTTATCGTTCTTGAACTTATTTGTTCTCGAACTTACTTGTTCTTAAACTTACTCGTTCTTAAGCTTGTCAAACGAAGCCTAACTAAACGCTCAGTTCGCTTACTTCACGGCAGATAAAGTCGAACGGCTGGTCGATAAACGTCGCATCGGTGACGCCTGCATCAGAGGCCATATCCTTCACCTTCTGCTTCATAATCTGAATGCCCTGCACCGTTGGCGCAATCGGCACGCCCAAAGAGTTATAAGTCTCTCGCAGACCCTGAAGCACACGCTCCATCAGCACGTCGTCATTACCGGCAACCATCGCATAGCTGCTGTAGCGCAGGTAATAATCCATATCGCGCAGGCAAGCAGCATAGCGGCGAGTGGTATAGGCATTACCACCGGGGCGCAGCAGCTCGGGCACCTCTTCAAATAGCTGCTTGCCAGCTTCTCTCGAAATCTCGGCAGCATTGGCGCTGATCATGGCGGCTACTTTTACCCGGTTGGCTCCCGTTGTAAAGTACGTCCGCAGCGAGTCAATAGCACTGCGATCCAGGTAACGGCCTGTCGTGTCGTAATTGCTGATTAAACTGGTGACCGTATCTTGCATGAAATTCTCCCAGAGGCTGAAAAACCCTAATTAATGGTCACAAGACCTGATGCCCAAAAGACAGGCAAATAAAAGGCTTCAGCAGTTCTAAATAGGCTACTAATTATCCTATAAACAATACCACGACGAATAATTGGCCGCGTCCGATTTCTTAGTCGAAGATGAGTTATCGAAGGAAAAGTTTACAATTTGACTTTACTCGAAAGGTTTTCAGCTCCATTCTTTAGTTGCATTCAAACCCGTAACGGTTATCTGCATATAAAGACAGTCCTAGATTAAAGACAGCCCTACATAAATTGTTTGATACTTTAATGGGTTAGCTAGCCATTTGGTATAGGCGTATACAAAATCTATTATTTGCTATTCATACGATGGAAAAACGATCTGCAGACATGACCTGAAAGTAAGTAGCTTCAATTTAAGTCTAAATTAAGTCTCAATTAAGTCTCAAAGCTCCACAAACCTCAAAGCCGAACTAGAAACACTTAGGAAATAGACTATGACTGGAAACGAGTCGCGCGTTCAAGCAATTTACGAAATCACAAATCGGCAACCGATTGAGGTAAAAACGCCTGAGAGGCTAGAAGACCTCTGGGCCTCGAACGTCTTCAGTCTAAATAAGATGCAAGCTAGCTTACCTAAAGATGTTTTCAAGTCGCTGAAGAAAACAATTCAAACGGGCGAAAAGCTAGACCCTTCCGTCGCCGACAACGTTGCGAGCGCAATGCGTGATTGGGCCATTTCTAAAGGCGCAATGTATTACGCCCACGTCTTCTATCCTCTGACCGGGGCAACGGCTGAAAAGCATGATGCCTTCATTGAGCCTCAGAGCAACGGCGAAGTCATTTCTGAGTTTGCAGGCAAGCTGCTCATTCAAGGCGAGCCAGATGGATCCTCTTTTCCTAACGGCGGTATTCGCGACACCTTTGAAGCTCGTGGCTACACCGGTTGGGATGTTACTAGCCCTGCGTATATTCTCGAAACTGAGCAGGGCGCAACCCTGTGTATTCCTACCGTATTTATTTCCTGGACGGGCGAAGCCCTCGATAAAAAAACGCCTTTGTTGCGCTCTATCTCAGTCGTTGATAAGGCGGCATGTCGGCTTCTAAAGATCTTGGGCAATCGCGATGTTGCCCCTGTCAATTCTAGCTGTGGCGCAGAGCAAGAGTATTTCCTGATTGATTCGAACTTTGCTAACACCCGTCCCGATATCTTGCTGGCAGGTCGGACGCTCTTTGGTCGCCCTCCGGCCAAGGGTCAGCAGTTCGATGACCATTACTTTGGAGCTATTCCTTCTCGTGTCCAGGCATTTATGCATGGGGTAGAAGAAAAGCTGTACAAGCTGGGCATTCCTGCTAAAACGCGCCATAACGAAGTGGCCCCTGGCCAGTTTGAGATTGCGCCAGTGTACGAATCTGCGAACGTTGCTAGCGATCATCAGCAGATGATTATGACGACGCTGCGCGATACGGCCAAGGAGCATGGATTCATCTGCTTGCTGCATGAGAAGCCGTTTGCCGGTATCAATGGTTCGGGTAAGCATGTTAACTGGTCAATTGGTAACGCGACTCAGGGAAATTTGCTTGATCCGGGCGATACCCCTGAGGAGAATCTTCAGTTTCTGGCGTTCTGCGGCGCGGTTATTCGCGGTGTTCACCTGTATGGCCCGTTAATGCGAGCGGTGATTGCCAATGCCAGTAACGACCATCGACTAGGGGCGAACGAAGCGCCTCCCGCCATCATGTCTGTCTATTTGGGTAGCCAGCTAGAAGACATTTTTAATCAGATTAAGGATGGTGCCTTAAAGGGCTTTAGCTATAAGGGTCAGATACATTTGGGAGTTGATACGCTGCCGCCGTTAACGAAGGATGCGGGCGATCGCAATCGAACCTCCCCATTTGCTTTTACTGGCAACCGCTTCGAGTTTCGCGCAGTTGGCTCTAGTCAGTCAGTCTCTGGTCCGCTGATTGCTCTTAACACGATGATGGCCGACTCGCTCAACTGGATTTCCGATCAAATTGAGAGTCAAGCCGGCGATGACATTGGCACTACGGTTCAAGCAGTGCTTAAAGAAGTGATGGAAAAGCACGGCGCGGCAGTGTTTGGGGGCAACGGTTACTCTGACGAATGGCACCAAGAAGCCGTTGAACAGCGGGGATTGAAAAATATTCCGACCACCGCCGACGCGCTGCCGTACCTGCAAGATCCCCTGGTTAAGCAGCTATTTTCCAGTACGGGCGTTCTGTCCGAAACTGAGCTAAAAAGCCGCTATGAGGTTTACGCCGAGCAGTACATCCTCTCGATTGAGGTTGAGGCGAAACTGATGGTAGATATGGCGAAGACGCTGATTTATCCTGCGGCGCTGCGGTACTTAAATGAAACAGCCGGGGCGATCGCCAATCTCAGCGATGTTGGCATCAGCATGGACAAAGCTCAGCTCGAAAAAGTAGCGGGCCTTACCAAAGAGCTGCTCGACGTGGCCAACGAGTTAGACGGACTGATCGCTCGCCACGACTTCGGCACTAGCGAAGACCACATGCAGTTCTGTGCTGACACCATTTGCAGCCAAATGAACAAAGTCCGCGCTGCCGCCGACGCCTTAGAAGGTGAGGTTGCCGACGACCTGTGGCCACTGCCCACCTACGAAGAAATGCTCTTCATTAAGTAGATTGAGCTTTAGAGTCGGCAATTCGATCTGGCAATTCGATCTACGGATTACCGCTAGGAAAGTGAAAGCAAGACGGTAAAAACAAGACAATAAAAGCAAGACAGTAAAAGCAAGACAGTAAAAGCAAAACGGTGAAAGGCCGCTCTTAACCGGGCGGCTTTCTCGTGTTTCAACGCTTTTCAGTATCCTTAGCTCTGGCTCATCTTTCAAAAGTCAATCGCATTTTTGCGATTTTTTAGAGAAAACTCCCTACCTCGTTCGTAATATTTTATTTACAATAGAAAAATAACTTCATACAAACTACGCCATCTTTTAAGCGGCTCTCATAATCGCTATGACCCACACGCTCACGCCAGACTCCTTTACCCCCAACGGCCTCACTAAGCTTGCCTACCAGGGCTTTCAACAAAGCAAACAAATTTTCGGCTTTGCCCACAAAACCCTCAGCACTCGGTTCCTCAACGCGCTTTCTCCCACCCAGCGCAGCGAGCCAAACCCGCTCAATCCAAAGATGCTCCAGATGATTCAGAGCCGGATTGAAAAGCTATTAGCAGCCGACTGGCAAGATGCAGAAAACGGCGTTTATCCTAAAAGCGCTCTATTCGAGAACCGCTGGGACGATTTCTTTCGCTACTACCCTGAGCTATGGGTAGACCTGCCTAAAATTTGGGATCGGGCTACTAACAAACGCCACCAGGACTTCAGCGCGGACATTAATACCGACGGCTATCCGGCCTACTACGTCCAAAACTTTCATCATCAAACCGACGGCTACTTCAGCGATGCCTCGGCCAACATGTACGACCTCCAAGTAGAAGTTCTCTTCAACGGCACGGCTGCTCCTATGCGTCGGCGCATTTTGGCCCCCCTCAAGCAGCACCTGAGTCAAATGCCGCTTTCCTCGGATATTTCGCCGCAGCCGCTAAAGGTGCTAGACATCGCCTGTGGTACGGGTAACAGCCTGACTTTGATTAATCAGTCGATGCCCGAAGTTTCACTGTACGGCGTAGATCTTTCGCCCGCTTATTTGCGCAAAGCCAACGAAAATTTAGCGAACATTAAGTGCCATATCCCAGCTCAGCTCATTCAGGCCAACGGCGAAGCGCTGCCCTTTGTTGATGAGTTTTTTGAAGCGACCACCAGCACATTTCTCTTTCACGAACTGCCTGCTGACGCTCGTCAAAACGTCATCAACGAGGCCGCTCGCGTTACCAAGCCTGGCGGCGTTTTTGTCATCTGTGACTCTGTGCAAAAAATGGACACGCCCGAGTTCGCACCGCTGATGGAAAACTTCCCAGCCATGTTCCATGAGCCTTACTACCGCAACTATATTGATGACGATTTGGTTGCTCGTCTAAAAGCGGCTGGGTTTACAGAAGTGGAAACCTACAACTACTTTATGAGTAAGTATTGGGTGGCCAAAAAACCAGGCTAGAAACTAGGCCAAAAAATAAGCCAAAAAAATAAGCCAAAAAACTAGCCGGCTAAGAAGCCAGCAGCCTAATTTGCGCAAATAGCGATCGCACTTTTTCCAAGTCTTTGTCCCCCGGCGACCGCTCTACCCCACTAGAGAGGTCGATGCCATTAGGAGAGACTTGGGCCAGCGCCATTTGCACATTCTCGGGCGTCAGTCCACCGGCTAAAAACCAGGGACGTTTTGGCGAAAATTCCTGGAGCGATCGCCAATCAAGCGTTTTTCCAGTCCCCCCTAGCTGCTCAGGATGGTAGGCATCGAGCAACAGCGAATCGACATAAGGCTCGTAGCTCCGCGCCATTTCGAGATCTTCAGCCGATTGAATCCGAAAGGCTTTGATCAGCTTTACTTTAGGCAATCCTGATTCTTTGAACGCATCGCGCAGTAAATGGCAAGTTGCAGGCGTTTCATCGCCGTGAAGCTGAACGGTCGTGAGTCCGACTTGCTTAGCAATGTCTAAAATGCTGAACAGCGAATCGTTTGCGAAAATGCCAAAGTGCTGAACCTCCGGCCATTCGTCAGAAACAGCCATCACAATTGGGGCAATAGCTAGCGGGGCGATGTAGCGAGGTGACTTTTTTACGCAGATGTAGCCAAGAGCTGTTGCGCCTAGCCCAGCGATCGCACATCCTTGCTCTACCGACGTAATCCCACAAATTTTCACCTGCATATTGCCTCCTTACCCTTTCCTACGACGCTTCATTGATTCGGTTATCTGTACAGAGGCTCATCACCTTACCCGGAGCCAAGTCAGTACAATGTAAGCATATCCGCAGAGCGAGCCTAGCTGCTTGGCCCTGCGATGCTCTATAAGATTGGCTTTGGCCATCGCACTCCAAGGAAAGGATTATGCAAACTGGTTGGCGAGTGGGTTCTCTGTTCAACATCCCACTATACATTGACAATTCCTGGTTTTTTATCGTTCTACTGATCACCTTTTTGCAGGGCACTGACCCCGACTTGCAAGGTGTCGCAGGCGGTACAGCCGGAGCTTGGATAGCAGGCTTAGTCCTGGCGCTTTTGCTATTTGCGTCAGTTCTCGCCCATGAGTTAGGCCACAGCCTAGTAGCTCGCTCTCAAGGTATTAACGTCAACTCGATTAAGCTATTTCTCTTTGGCGGCATCGCTTCTATCGAAAGCGAATCCAAAACGCCCGGTCAAGCCTTTCAGGTGGCAGCCGCTGGCCCAGCGGTTAGTCTTATCCTCTACGTTGCGCTCACCGTTATCGGCAACTCAGTCGCTCTGCCAGTGATAGCCAAGAGCATCGTCCTTAGCGTTGCCACCACAAACCTTATTTTGGCTCTTTTCAACCTGATTCCTGGGTTACCGCTAGATGGCGGGCAAATTTTCAAAGCCGCTGTCTGGAAAGCCACCAATAGCCGGGCCAAAGGCGTTCGTTGGGCAGCTATATCGGGACAGGTCGTCGGATTTGGCGGCATCGGCTTGGGCCTACTTGCCTTTGCTGGCGGTGCCGGTCTAATCGGGCTGTGGCCAGCGCTGATTGGTTTATTCATTTTGCGCAATGCGAAAAACTACAACCGCATGAACGACCTGCAAGAAGGTCTTTCTAAGCTAAAAGTGTCTGATGCCACCATTCGCGATTTCCGCGTATTGGATGCCAGCATGACGCTGCGTGAGTTTGCTGATGAGTATCTACTGCTCGACCAAAAAGTTGCGCCGGTTTACTTTGCCTCTTCCGACGGGCGCTATCGCGGATTGGTTTCTATCGACGGGTTACGTCAGGTAGAGCGCAGCGAGTGGGAACATCGCAACTTGCAAAGCATTGCACAGCCTCTGCTAGAGATTCCTCACGTCAGCGAAAATATGCCCCTGACCGAAGCGATTGAGCTAATTGAGCAGCAAAAGCTTAACCGCCTCACGGTACTAACGCCCGCGGACTCGGTGGCTGGCACGATAGATCGCGGCGATGTGGTTCGCGCAGTGGCTAAGCAAATGAACTTTAAGGTGCCTGAAGCGTTGATTCAGAAGATTAAAGAAGAAGGAGCTTACCCGGCTGGGCTGCAGTTGGGAGCGATCGCGCAATCGATCAAGCAAGCCTAGAGCGAAGCAAGCCTAGAATAAAGGCGGCACAGCCACTAGGGGACTAGCTATGACTGTCGCCGTTCCAAAGCTGACCTTTGAAGAGTACCTGACGCCCAAAGATGGCACAGGTACTCGCGACGAATCAGTTAACGGGGAACGCGTCCCGATGACTGTAGGCACCTGTTTGAGTTTTAAGGTCATGAAAAACGGCGATCGCCTATCTTCCCTAATCTCCATCTAACGGCTACTCAAGTGCTGTCGAGGAAGCGGTAAGCGCGGCGGCTATTTCTGATGGAGAGAGCGATCGCACCTCAAACTCAACCCCAAAACAATCTGCCGCCGCCCCCGTCAACGCCTCTACGATCAAACTCTTGCCTTGCTCCGACAATACGGTTTGCGGCAAATCAGGCGGCAGTATTTTTTCGCCAAAAACAGTTTTAAACAGCCGACTATCGGGCCGCAGCCGCATAGAACCATGCTGTAGTACGCAGCCGTCCCGATAGACCTGAGCGCTGCCAATCAGTTTATAACCGTCGTCCATCACCAAATCTGCCGCTGTTGCCGTGCCAAAGCAATTGGGATTGTGAATGTAGCCTCGTCCGGCCCCGCCAAAAGCAAGCGCCACATCCAAACTTTGCCAGCCTTGAATTAGGAATTGGCAAAGCTGCTGATAAACGGCTCGCCGCGATCCTTTAAGTCCCGATGTAACCAGCGCGTAGGTTAGCTCACCCTGATGCAAAACGGCTCTACCACCTGTGGGCCTGCGCACCAGTTCAACCGGTTGACCGTCCCAGCGCAGCGTATTCCATACCTGTGGAAACTGACGTTGGTGATAGCCCAGAGAAAGGGTGGGCGTTTTCCAGGTATAAAAGCGCAAACAAGGCGGCTGAAGCCCTTTGGCATGTTGACTCAGCAGCCAGCTATCAATGGCCATTTGCTCAGCGCCTATGCCTACAAACAGCGGGATGAGCCGCCAACAATTAGACATCCGCTTTGGTCAATGCCGTCAAAAGAAAAGAGCAGACCGGAATTTGGAACCCAAAAATGTCATTCATAGGAGCTAACGTCAGAAGCTAACGCAATCAGCATCTTCAATTCGCTGATTGCGTTGCCGGATAATCCTTTAGCAGTTCCTCATCATTCTCATCGGCAATCGATGCCACGATGGTCATCAGCCGCGAAATCTCGCTCGGATTAATATCCTCTAATGTCCGCGAAGCAAATACCACTACGCTGTCATCCAGCAGCCCAAAGCAAGCCTCAAACGTACTGCCGCAGTTCAGCTCTAGCAGGCGACGCATCATGTCCGACTCGTTTTGCACTGGCAGCTTGTGTACCGGAGACCAGGTCGTTAGCGTATCTTCATCAGTCTCGCCCGTTAGCTGCACATAGACCTCTACCGTGCCGTACTTAAACTTCCACAGGTAGC
>JBBSOB010000086.1:0-16195 GCA_038260205.1 Phormidesmidales cyanobacterium
AGTGGGAGAAGCGCTCTTTCTTTAAGCATCGAGTGGTGGGGAATGCGGTGCGTTTGGTGCAGTGGCAGCTTTGAGGAGGAAGAAGGGGAGAGATTTTGACTGGGGTTTGGCTTCGGCTACGCTCAGCCAGCGGGATGGGCTGATGTGTGAACCAAATTTGAGCGAAGCAGAAAAAACAGAAGCGCTTGAAGAAGTTAAACAGATTGCGGCAGCGGGGCAGGCTCCTGAAGATGGCCTCATGAAGAAGGCGGCGAAACGGGCGCTGAATGTGCTGAAAGGGATGACGGTTGGTATGGTTGGGGCAACGAAGTTTGCAGAAGCTTGCAGTGGGCTTTTGCCTGCGATCGCTCTTCTATTCGGTCTCTAATTCGCTTTAATGCCGCTACTTCCTAAACGGCCCCACCCAAATTGCTGCGCCCGTAACCAGCGGAATGAGGGCAAAGATACCGCCAAATACTAGCGGATATTGCTTGGCTGCAGGCACCATCAGCAGCGTTCCTATCGCGATCGCACAATACGCTAACGCCGCAAAAGGCACCGCCAATATCAGCGAAATCATCAAACGGTCGTTAGACTCTATAGGTGCCATTTATTACTCGTGAATAAGGAATTGGTACTGAAATCGGTGTAGCCACCGCAAGAGACAATGAGTATAGCTAATATAAAATATGTTAGCGACTGCTTAACGCGGCATCACCATCACGCCCACCTCGATTTGAAACTCGATTGACCCAGCAAACGACCCGAAGGAATAAACCTAGACGGACAAGAAGCAGACGACCGGCCCCAAAGAGTAGCGGCCTGGGGCCGATGGTTTTGACGTTGCTGATGTTTTTAGGAGTGGCCTGGGTGGTACATCACTGGTCGCTGATGCCTCGCAGAATTGAAATTTTGGGCGAAACAGAATGGGTCGCTTCGCCATTACCCCTGAAAATGCAGGGCGGCGACCCGTATCTAAGGGCGCTGATGCGAACGATTTCCGCGGCAGAATCCAACACCGCAGATCCTTACCGGCTGCTCTATGGCGGCAAACGAGTCAAAGATTTGAGCGTGCATCCAGACGAATGTGTACGAATTGTCAATGGCCCGAATAAGGACGACTGTACGACAGCGGCAGGACGCTATCAGTTTTTAACAACGACCTGGCAGCAGGAATCTAGGCGGTATCACCCAGAACGGCCTGCCTGGTACGAAGTGTGGGAGCAGCCCAGCTTTGAACCCGAGTTTCAAGACGATGTGATGTACGGTTGGCTAAACGATCCAGAAGCCTGGGGCTTTGATGTTGCTGAAGAGCTGCGCCTGGGGAACCTGGATTTGGTACTTATGCGGCTGTCGGGTACTTGGACGAGTCTGGGCTATGGCATTGAAGACAACAGCATGTCGAATCTGCTGCCTCGAATTTATGAAAAAATGCTGAACGAAGAGCTGGCTACCAAGATAGAAAGCGATCTGCAAAAAGAACTCGAAGCAGGCTCTCAATAATAAATCATCCGGTAATAAATCATCCGGTAGAATGAATAGCCCTAGTCAGAAAGGTAGGATAAGGGTGCTGGCGAATTTGGGCCTGGGCAATGGTGATGTATCGAACGGTAATTTTAGAGGCGCACGATGGCTCGCGGTGGCGATCGCTCTCCCAACTGCCCACGACCGGTCAGCCCCAAATCAATCAATATTTACTGTGGGAAAATCCTAGCTGGAAGCCCTCACCGCGAAAGCCCGAAGACTTTCCACCCTTGCCAGATGATTGCAGCGAGCGGGTCAAGTCTCGGCTCAAAGGAGTCGCCTATTTTGTCAAAACCTGCTGGGAGGTTGCGGCCTTTGAGCGAGGCGTAGAACATGTGATGAGCGCCTGTAAAGATTGCAGCGGGCAAGCGCTGACAGAAATGCGAGGAGCGATCGCAATGGCCAAAGTCCTCGCAGAAGGCAACATTCCGGTGCGATTTATCGTATTGCTAGACTATTAATCTACTGAGATTTTCAATCCCATTATCAGCTCAGAGGGTTCGCTCGACTGCCTTGACCTGAATTATCAGGGAGCGGAATGAATTCAGTTTCACCGGGAACCGTTGGGAAATTGCAGTCTTGCCAATCTCGTTTTGCCTGCTCAATCCGCGCTGAGCGGCTCGACACAAAGTTCCAGTACTTGGTGCGATCGCCCATAGGTGCCCCGCCAATGATCATAGCTTTGGCATCAGCCTCCGCGCTAATATCTACCGATTCATCCGGTGCTAAGACGGCAAGACGACGCGGCTCTAATGGCTCTCCATTTATAAATAGACCTGGTGTGACGCTGTAAATAGCTCTTTCTATCCCGTCTATCGGCGCTAGCTCAAATTGACTGCCCGCCGTGAACATGAGCGCTAGGTAAAGCGTCTCAGAGTAGGTCTTAACAGGCGACTGGTGAGACTGATAGCTCCCGGCAATTAGGGTCGCATGAGTACCTGTTTGAGTCCACTTCGGTAAGTCAGTCGACGGGTAATGTGAAAAGCTAGCTTCTACTTCTTCATTGGCTTCAGGGAGGGCAACCCAAGTTTGAATAGCGTGAAGCGTGGCTTCTTTTTCTCTAAAGCTCTGGGGCGATCGCTCAGAGTGAACCACCCCTTTGCCCGCTGTCATCCAGTTCACCGCACCGGGGATAATCTCTTTAACTGTCCCTAGACTATCTCTGTGCAAAAGGCTACCTTCAAACAGGTAGGTCACCGTTGCTAAATTGATGTGTGGATGGGGTCTAACATCGACGCCTTCTCCAGGCGGAAAAGTAGCTGGGCCTAAGTGATCGAAAAAAATGAACGGCCCTACCATTTTTAGGGCGTCATTCGGTAAGCTACGGTGTACGCTAAATCCACCTAGATCGTGCTCTTCAGGCGTAATGATCTGCTGAATACTCATTCTCAATTGTTGTTTACTAGATGACAGTAATGAAGGCAGGTAAAAGGCCCCACCTTAATCGATGCCCTGCTGTTTCATGGCGCGTTTGACGCCTTCATCCTGTTGCATCCGCTGATAAAAACGGTTGAGGTTAGGATAGTCCGACAGCGGCTTCGGCACCAAATTGCCCCAGCGCGTCATGGCAAAAGCATAAGGGTCAGCAATAGTGCGGCGATCGCCTACAACATGCTCTTTTCCCTCTAAATGATTGTCTAGATGTTGAAATACCCTGTCAACCAGCTGATAAGAGGCTGCTTTCACGGCCTGCTGAGCGTTGTCACTCTCGTCCGTGGTATAGCGCTGCGAAGCAAAGAAAGGGAAAAAAGCGGGATGAACATCGCCCGTAAGAAAGGCTAACCAGCGATCTAGCTCGTAAGCATCTTGCAAGCTACCGTCATCACCCAGTTTAGCTTCGGGATGTTTGTGCACAAGATACTTCAAAAGCGCGTCGGCTTGGTTCATCACACCGCTATCGCCATCTATCATCGCAGGAACTTGCCCTAATGGATTCAGCTTTTTGTACTCCGGGCTTTTTGGGGTTACCTTCTCTAGCTCATAGGGTTCGCCAATCCACTCCAGCACAATATGAGGCGCTAGTGCGCAGGTGCCAGGGGCATAAAACAGTTTAATCATTACTTTCATCCTGAATAGTTAATATTGTTCAAAGTCTACAAGTTTTGTAGCAAGAGGCGGGTGAAATAAGCTTCGCTCCCACCTCTTTATAATAAAAAGTTGGCTATGCAGCGAGATCAAACAACAGAACTTCTGTCTCATCTGCTTGAGCTACCATGTCGAGAGAAGAGAGATCGGAAATAGCAGCACCATCTCCGACTTCTAGCAACTCACCATTGAGCTGTGCATTGCCGCGAACGACCTGAATCCAAGCCTTGCGACCATCGGCCAAAGTATAGTTCACCTCAGCATCCGCCGCTAGCCTTGCCCGGTATAAACTCACGTCCTGATGAATCGTAACTGACCCTTTGCGACCATCGCGAGAGCCAATGAGTCGCCACTCATTTTGTTGTTTTGCCAGGTCAAAGTGCTTTTGCTCGTATCCAGGCTTTAGCCCTCTCGCTTCTGGAATTATCCAGATCTGTAAGAAATGCACTGGATTTTCAGCGGAGGCATTCATTTCGCTATGAGAAACGCCCGTCCCTGCGGTCATCCGCTGTAAGTCGCCTGGACGAATGACTGAGCCTGTGCCCATGCTGTCTTTATGCGCTAGTTCACCTTCGAGCACATAAGAAATGATTTCCATATCTCGGTGGCTGTGGGTGCCAAAGCCTGCACCGGGCACCACCCGATCTTCATTGATGACGCGTAGATCGCTAAAGCCCATGTGAGCCGTGTCCATATAGCCCCCAAACGAGAACGAGTGCTGACTGTGCAACCAGCCTATTTTTGAGAGACCTCTTTCATCTGCCTTGCGAATGGTTAGCATTCTCCACCTCCACGAGTGAAATATTAGGTTGAAACGTTTATTTGCTTGTTTCTATTATGGATTGAATCTATTAAAATAACAATAGTCTATTTAATATACAAATTGTCGCTAAATTGACGACAATTGAAAGCACGATATGAACAAGCTAGAAAGTATGCGAGCCTTTGTAGAAGTGGTGAACCACAATGGGTTTGCCGCTGCGGGCCGACAGCTAGGGCTTTCCCGTTCGGTGGTAAACAAGCTAGTGGCTCAGCTAGAGACTGATTTAGACGTACAGCTCTTACAGCGTACGACCCGGCGAGTGAGTCCTACTGATACGGGCCGGGCCTATTACGAGCGTTGCGTTGATATTTTGGCGGAGGTTTCGGCGGCTGAGCAATCGGTCGCGCAGCTTCAGGTGGAACCTAAGGGGACGCTGCGGGTGAATGCGCCGATGTCGTTTGGCACGATGCATTTGGCTAGGGCGATCGCGCATTTCATGCAGCGCTACCCTGACATTCAGCTACAGCTCACCCTCAACGACCGCTTTATAGACCTGCTAGAAGAGGGTTTTGACGTGACCTTGCGAATTGCCACGCTAATGGCAGACGATCCGCTGACAACTCATGCGATCGCCCCCATCCGCCGAGTCATCTGCGCTGCCCCCAGCTATCTAACCGCTCGCGGCACCCCAAAAAATCCCGCAGACTTGCTCCATCACGATTGTTTAGAGTATGGTCACTTGGCAACAAACAACCAATGGCAGCTCATGGACAAAAACGGCAAACAAACCACCGTTCGGCTACGCTGTAAGGGCTATTCCAACAATGGAGAAGTGCTCAGAGAAGAAGCGATCGCGGGCGTTGGTATCGCGCTGTTGCCCACATTTATCGTAGGCCCAGCGCTAAAATCTGGGCAGCTCGTCCAAATTTTGAGCGACTACTATCCCCCACCGATTACGGCCTACCTAGGCTATGCGGCCAATCGTCATCTATCTACCAAAATTCAGCTACTAACCACCTTTCTGCAAGACTGGTTCAAGACGCCAGATTGGGAGTAAACGCATCGCTAAGTAGACACCGAAACGGAAGAAGAATCAGACTGTTTGCTCCTAGTCTTAGCAAGCTGCTCGGAAACCGCAGCGACCTCTTCTAATCGAGCGGCATCTTCTACGGCTTCCGCATCTTCTGCATCTTCTGCAACGCTTACTGCTTCTATAGCTTCTGCATCTTCTGCAACGCTTACTGCTTTTACCGCTTCTGTAACGCTTACTTTTGTGGTTTCCGCGCTGCCAACGGCGGCCGATTGCTGATTAGCCAGGGCAACCGCGTCGGCTTCAATGTCTTCTTGAATTCGCCGCGAGACAAACGAAACGAATCCAATACTAATAAAGCCCGCGCTTAAAAGCATCCAGCCATCAATAACGTAAGTCATCAACTGGTTAAGTTCGCCAACAGACATAGTAATCGAAGCCTCATCGCACAACTTGCGCTTTAGTATTTGTAAAAATACACGGCGCTCTTAAGGCTTATTATGCTCGCTCTACGCTCAAGATTCAAACGACGTTGAAACAGGTATATGCCCATCGGTTGCTCAAGATCGTAAAATGAGTAAACCTAAACCCTTTAAAGGCACTCCAAACAGCTATGGTTTCTAGTATTTCTCGGCCTGTCGATCACCTTCCTCCAGAAGCCGCTCAAGCACAGGCCACTCAAGCACAGGCCGCTCCACCTTCTGGCCGCGTTGCCTCCGTAAGCCGCACCACTCAAGAAACCGACGTGCAGGTAACGCTAAATGTAGACGGCACGGGCCAATGCACTGCCGATACGGGCATCCCGTTTTTAGACCACATGCTGCATCAGATTGCCTCGCATGGCCTGTTCGATTTGGAGGTGCGAGCAACGGGCGATATTGAGATTGACGATCATCATACTAATGAAGACGTGGGTATTACGCTGGGCATGGCACTGCATGAGGCATTGGGCGATCGCAAAGGCATTACCCGATTCGGCCACTTCATTGCCCCTTTGGACGAAGCGCTAGTGCAAATCTCCCTAGACTTTTCAGGTCGCCCTCATCTTAGCTATGGACTAGATATTCCTACTCAGCGCGTGGGCACCTACGATACGCAGCTCGTTCGCGAGTTCTTTGTCGCTATTATCAACCACTCCCAAATGACGCTGCACATCCGCCAGCTAGAAGGCATTAACTCGCACCATATTATAGAAGCGACCTTTAAAGCGTTTGCCCGTGCGATGCGGATGGCAACCGAGGTCGATCCGCGACGCGCAGGCAGAATTCCTAGCTCTAAAGGCGTTATTTAGACAACACAAACACCTGGCTCTCTATGACCTCTACACCGCTTTCTACATCGTCAATGTTTGATTGTTCTGTTGCCGTCATGACGCCTAATTTTCTAGCGGCGCTGAGTTTGGCTGCGTACAAACACCGCAATCAGCGCCGTAAAGATGCCGCCAAAACGCCTTACATTAACCATCCCATCAACGTGGCTAATATTCTTCTCAACGAAGCTGGTATTACTGACGAGGTTGTTCTCATTGCGGCGATACTTCACGATACGGTAGAAGATACGGAAACTTCTTTTGAAGAAATAGAACAACAGTTTGGCTCCCAAGTTAGATCTATTGTTGCCGAAGTCACGGATGATAAATCTTTGTCAAAGGCTGAGCGCAAGCAGGCACAGATTGAACATGCGAGTGGGTTGAGCGATCGCGCCAAACTCTTAAAGCTAGCCGATAAAACGGCGAACCTTCGAGATCTGGTCAACGCGCCGCCAGAGGGCTGGTCTGCCGAACGCATCAACAACTATATAGAATGGGGAAAAGCAGTTATCGACCCGTTAAGAGGGCATCATGCAAAACTAGAATCCCTGTTTGATTGCGCTTATGAAAAAGGAAAAATTAGCCACGGTCTAAATTAGCCGAAATCAGCGATTGGGAACGCTAGCGGTATCACAAGTACGGTGAGCGTGACCTATGGATCTTTTGAGGCTGATGGCGGTGCTAATTGTGGCCGCATTTGTGATTTCTAAATGCCTGGACTATCGGCGTACTCAGATAGTCAAAGCAGTCGCAGGCCAGCTAGGATTTATCTACCAAGAAACTTCAGCTCAGTTCGTGGACAGTCGCATCCGTCAATCAACGTTGTGCTCAAAAGGCCGCGATCACAGACTTAAAAACGTCATTAAAGGACATTTAAACGACATTAAAATATCTGTTGGAGACTACGTTTATATCACCGGCTCAGGTAGAAGTAGGGCAACGCATCGCCAAACAATTGTCATCCTCGACTGCAGCCGGTCTTGTCTACCCAGATTTTCGTTAACGCCTGAGAACATACTTCACAAAATCAGCAATTTTTTGGGCTACGCCGACATCAACTTCAGCAGCCATCCCGAATTTTCCAAACGCTATCGACTCACCGGGCCAGATGAACGCGCCATCCGTGCCTGTTTTGTCCCAAACGTTCTGACCTTTTTTGAAACTCACGGCAGCTTCTGCGTAGAAGGGATGGGTTCAGTTTTTCTCTACTACAAGCGCGACTATGCTTGCCAGCCCCAAGAGTGGCAAAAGCTCATAAACACCGCTTTTCGAGTTCACAAACAGTTTCAATCTGATTAAAACGTCATAGCTACTCTAATGTCATAGCTACTGCAGCAGCAGATTTGGTCTTCAAACAAGCTCTATCAAAACAGCACTGTTTGTTCAATTAGACTTTGTAGCGCGATCGCATTGCGATCATGGAGACTCCTTCACGGAAAACTTCAATAATCTTCTCAAAGATCCGCATCAAATTATTGCAGTCGCTAAATTAAGGAAACTAAGAAACTTCACAAAAGATTGAGTGAAAAGAGAGAATACTCTTAGATCGATCGAGCCGCAAACCTATTAAAAAACTAACCAGCTAAACCTCCTCTAACGAAAATCTCTACCTGTGTCAGGACAAAACGCTGGTCACGGCAATCTATCATAATGGAAATTATTCTGTGGTAATTCAATGGACTACTCACTCTCCTCCGCGCTATTTGGGGGCTGGAGCGGCATTCTAGATACCGTAATTACCGGCATTCTTTGCTACTTTGGTCTCGTTATATTGCTGCGCCTCTCCGGCAAGCGAACGCTATCCAAATGGAACAGCTTCGACTTTGTCGTTACCATTGCCTTCGGTTCTATTCTAGCTAGCGCGCTCCTCTCAGATGGGACAGCGCTGGTTCAGGCACTAGTAGCCTTTGCCGTACTCATTCTGCTGCAATTTATCATCACCTGGACAGCGGTTCGATCAGACGTAGTTCAAGCCCTCATTAAGTCAGAACCTAGTCTGTTACTCTTCAAGGGAAAGCTGATTGACAGCATTCTCACCAAGCAGCGCGTTGCCGAAGGTGAGGTTTTAGCCGCTATTCGCCTGAGCGGATACAGCAGTATCAGTGAAGTAGATGCCGTTATTTTGGAGACGGATGGTAGTTTTAGCGTAATTAAGACAGTTGATATTGAGAACGCTTCAGCGATGAAGGATGTTAGAGACTTCAAAAAGCACGTTGCCGCCTTCGTTCGTAATCCAGACAGCTATGGCGGTAGTTGCGATAGTCGCTCTGAATAAGGGTAGAAACCTACCTCTAAAGAAAATCAACTTGCGGCTAGAGAATGCCTTTTGATGGATTCTAGAGTTCGGTAGCATTGCCTACACTCTTGTTGAAATTATCAACAGAGGGAGACTTCATATATGATTGCTATCTTCAACCGAGCAAAAGCTTTAAAAAGCCTGCTAGTCGCTGGATTTGTAGCCATTAGCCTATGGGCAATGACTGCGCCAGCCTATGCCGTAGACATGTACGACAACGAAGTCGGGGGAAAGCAAACGACTGAGCGCTACGACAAAATTCAGTCTGAAAAAGGCGGAATGAACAACTTTGACGACGTTGATCCACGTCGTGACACCAACGCAGCTAAGGCAAAAACCCTGATTGACACGGCTAGACGTAGAAACGTTGAGTCGCCTAGCGCACTAGAGTCAGCTCGTGAAGCGATCAGTGATATAAAAGACAACATTACCGGTGCTGCTGATGATGCAGTGAATACTGTTACTAATAAAGCAGATCAGCTAACCGATAGGGCCGCTAAAACTGCTGATCGGGCGGGTAACAACGCGGATCGACTGACTGATAAAGCCGCTCGCGCTGCTGATAAAGCTGGAGATAGAGCCGACCGCGCCGCTAAAAACCTCAATAACCGACCTGCCGATTCAGCAGGTCGAGGGGGCAATATTAAGCCAGGTCGTAGCGACTACCAGCTAAACGACTAAGCGCTATAAACTGCTTAGCAAACTAGCCTAGTTAAAATCTACTTAATTTTGAAGGGGTCATAGCAATGCTGTGGCCCTTTCGCTTGCTAATTGCCTATTCTGCGGGCGTGAGATTTAACCGAGCAGGCAGTCCGTTTCCATTGACTTCGGCAGGCGGCGGCGAACTTGCTTCAGGCGGTGCGCGCCGTGGCGCTTTCATTTGGTTTAGCGTTTCTTTCCAGTTCTCAATTCTTACCTGAGCTGAGTCGTAAGCTTCTGTGCCCGTAGGAATACGGTTGGCTAGCGCGATCGCCCCATCAAGATTCTGATTCGCCGTCAGCTCTGCCTGCTGCAATAGATCCCAGCTCCACTGATTGATCCGACTATCGGCCTGCGACCGGCTGTCGCTAGAACCCGGCACTCGCTGCGCAATCTCAATGGCATTCGCCAGCGAATTCCCATCGCCGCGAGAGGCTGCATTGACTGCTTCGCTGAGCCGCGCCCGGCCATTTTCCTGCGCTTGCCAACTCGCAATGTCATCTTGCGCCATGCCATAGAGCGATCGCCCAGACCTAATACGATTAGCAATTGCGATCGCCCCAGCCGTATCGCCCGTCTGCGCCCGCTGCCGTGCCTGATCCAATATTGGCTGATCCTCAACTCGCTGAATTCGCTCCGTCCAGTTAGCAATTCGCTCATCTGCCTCCCGCCCGAGCGTTCGACTAGACGAAATTTTCTTCGCTTCTTGAATTGCCGCTCGCAAATTATCAGGCGTTCCGACCGCCGCCAGTCGATCTGCCCGCTCCAAAATTGGCCGGTCTTGCACCGTTTCTAATCTGGACTGCCATTCGCCAATCTGCGCTGATGCCTCCTTCCACTGCGATGAGCCGCTCGGAATTTGACGAGCGATCGCGATCGCTGCTGTTAAGTCGGCAGTGCTCCCTCGCTGCGCCCGCTCCTGGGCCTGATTCAGCCGCGAAATATTGTTAATTTCACTCTGCCACTGCGCAATCAGCTGCTGCCCCCGCGCATAGCTGGGCCGATTCTTCTTGAGCGCCTTCATCCGGTTGATTGCATTTTCCAAACCCGCAATGCTATTTGTCCAAGCCTGCTGATACGCCGACACAAAAATCTGAGAATCTTCAATCTCTTTGTCTAAACCCACGTCGCGTGGCACCGCGTTGAGCATCGCTTGTGCATCTGAAAGCTGCCGATTTGCCAGCAGTTCTTCGCCGCGCTTCAGCATCTGCTTGGCAATTTTTCGCCGCTCGCTCTTCACCTCCGCGAAAAAGACGCTGTCCTTCCCAATTTCTTTTAGCCCCTTTAGCGCCCCTTTAAATCCCTCAAGCGTCCCTGCTTTCGCTAATTCCAACGCCTCAGACAGCTTTCGGCTATCTTCTCTAGCCCTGGCAATCAGCTTCGTCAGCTCGTTGTACTTAGTGGTAGACCAAAACTTATTGTCCACGTCCAGCAGCTTTACCGACAGGCTAAACGCCGCCTGAAAATTTTTCTCTTTAACCTTAGCGACCGCCGCCGAAAATTCTCCCTCACCCTCTTTCCAAATTCGCTGCCAGCGCTCTATCCGCTCTGCCACTAGCTTTTTCGCCGCCGTTCGGTCAGGAATCTTATTTGCCGTCGCGATCGCTACTTCTAGTTCGCCCGATTCAAAAGAGCGCTCGGCTAAATCCAAAACCTGACTCGCCCAGCCCTCAATCCGCTCATTGATGTCGGCGCGCAGCGGATGATCCTCAGGCAGTTTATCCACCAGCGCGATCGCCGCCAGCAGATTGTCCACACCGCCCTGCTGCGCATAAGACTCTGCACATTGCAAACGTAAAGATGCTGAAGCCGTCGGCCAAAAAATCGCCCGGCAGTTAGGCAAATTCGGAATCCGAAACAGGCTAACCATCGCCGCCGCACCCGCCGTACCTAAAATGCCAAAAATAATCAGCACTACAATTGGCCAGCTTCTTAGCCAGCGCAGTCCCAGCAAAGATGACGAAGGCCCTCTACGCTCCGCATCCAAAGTCGCAGGCTCCGTGGCCGGTGTGCGCCTGCGTTTCGTGCGCTTATGTTCTATGCGTTTAGGATGAAATTGCTTAGGATCTAGCGAAGCTGTTTTTTCGACAGACGGCGGCTTTGCCACACCCGATTTTGCGCCTAGTCGCCCACCTCTAGGTTTTCCTCCAGATTGAGCGTCCGCAGCGTCGCCAGTTTTTTTGGCTCCCTTAGGCAGACGGTAATCATCATCGAATTGTGATGCCATAGCTTCCTAACGATCGCCTAGCCTACAAACCCAACAAAAAACCAACCTAACTAGCCCAACCTACTGCGGGTTCAATCAGCATTCGGGTTCAGTCAACATTCCGGATTCAATCAACAATCATCAATTGTAACAACCTCTTCGCAGACTACCCTATTTCTCTAGCCCACTCAACAAGCTTTGTTTATACATTTGCGTTACATACCAGCACCCGCACCCACTCACCCGCCGCTATTTGCGTCTTTCCTATTGGCACCACCGCCAAACCGCTAGTATTGGCCAAATTCACCAAATTTCCCGAGCTGTGGCTCCCTGCTGCCCGCGCAAACTCATAGCCCGACTCAGTTGCTCGCAGTTGCCCCCACAGATAAGTCTCCCGCTTCCCCCCAGCCCTCAGCTCAGTCATCGCTGTGGCCCACACAAACGCCACCGTCGGCGATCCAGCCAATCCAGAAAGCCGCTGAATCGCAGGGGCCACAAACCGCCAAAAGCCCACCATCGCCGAAGCCGGATTGCCTGGCAGCCCAAAATACAGTTGCTGGCTCACCCCCTCGACTGCATCCGCTGAGGGCTGAGCGCCGTCGAAGCTTGCCACCGTCAGCGGTTTCCCCGGCTTCACCGCCACCGACTGAATGTGCAAAGTCGCCCCTAGTTCGGCTAGCACCGCATCCACATAGTCATAGTCGCCCACCGATACTCCACCCGAAGACAGCACCATATCGGCCTGGGAGAGGGCCGCTGCGATCGCCTGCTTTACCGCCGCCTGTTCATCGGCCACAATGCCCAACGGCACCGGCACCGCCCCCGTCTGAGCGACCAACGCCGCCAGTGCATACTGGTTAGAATCTACAATTTGCCCTGGCCCCAACGGTTGCCCCGGCTCTACCAGTTCTCTTCCCGTAGAAATAATTGCCACCTGAGGCCGCCGATACACCTGCACCTGGGTCTGCTGAGCCGCCGCCAACAGCGCAATTTCTGTCGGGGCGATCGCCTGACCCGCTGCTAATAACTCCGCCCCTGCTTGATAAAAACTGCCGCGCGATCGCACAAACGATCCCTTTTTTGCCCCCGTCAGGATGGTCACCTCCGCGTCCGCTCGCGCTGTCTCTTCCTGCATGACTACCGCATCTGCCCCTTCTGGCATCATCGCCCCGGTCAAAATTCGCGCCGCCTGCCCTGGGCCAATCGCCACCTCTGGCCGCGTTCCTGCTGGAATTTCAGCTATTACCTGTAGCGTCACGGGCACCTGCGCCACATCCACCGCTCGCACCGCATAGCCATCCATCGCCGAATTGTCCCAATGTGGAAAATCCAGCGCACTGCGCACTGGCACCGCCAGCACCCGCCCCAAACAGTCTGCTAGCGGCACAGACTCCACCGCCTTTACAGGTTCTACCAACGTAAAGATTAATCGTTCAGCTTCGGCAGCAGTAAGCATAATTGAGATGATAGGTATTTTAAGATCTCAAACACCATAACAAACGCCTTTGCGTCACTCTTCGACTCCTTCTATTCCCCAGTACTTCCTTTTCTACCCCAGATTGCTTGAATTTATGCAGACTGCGCCCGTATTCTCTTCCCAGCCCAAAACGTCTCCTGGTTCTAAGTTCGACCTAGCTAGCATCCTCAAGGCTCGCCGCCGCCGTCTAGCCAAACTTATCGACTTCCCGGTGCTGCTGTGGTCAGGCACTGCCAAATCGCGCAACTTCGCTGCCAATATTTATCCCTACCGCGCCAGCAGTCATTTTCTATATTTTGCCGGTATTCCTTTAGAAAACGCCGCCATTCGTATAGATGGCGAAGAACTCACCTTATTTATTGACGAAGCCACCCCAGACGACATTCTGTGGCACGGCCCCATGCCCAGCCGAGACGAAATTGCTCAGCGCATAGGTGCAAACAAAGCTCGCCCGCTGCGAGATCTAGAATCCCTCTCTTCGGGCGTAGCGCTGCTGGGCGAAAGGGACGAGACCGTGCAGTCTATGGAAAAGGCTCTGCTTCATCAGGGCGTGGTGCTGACGCGCCATCGGCCAGAAGGCAATCAGGCGCTAGAGCGAGCAATTGTGCGGCTGCGAATGATTCAAGATGAGGGTGCGATCGCCGCCATTCGTAAAGCCATCAACGTCACTGTAGAAGCCCACAAAGCCGGGATGGCCGCTACCGCCACCGCTCAAGCTAGCTCCGGAACCGAAGCTCAAATTCGCGCCGCCATGGAAGCCGTTATCATCGGTCACAACATGAGCTGCGCCTATGGCAGTATTGTTACCATCGCGGGCGAAGTATTGCACAATCATCGCTATTACAACCCGGTCAAACCCGGCGATTTGCTACTAGCAGATGTTGGCGCTGAAACCTTCGACGGCTGGGCCTCGGACATTACCCGCACCTGGCCCGTGAGCGGTAAATTCTCAGCGACTCAGCAAGATCTTTATGATGTGGTGCTCGCTGCCCATGACTTTTGCATCGAAAAAGCTCAGCCCGGCGTAGAGTATCAGCAAATTCATCTTGTGGCCTGCGAGATTATTGCTGCCGGACTGGTAGATCTTGGTATTCTCAAAGGCAATCCAACAGATTTAGTAGAACAAGATGCCCATGCGCTGTTCTTTCCTCACGGCGTCGGTCACCTGATGGGGTTAGATGTTCATGATATGGAAGATTTGGGTGACATTTCGGGATACGCAGATACTAGAGAAAGAAGCGATCGCTTTGGCCTCTCTTTTCTGCGCCTCCATCGCCCCCTAGAAAAAAACATGGTGGTGACTATTGAGCCAGGGTTCTATCAGGTGCCTGCGATATTGAACAGCCGGGAAACGCGCGATCGCTATGCCGAAATGGTGAATTGGGAGCGATTAGACCAGTTTTCAGACGTGCGCGGCATTCGGATAGAAGATGACGTGTTAATTACCGAGCAGGGGTGCGAAGTGCTGAGTAAAGCCTTGCCGACCACTGCCAACGAGATAGAAAATTTGGTGCGATCGCCAAGCTTCCATCTGCCTACTGTCAAAGCCTTCTAGCTCCAGTCCTCACCCTTTTTAATCCAGGTAGGCGTAAAAATCGTCTCCTGCTGATGAATCTTTCGGGTTTTGGCAAACAGCTCATCTTCTGTTAGCCCCCACTTCGCCATCGTCTTATCCAAATCGCTTTGAATATCTCGCGCCCCCAAAAATCCGTCGTAGCGAATTCGCAACCGGGCCAGCTCTGCCATATTCGTCGAACTCGCATCCCCCGCCATAATACTATTCAGCATGTCTCGGTCTTTCCGATACTGCGGATGTAAATAGTCCGTATCGCGCTGAGCTTCTGCCATGTCTAGAATCTGTTGTAAAAGAACAAAACTATCGGAAATCGAACCAGTGCTTTTTAAGAACTAATTGTCTTTTTAAGAACTAAATGCCCTTTAAGCACTGAGTATCCTTTAAGAACTCAGCGCTTTCGCATGATGTCGAATATGATCGCCCATAAAGGTAGAGATAAAATAATAGCTGTGATCGTAACCCGGCTGCCGTCTTAGCTCCACAGCTTGTCCCGCCTCCTGGCAGGCCGCCGCAAACACCTCCGGCAAAAGCTGCCCATCTGCTAAAAACTGATCGCCCTCACCCTGGTCAATCAAAATTGAACCGATAGTCCTATCAGCTTGTTTCACCAGCTCCGTTGCGTCGTAAGCCGCCCAAGCAGATCGATCCGCTCCCAAGTAGCCGCCCAATGCCTTCTTCCCCCAATCGCATTGAGAAGGAGCCGCAATCGGTGCAAACGCAGAAACAGACGCGTACTGATCAGGATTTTTTAGCCCGCAAATTAGCGCCCCGTGCCCGCCCATAGAATGACCAAAAATTCCAGCGCGATCTGAGATCTCAAATTCACTGCGAATTAACCTCGGCAGCTCGTCCACCACGTAGTCATACATTTGGTAATGCTTGGCCCAGGGCTGCTCCGTCGCATTTACGTAGAAGCCCGCGCCCGACCCAAAATCCCAGTCGGCATCCGCCCCCGGAATATCGACCCCGCGCGGACTCGTATCAGGCGCTACTAGCATCAGCCCATGCTCTGCTGCGTACCGCTGCGCACCGCCTTTCTCAATGAAGTTTTTCTCATTGCAGGTCAGTCCAGATAGGTAATACAGCACTGGCACTGGGCCAGATTCTGCTTGGGGCGGCACGTATACGGCTAGGTTCATGTCGCAGTCGCACGACTTGGAACGATGGCTGTAGAACCGGGTGGTGCCGCCGAAATTTTTGGCTCGTGAGGTTTCTTTCAATGGGGGTTCCTGGAGAATGACGGGAAATTAA
>JBBSOB010000087.1:0-16183 GCA_038260205.1 Phormidesmidales cyanobacterium
AAAGGGCCTAATTCATTGAACTTTTGAAGAAGCGCTTTCCCCTTCAGCGGCGTATTCTTATCAACCATAGCCCTTTGAGATGATTAACTCTAAAACAGTAGTAAATGCTTTCGGTTATAGCGGCTATGGCAACGCCAGCACGTCTATAAACTAACTACATATAAACACAAAAGTTGAAAAAAATAAAAAGGCATTACAGGGATACTCCCAATCGCAAGGAATGGCAGCAAGCTGTTTAAATCGCCTACAAAACAACTAAAAAGTCTTCTTGTACCTCTCAGTTTCTATTAACTCTCTATTAATTAATTTCCACAGAGGGCGATCGCGCTCTTCCTAACCATTTGATGATCAAGGCCAGAGCGAAAGTCCTATCCGCGAAACCGATAGAAACAGATTCTGTAGGGATGCAAACCAGTAAGATAGATAAGTAAGCAAAAGCGCCCATTCACCTAATATGACCCATCCCCCGAGCGAACAGGCGATCGCCGAGAGCCTATCCTCCCCCAAACCAGACACAGAGACTCCGCAAAAAGATGAGAATCCTAGCTTCGGCTGGAATCAATATGCAGAAAGAATAAACGGTCGATTTGCGATGATCGGATTTGTAGCACTACTGCTCACAGAGTTCATCACTCGGCAAGACTTTTTCACCTGGATTGGACTTAGATAAAGCCTACGCATTTAGATAAAAAATAGCGTTTAGCCAACAAATGACAGTGGCGGACTCTGTGGCTTTTGTTTCTGAACAATCATTGACCGAGTACTAAGTATGAGTACTCACGAAAAAAAGGGGGCAGAAAGCTTAGACCTCCTGCCCCCCTTCTAATTTACTTTTTTAGCCCTTTTCTGTGGTCAGTAGCTTATGCTAATCCCGTATTAGCACCCTGACGACCTGTCGCCAATTCCACCTTAACAATAGTCCCGCCCATCTTCTGAATGCGCTGCTGCTCTTTAAACCAGTTGTCGTAGGGAACTAGCTTGGTAAAATAAGTATTTTGCAGCTCGCGCTGAGTTCGGATTCTAGTTTGGCTAGGAACACAGGCAGTCACTTTGAACATTCGCATAGTAGGGCCTCTTGGGTATCTAAATTGAAATCTGCTTGCAGTCTAAAACTGCTTATGACGATCGGTTTTTACAGCTTATGGATCTGCTTTTTCTGAAAGGGCATGCATGGTAAAAGTCCCGTCAGTCCTAAAATCTTTCAGTCTTAAAGAGCGGCTCTAATCCAACTTCGCTTACGGGACGTTTGCTCATCAGCTCAGTGAGCAAGCAGCGCTCTATTCGTCGAATATTTGGCAAGGACAGTTGGCAAAATACCTATGAGAGCAAGTAACAGACTACAGCTAACTGTTACAGTTAATCATTTACTTTGGGTATTATCTGCTAAATGCCACCTAAAAGTCTGAACCATCAATGCTAATGAATCGAAGCCGTCCAGGAACAGTTTAGCCTTTCGGCCAATCCCAACAAGCCTTCAATCTTCTAACACTCATCCCAGACTTTTAGGTAGAAAAGGTGGACTGTAGCAAACCACAAGTCCTTAAAGGTGCAAGCGGGCCGTGCCCCTTACAATCAGTCCATCAGCCAGTCAGCAGACTGGAGTTTCAGGGCTGAGCATAAAAAACGCCGCTTACTTAAAGCAGGGAGATTAAACTAACTGCGACTAGCTTAGGCCAGAGCAGATGTAGTCGAAGTAAACGCCCATTTCTTTGCCAGCATCAGCGCCGACCAAGCTAGCCGTTACTTCTTTCATCGCCTGAATCGCTTGGACAGTTGCGCCAACTGACACGCCCAAGGAGTTGTAGGTTTCTTTCAAACCGTTGAGCACGCGCTCATCGAGAATGGAAGCATCGCCTGCCAACATGGCGTAAGTAGAGTAGCGCAAGTAGTAGTCCAAGTCACGAATGCAAGCAGCATAGCGACGAGTCGTGTACATGTTGCCACCCGGACGTGTGATATCAGAGTACAACAGGGACTTAGCCACTGCTTCCTTCACGATTTCAGCTGCGTTGGCGCTGATAGAAGTGGCCGCACGAACGCGCAGCTCACCCGTTTGAAAATAAGCTTTGAGCTTATCCATAGAGGACTGATCGAGGTACTTACCTTGAACGTCCGATGCATTAATTACAGCAGTAATTGCGTCTTGCATATTGGTGTGTTCCTTAGATGGGTCTTTTTTGCTATTGAATGAGTCTGGATTTGACTAGATCCGGGTTTTGCTTACTGCAAACCACCGATAACGTAGTCGAAGTAACCAGCGGCTTCAGTCGCATCGTCACCCGACATCATAGAGCCAGCAACGCTCTTCATACAGCGGATAGACTCAGCCATTGCAGGAATGGATGTGCCCAAAGAGTTGTACATTTCGCGCGCACCCACCAAACCAATTTCTTCGATTGGGGCAACGTCGCCTGCTACTACGCCGTAAGTAATCAGACGCAAGTAGTAGTCCATGTCGCGTAGACAAGTAGCGGTCATTTCTTCGCCGTATGCGTTGCCGCCGGGAGAAACAACATCAGGACGCTTTTGGAAAAGCTGATCGCCAGCTTGCTTAACGATGCGCTCGCGGGACTCAGTCAGTACCTGAGCGATCCGGACGCGGCGTTCGCCAGAAGTAACAAAACCTTTGATGCGGTCTAGCTCGCCGGGGCTGAGGTAACGGGCCTCAGCGTCAGCATTCACGATTGACTTCGTGACTATACTCATTAATGGATTCCTCCGAAAGAATAGGCCCAATAAAGTCCAACCTAATGGATTTACGTGGCTTTCAAATATCAAACAGTCGAGCTTTAGTCAGGACATGCGCAGATAGCTCAAGAGCTATCGGGCAATATAGTCCTATGCCCCTAGGCATAGTATGACGGCTGACGGACGACCTACCGTAGAAACTTTTCAAACTTTAATTTCGCTTGCAAGCAAACAAGATCTTCAGTTCAAAGTCCTACAACCAAAAGTTTTGCTTTATATCAGAACCTTTGGGTAAGCACTAACCTTGTTTAGCTCAACCACCTTCCGTAAATATTTTCCGGTATTCTGCTAACCTTCTTCTCGCTTCAGCAACATTTCGTAATAACTTTCCTCAGTTTTACTTATGCGAGGAAGGTTATTGCGCTTGGAAGGCAAGGGAGTAGGGAAACCCAACAAAATGCGTAGAAAACACGAAAAGGGACGTGCGCAGAACGCATGTCTCCTTTTAGATAACTTACCAAGACACTTTCTCATTGGCGCCACTAAACAAGTAGTGGCGCCAATGAGAGTGAATTCTCGTCAGACCAACAGATTAAGACCTTTATCTAGTCTTCTAGGGCGCTAGCCATCATCGGCAGTTTCTCAACTGGCGTAGGTGAACTAACCGGATCAAAGCTGGGAATCAAGACATCTTTAGTCTGTTTGGTCAGGCGGTTGTAAAGCGTTTCCGTGTTGGGGAAGTTCGCGGCTGGCAGCGTTGGGAAGCGGCGGTAAGGCACGGTGTCTTCACCGAAGTACTGAGCGTACTCGGGTGTATCCACCATGGCTCTGATGAAGCCACGAATGCCCTCTGCGGCCAGAATTTTGTTGTACTTGCGAATCTCAAGCTGATCTTGAGGGGCACGGCCTAAGAAGTGCTTTGTGCCTAGCTCAATTACTTTCGTGTTGGGATAGGGCGCGTAGAACTCCTTAATGTAGAGCTTGGAGTAGCCCAAGCCTTCGATGAACTCCTTCAGGTTGATTTCCTGGTTGGTTAGCTTACTTTCTAGTTCTGAAAACTCACCTTCGCCGACCACGTAAGGCGCAATATCTCTCTCGAAGATCTGTCGATAAGCGGCTTGAGCAACCGTCTTCACAGTCACTTTGTCGGTAGTCGTGAGCTTAAAGATCTTTCTCTGCTCTCGCTGAACGGTAACGCCCTGATTGACTCGCTGCTGTACCTGGGGCTGAGCGCGATTCTCTGAGACGGTGCCCAGCTCAATAAAGCGATTGGGACTCTTGTCTTCGACGCGAGCGCCCGTATCTTGAATAGATCCCACTCGGAGCGATCGCATGGCCTGACCTGCAGGCGTCAAATACCGCTCATAAGGAACCGTATCTTCCCCAAAAGCCTCTGTGTACTCTTGCGAATCCATAATTGCGTCAATCAGCGCATAGAAGCCCTGTTTCGCACAGACATCGAAGTACTTATTCGTCTCCTGACGGCCATAAGTAGGTCGACCCAACAGCCGGCGGTGAATGTACTCAACCGCCTTCATGACATAGAGCGATGTCCAATAAGTCTTGCGGAAAGACTCCGACTTCGCCACGTCTTTAATAAATTCGCGGACGGTGATTTCGCCGTTGTTTAGACGACTTTCGGGCACGCTCAGTTCTTGACCCGCATAAGGCATCCGGCCAAAGACCTGACGGTAAACAGCCGCGATAATTACCGGCGTACTTTGTTCAGAGCCTTTGAATACCTTGGCACCCAAAGATCCTGGCGACTTGGGCCGCGCTGCCGGGTTGCTGAGCTGATTATTAATGCCAGCACCCTGATGAATCAGAATTCGGCGGGTGTCTTTGTTGAACGGAGCCGGACGAACGCTAGAGTTCTTAGTCTCTTTGGGGAAGATCGCGCCGAACTGAATTTCGAGCGGATCGTTCCCAGAACCGTAGACGTGCTGGTCGGGGAGTGGCTGCTCGTAGGAAGCAAACAGCGTCACAAACTGCGGCACTTTGCGAAAAGGTGCGCTGTACTTAAACAAATCTTGCTGAGCGCCCCAGTTACGGCATTCCTGCGCTTCTTGGCCCAGGCCGCGAATGTAAGGAACGGTCTCTTCTCCAAAGTAATCGGCGTACTCATTGGAGTCCACCAGCGCGTCAATGAGTGCGCTTAAGCCGCCTTCAGAAACGATAGAGAAATACTTTTGCACTTCTTCGCGAGAGCTAGGGCCACGACCAAGGACGTGACGGAAAGCTAGCTCTAAAGCGCGACTGTTAATAAACGGCTCGAAGAACTGCTTGCGATACAGAGGTGACTTTGCCAGCCGACGAATAAATTCCTTCATGGAAATCTCGCCATTTTTAACTTTCGACTCCAGATCGGAAATCGACTGCGAGTAGGCCCGCTTGATGTCGCGCTCGAATACCTGACGGTAGGCGGCTTTAACGATGTCGTTTTTCTCAACGGCAGAGAGACCCGGCTTCATGGCGTAAACAGGCCGACGCTCTGAAGCGTTGTAATAAATCTGAGGCAGTTCTAAGCCTTGCAGATCTTTAGACTGACGCTGGCGTAGCTTGTTCGAAGGGGTAGGGCCGCGAAACTCAGTGAGCATCACGTCAAAGTACTGGCGGACGATGTCCCTAGCGTCTTCGTCATCGAAGTAGCCTATGGAGGCACCGCGCATTGTCTGTAGGGCAACTAACGTAGCTGGCGTGGAGCAAGCGTTTTCAATGATGTCTCGCAGGCCGCGAACGTTCACTTTGATGATGTTGGGGTCGCCAGCAACGATGGCATAGGTGAGATACCGCAAGAACCAGCTCATGTCTCGCAGCGACTTTTGCATGTTGCGCGGGCCGTAGCGGGCAACGTTAATGGGTCTGAAGTTAGCGGGGGCAGCGCCAATTTCAGGATCGTTGACCAGTAGGTTGCGGATGCCGCCGAGGATGCCGCCGCTTTTGTTCGATTTACCTTCTACAAAAGTAGAGGTGCCTAGCCTGGAAGCTTCTCTTTCGTCTAAAACAACGCCGCCTCGCGTTCTTTCCATTGCGGTATTGTCTGGCTTTTCTAGATATGCCAAAGCGGAGCCGCCTGTAAAGATGCGGTTAGCTGCTTGAGAGACGATGAGTTCTGAATAGCGAGTAATGGTTTGGGCAATTTGGACTCGCTGAAGACCCGAATCGAAAAATGTCTTGAGTTCACCTAGCTCGGTGCGCTCTATGTATCTGTCTTTTTGTTCTGCCTGAGCAATCGTAGAGGCAGGCAAGGTTTGATAGAGTTGGGGCCGTGCTACAGAGCTGCCACCGCTAGCTGTCACTGTCATGAGTTCTCGAAGACTCCCTATATAAGAATTTTAGACTCGTTACCTAAAAGCTGTATTTTCCAGAGTAGGACGATTTGGAAAGGGCAATACTCGATTGTTAAGAACCGTATTGATAGAGCCAAAGGTTGCGATCTCAGTGAAAAGTTCTCTCTGTATGAGCAAAGTTTTCCTTTAGGATCATAGGAGATGCTGTCGCTTGCTGAGAGTAGAGATAAGTTTTATAAAGTTTGATTTTGTTGAATTTCGCGAAAGGGAGTCGGCTAAGGGATGCTAGTAAGGCGATCTAACCTGGCGATCGCGCTTCCATGTTTCCAGTAATTTCTTCCAGTAGTTCCAGTAGTTATTAAGTCGAGAATAATCCTGCATGGCTGACTCCTTTTCGGTAGCACCTCCTGTAAACCCCGCCCGCAATCTAGCAGATGCGGCCGTAAGTCCCGTTTCTGAATCGGATTCTCAGGCGGCCGTGAGTTCGGCTGTCGCCAAGCTTTACGATACCTATCCCTTTCCGCCAGAGCCGATGCTAGATGAAGCGCCTCCCGGCTATAACTGGCGCTGGCACTGGCCGTCTGCCTATAGCTTTTGCACCGGGCGAAGACCCCAAACAGATAAAGTTCGAATTTTAGACGCGGGTTGTGGCACCGGGGTTGGTACAGAGTATTTGGTGCATCTGAACCCTGAAGCTGAGGTGATTGGGATTGATTTGAGTGCTGGGGCGATTGCAGTTGCGACCGAAAGATGTCAGCGCTCCGGCGCAAATCGCGTCACTTTTCAAAATCTCTCTATATATGATGTCGAACAGGTGCCCGGTGAGTTTGATCTGATTAACTGCGTTGGCGTACTGCACCATATGCCCGATCCCATTCGAGGCATTCAGGCCCTGTCTAAAAAGCTGAAGCCCGGTGGAATTCTGCATATTTTTGTATATGCGGAGCTAGGGCGATTTGAAATTCAGTTGACGCAAGAGGCGATCGCGCTGCTCCAAGGCTCCCAACGCGGCGACTACAAAGACGGCGTACAGGTAGGCCGCACCTTATTCTCTTCACTGCCCGAGCAAAACCGACTGAGAAAGCGTGAGGAAACCCGCTGGTCGATGGAGAACAAACGCGACGAATGCTTTGCCGATAGGTATGTACATCCGCAAGAAATCGACTATAACGTCAATACCGTGCTCGATTTAGTGGCGTCATCGGGCTTAGAATTTGTCGGATTTTCGAATCCACAGTATTGGGATTTGACGCGACTAATCGGATCTGCGCCCGATTTGATGGCTAGAGCTGAGAAATTGTCCGAGCGCGATCGCTATCGCCTCATCGAAGTGCTCGATCCAGAACTGACCCATTACGAATTTTTTGTGGCGCGATCACCGCTCGAAAAAACTGATTGGAAAAATGATGAGACCCTAATGAGCGCCATCCCAGAACGCCACCGCTGCATCGAAGGTTGGCCCAGCAAAAGCTTCTTTAATCACGACTATCAGGTAGTTTCGCTCAGCGATGAAGAATTTGCTTTTATGCAGAACTGTGGCAGCGATTCTCCTCTAGAGCCGCAAGGTCAACGCTCGGTATCAGCTGCCCTAGAAGGCACCGGGTTGACGCTAGATGGCGTGCGCGCGCTTCGCTCAAAACAGCTCATTATGCTAACGCCCACTGAGCAGTAACCCCTGTCACCGCGGCTAAAACTTTTTTTATAAGTAATATTGCCGTGATATGATTGCCCTTGGTTTGACGCAGTTAGCGCTGCCCACAAATCATCTGGTTTGACCAACTTTTCTCCGCGTTCTGCAACTGTGACTTTCGCCCAAGAAACATCTGCCCAAGAACCCATTGAGACCCCAACCGTACCGGCCGACTCCCCATCAGATATTGAGCAATCAACTCCTGAGACAGAGCCGACCAAGCCCAAAATCATCCTGCCGCCGCCCTCTGAGACGGCCATGGAAGATTATTACAAATTACAGCAAGACTTACTTCAGCTAACGATTGCGTTTAGTCTTGTAATATTTGGTTTTGTCTGGTACTTTTACTCGCTCAACATCGCACTCAGCTATCTGTTGGGTGCTTGTACTGGCGTGGTGTATCTGCGAATGTTGGCAAGAAGCGTTGGCCGCATTGGTCGAAGCAATCCTAAGTCGAGCAGCGGGCGATTGGCCATCCTCATTGGCGTACTGGTGGTAGCAACCCAGTGGAATCAGCTAGCAGTACTCCCTGTCTTTCTAGGTTTTTTGACCTACAAAGCAGCCCTTATTACGTTCGTTCTTTGGACTTACGCCCTACCACAGCCAGAACGGACATAACCAGAGCAAACATAAGGCGATTGACGCTCCAAAGTGGGTAGTCATCGCTACAGCTTTAACTCCCAACCGTTCATTTTGAATGCAGTCCTTCAAAGTAGAACGTTTCAACCCAGACACAACAGAGACTCCAAACGGCGATGCTAAACACCTTTCAACTCTTGAATCCTGCGCTCTTAGCCAAGCTAGAAGTGGGTCAGCACTACTACTGGCACCTCGGCGGACTGAAGCTTCACGGACAGGTCTTCTTGACTTCCTGGTTCGTATCAGCGCTTCTGATTGGCGCTGCGTTTTTAGCTACTCGCAAGGTAGAGCGCATTCCTACTGGATTCCAGAACTTTATGGAGTATGCGCTAGACTTCATTCGCGGCCTAGCTAAGGATCAAATTGGTGAAAAGGAATATCGCCCTTGGGTTCCTTTCGTGGGTACGCTTTTTCTATTCATCTTTGTTTCCAACTGGTCAGGCGCACTTATTCCCTGGAAACTTATCCACATTCCAGGCGGCGAGCTAGCCGCACCGACCAACGACATCAACACAACTGTTGCGCTAGCACTACTGACCTCACTCGCTTATTTCTACGCAGGTTTCCGCAAGCGTGGCCTCGGCTATTTTGCTAAGTACATTGAGCCGACGCCCATCCTGCTACCCATCAACATTATTGAGGACTTCACCAAGCCGCTCTCGCTCAGCTTCCGACTTTTCGGAAACATCCTGGCAGACGAGCTGGTGGTGGCCGTACTTGTTCTTCTCGTTCCCTTATTTGTGCCTTTGCCAGTCATGGTTCTAGGTCTATTTACCAGCGCCATTCAGGCATTGATTTTTGCGACCCTAGCCGCTGTCTATATTGGTGAAGCGATGGAAGGGCACTAAATTTATTAGGCTCAAATCCGTTGAATTAGAAGTGAATCAGAAGCTTTTCAAGCCGTTTTCTGATTAATACAAGCTTGAGAGATAGAGACTCTCATTAATCTCACTCTTATTCGCTCTCAGAGAACCTAACTGTTTTAACCGGCTATGTTCTCTGAAGAGTTTTGACCGACGTTTAATATTAAAAGGAAGAACATCATGGATCCGACTATTGCTAGTGCATCTGTTATCGCGGCTGCTTTGGCTGTTGGTCTAGCGGCTATCGGCCCTGGTATTGGTCAGGGTAATGCTGCTGGTCAAGCCGTTGAAGGTATTGCTCGCCAGCCCGAAGCCGAAGGCAAAATTCGCGGCACTCTGCTGCTCAGCTTGGCCTTTATGGAAGCATTGACCATCTACGGTCTTGTGGTTGCTCTCGTACTCTTGTTTGCTAACCCATTTGCGTAGCGCCTAATGTGGGGCTAAAGGCTTCGTTCTTTGGCCCCATCTCGCTATGTAGATGAGCGTTAATTACTGGATTTAAGAGAAACACCATGTGGACGGGACTGACCTTATTAGCGGTTGAAGCTGTTGAAGCGACCGAAGAAGCGGGCGGGTTATTTGATCTAGATGCCACGCTCCCTTTGATGGCCATTCAGTTTTTGATCTTGATGGCTGTGCTCAACGCCATCTATTACAAGCCTTTGGGTAATGCTATCGACGAGCGCGACGCCTACGTTAGAAGCACCAAAGCAAATGCCCAAGAGCGTTTGACAAAAGCAGAGAAGCTAGCCACTGAGTACGAGCAGTCTTTGGCGGACACCCGTAAAGAGGCTCGTAGCGTAATTGAGCAGGCTCAGGCCGAAGCTCAGGAAATTGCGTCTCAAAAGCAGGCAGAGGCCCAGCAAGAAGCCGCTGCTCAGCGGGAACAGGTGCAAAAAGAACTAGACGAGCAAAAAGCATCGGCCCTGAGCCAGCTTGAGCAGAAAGTTGATTCTTTGAGCGATCAGATTTTAAGTAAGTTGTTGGGTTCAGCGGCCTAACAGCAAAACAAGGCAAGAGACGAAGCAGTATAGGTATCGAAAGTGTTAACGGAAGCGTTGGGGCTGCTGGCCTCTGAAACGAAAGGATTTGGGTTGAATTTCGACATCCTCGAAACGAACCTGATCAACCTGATCATTGTTATTGGCGTCCTTTTTTACTTCGGTCGTGGCTTCTTGGGCAGCAAGCTCCAAGAGCGTCGCGAGACGATTGAAAAGGCGATTACAGAGGCTGAGGCGCGGCAAAAAAAGGCAGCGTCTTCTTTAGCTGAGCAGCAGCAAAAGCTGCAAATGGCTAAAAAAGAAGCAGAGAAAATCAAAGCGGACGCTAAGACTAATGCCGAAACTGCTCGTCAGGCGGTGCTGGATCAATCGGCCAAAGACGTGGAGCGCTTGAAGGCATCTGCGGCTCAGGACTTGACTTCTCAGCAGGAGAAAGTGATGCAGGAACTGCGCCGGCGCGTGTCTGAGATGGCTATGGAGAAAGTGCGATCGCGCCTACCCCAAGTGCTCAACGAAGGCAAGCAGTCACAGCTAATTGACCAAAGCATCGCCCAGCTAAAGGATTAAAGGAGTTAACAAATGAGTATTGCTACTTCAGAGGTTTCGGCTCCTTACGCCCAAGCGCTGCTATCGATTGCTAAATCAAAAAATAGCGTTGACGAGCTGAATCAGATTGCAGGCGAATTCTTAGAATTGCTGAAAGGATCTGATGAACTATCGTATTTTTTGGCGAACCCCATCGCTGATAAAGAAGCCAAAAGAGGCGTCATCAACAAAGTGCTAGGCGATGACGCTAACCAGCAGATGAAAAACTTCATGATGCTGCTAGTAGACAAGAGTCGTATTGCTCTAGTTCAGCCCATTTTGGAGGAGTTCCGCTCTCTTGTACGCGAATTACAGCAGACCGTTCTAGCCGAGGTCATCTCTGCAGTTGAGCTAACTGACGAACAGAAAGAAACAATTCGCCAGAAAGTAAAGGGCATGACCAAGGCGAAATCTGTTGATCTCTCCACTCAAGTCGATTCAGATTTGATTGGTGGTGTCATCGTTAAGATTGGCTCTAAGGTGCTAGATGCCAGCATCCGCGGACAGCTTCGTCGCATTGCTCTGCAGCTAGGCGTATAAGAAAAGGGGTTGAGTCAAACCCACACAAGTTTTGTAGTTTGTATTGGTATTTAGAGAGTAAAAGTCCTCATGGTCAGCATTAAGCCAGACGAAATTAGCAGCATTATTCAACAGCAGATAGAACAGTACAACCAGGACGTGAAAGCGGACAGCGTTGGTACGGTTCTATCCATTGGTGACGGCATCGCCCGCATCTACGGCCTAGACAACACTATGGCTGGCGAACTCTTAGAGTTTGATGATGGTACCGCAGGCATCGCCTTGAACCTGGAAGAAGATAACGTCGGCGCGGTACTCATGGGTACGGGCCGAAGCATTCAGGAAGGCAGCACGGTTAAATCGACGGGTAAAATTGCCTCTGTTCCCGTAGGCGATGCCATGCTTGGTCGCGTAATCAACACGCTGGGCGAGCCCATTGACGGCAAAGGCGATATTAATACAACCGAAACGCGTTTGATTGAGTCTCCGGCACCGGGCATCATTGGCCGAAAGTCGGTATATGAACCGTTGCAAACTGGCATCACGGCAATTGACGCAATGATTCCGGTGGGTCGCGGTCAGCGCGAGCTAATTATTGGCGACCGGCAGACAGGTAAAACGGCGATCGCTATTGACACTATCCTCAACCAGGCGGGTCAAGACGTTGTTTGCGTCTACGTAGCCATCGGTCAGAAAGCTTCTTCTGTGGCTCAAGTCGTTGGCGTACTCGAAGAGCGCGGCGCAATGGACTACACCATCGTGGTTGCAGCGAACGCTAACGATCCAGCCGCCCTTCAATATCTGGCTCCTTACACGGGCGCTTCGGTGGCTGAGTACTTCATGTACAAAGGCAAAGCAACGCTAGTTATTTACGATGACTTGACCAAGCAGGCCCAGGCCTATCGTCAAATGTCTTTGCTGCTAAAGCGTCCACCCGGCCGTGAAGCGTATCCTGGCGATGTATTCTATCTTCACTCGCGCTTGCTAGAGCGGGCCGCTAAGCTCAGTCCTGAATTGGGTGAAGGCAGCATGACGGCGTTACCGATTATTGAAACCCAAGCGGGTGACGTATCGGCCTATATCCCTACCAACGTAATTTCGATTACCGACGGTCAAATCTTCCTCTCTTCCGATCTGTTTAACTCTGGCTTGCGCCCCGCGATTAACGCTGGTATTTCGGTATCCCGAGTAGGTTCTGCGGCGCAAACTAAAGCCATTAAAAAAGTGGCCGGTAAAGTGAAGCTAGAGCTAGCTCAGTTTGACGAGCTACAGGCATTTGCTCAGTTCGCGTCTGACTTAGATCCTGCGACCCAGGCTCAGCTTGCTCGCGGTCAGCGTCTGCGTGAAATTCTTAAGCAGAAGCAGTATTCTCCGCGTTCTCTACCTGAGCAGGTAGCGGTGATCTATGCCGGTATTAACGGTAAGCTCGACGACATCGAAGTCGATGAGATTGCGAATTACGTTGAGGAGCTTATTAGCTATCTCAACACCAGCAAGAAAGCGTTTGTTGACGAAATCAACAGCACTCAAAAGCTGACGGATGAAGCGACTAAGCTGTTGGAAGAAGCGATTACTGAAAGCAAGCAAGCTTTCAAAGCTGCGTAGGAGATGATGACCTAAGGCCGTTTGCTGCTGAGCGAGCGGCCTGAAGAGGAAACTATTATGGCTAATTTAAAACTGATTCGCGATCGCATCAAATCGGTCAAGAACACGAGAAAAATCACCGAAGCGATGCGCCTAGTTGCTGCTGCTAAGGTGCGCCGGGCGCAGGCTCAGGTCAACGCAACTCGCCCTTTTGCCGACCGTTTGGCCCAGGTGCTGTACGGACTGCAGAGCCGTCTGAAGTTTGAAGATACGAGCGATTTGCCACTGCTGCAAAAGCGAGAGGCAGAAAAAGTTGCGCTGTTGGTTATATCGGGCGATCGCGGTCTATGCGGTGGCTATAACGCCAACGTTATTCGTCGCGCCGAAAATCGGGCTAAGGAGATACAGGCAGAGGGTCTTGAGTATACTTACGTTCTAGTCGGACGGAAGGCTATTCAGTATTTTGAGCGTCGCAGCGCCCCTGTTGCCGCCAAATATACGGGCCTAGAGCAAATCCCTACAGCGGATGAAGCCTCGACCATTGCCGATGAGCTGCTGTCTTTGTTTCTTTCGGAATCTGTAGACAGAGTAGAGCTAGTTTATACTCGCTTTCTATCATTGGTGAGCAACAAGCCGGTTACTCAGACCTTGCTGCCGCTAGACCCTCAAGGTTTAGAAGCGCAAGACGACGAGATCTTCCGGCTCACCAGCCGCGATGGTCGCCTAGCGGTTGAGCGGGAAGCCGCACCCGAAGCTGCGATGACTGAGTTTCCAAAGGATATGCTCTTTGAGCAAGACCCAGCTCAGATTCTTGACGCTTTGCTGCCGCTGTATCTCAATAACCAAATTTTGAGAGCCATGCAAGAGTCGGCAGCCAGTGAACTCGCGTCTCGAATGACTGCGATGAATAGCGCCAGCGAAAACGCCAAGGACCTGATGAAGTCGCTCACGTTGTCTTACAACAAAGCGCGTCAGGCCGCGATTACTCAAGAGATTCTAGAAGTCGTGGGTGGTGCAGCCGCCTTGGGCTAGCTTTTAGACCGGCTTTGTAATGGTTTTAATGAAAGGCAGGGCATTGGCTCTGCTTTTTTGTTTGAATGAAAATCATCTGTTTTTGATGCTAGAGACTAACTATCAGACGCCGGTAGATAGACGCCGGTAGACGAGCGACGATAGACGATAGTGACTCTGCCTTTACGTTGAAGAGACTATGAAGCTTTTTTCAATCGAAATGCTTTTGTCTTCAAAAATAAAGCCCGCAGCGGTGCGTCGAATCCTTCCATCGCTGGGATGTACTTGGCTTCTGGCCACTGCACTAGGCAGGGCGTTTTGACCACAGCAAGTAAAGGCGCATCCGTAGAAGAGTCGGTCACGACAATGGCCTTGGCCAATGAGGTCTCCCCCACTGCTTCAGTAACCATTCTCAGTTTTCCTTTGGCTCGATCTGCTGCGCCTTGCCAAAAGCGGCAAACAATCGCCTCTTGCTCAACTTTGAGCGCGATTTCCGCTGGTAAATGCTTTAGCAAGGGGTTTACTATCCAGTCGAATCCCAGGGTAGCAATGACTACTCGCGCGTTTGGATTGCGCGCGATCGCCTCGACCAAGGGCTGATTCCAATAGGCTTGTGCCAGTCGTTTAGCCTTAAATTGCCAGACCAAAAGCGTCCAAGGAAACAGCAGCGTTGCGACCAAAACGAGACACCAATCTCTCGAAATAACGTTTTCTCTTAGGTGGACAGGCAACCACCGCCAGGGACGCATGAACTTAACTGCTAATAGGCAAACAGCACCCAGCGGACGGGGGTAAATAGTATCTAAGTACGCTTCAGTAGAATTTCGTAAAAACAGCGTTTCGTCAAAGTCTAAAATAATTAGACTGTCAGTTGCCGACTGAACGGCTTCGACTGCCTGAATAGGCAAGCTAATAGGTTTCAAAGAAGTCTTTTCACTCAGAATCATGGTGTCTAGGACAAAAATAAGAATGCTTAAAGCTAGGTCTTTTTTGACAGATTTTTAAAATATATAGAAAAGTTAAAACTGTATGATCTGCACTTTTTTAACCTCTGCCATTGTTCTGACAAAATTTATGTAAAAGCTGTAGCGATCGCCTATCGTACGTATCTTTTACAGCTTTAACCGCTTGGAGCCGTGCAATATACCTACGTGGAAACTCCCATTGCGCGTACCTAGTCGTTACCAGCGATTGTACTTAAAAAAACGGCAGTCGGCTTTTGTCAGTATGCTCATTAGCTATCAGATACATAACGCAATCGCCAAGGCCATTGCGAGCTATATCCGTAGGCAGCATAAAGCATGGCTCAGATCTTATCCACGGGTTTACTAAACTTTTATGCTGAGCTTCTATATGCCTAGTCAAAAATAGTTCAAAAGCTATCCGTTAAGCAGATTGAATGTGCCTCAATCTAACAGTGGCTCACCTGCGCTTTTGTCCTGTAGAACGCTGTAGATATCTATTTCTAGTGAAATTTGATAGATGTCGCGTTTAGAAAGCGTCGTGCGCTGAGCAATTCTTTTGCTGGCTTCGGTTCGAGAGATCCCTTGGGCAATCAGATTTTGTAGCTCGGTGATGATTTCGGACTCCGAAAGCGCGGCGGTGGTTGGCAAAGTCGGCGCGATCGCTACCGTAAACTCACCCTTTGGCAACACCGTTTCATAATGCGCTAGCGCTTCCCCAATCGTCCCTCGCCAAAATTCCTCATACCGCTTAGTGAGTTCCCGCGCTAGCGTAATCGGACGCGCTAGAGAAAGAACCTCGCCAAGCTCTGTCAGTGTTTTAATCAGTCGGTGAGGACTTTCGTACAAAACAACGGTGCGAGGCTCTGATCGGAGCGCTTCGATGCGTTCTTTTCTAGATCTGCCTTTGCTGGGCAAAAAGCCTTCAAAGACAAAGCGATCGCACGGTAACCCCGCCGCCGCGATCGCCGTTACTACCGCTGAAGGCCCTGGAATCGGCACCACCGTAATTTGCTCAGCTATGCAGGCGCAGACCAGCTCGTAGCCTGGATCGGAAATTCCTGGCATTCCCGCATCGGTTACCAGGGCGATCGCCTCTCCCTTTTGCAATCGCTCAATGAGCTGAGGAATCCGCTGCTGCGTATTGTGGTCGTGGTAGCTAATCTGCGGCGTTTTAATTTGAAAGTGCTGGAGCAGCTTACCGGTGTGCCGGGTATCTTCAGCCGCAATGACATTCACCTCTTTGAGCGTTCTCACCGCTCGAAAGGTCATATCTTCTAAGTTGCCAATCGGCGTTCCGACTAAATAAAGAATGCCGAACGCCAAGTTGTGCTCTTCTACTGCCGCCCTT
>JBBSOB010000088.1:0-15974 GCA_038260205.1 Phormidesmidales cyanobacterium
ATCAGGCAGAGGCGATCGCGCAGCGGATTGAGGCCCATGGTTTCGGTGTCCACGGCGATCGCAGATGATTTTAGGTAGCGCTCTAGGAGGGCTGGGGTGAGATCGCGATCGCACACTTCAAACTTTTCCATTGGGTTCTTCTAATCCGCAGATAGGTTTTCTAGTTCGATGGTTTGGCGGCGCTGTGCGTCCCCGGCGGGGCGGGCAGATCAATCAAACTTTAGAATTTTAGCCACGGTCTGAACGTCCTTATCGCCGCGACCAGAGCAGTTGATAACGATTTTCTCATTCGTCAGCGTTGGGCAAAGCGTCTCCAAATAGGAAAAGGCGTGAGCGGTTTCGAGCGCCGGAATAATACCCTCCAACTTAGAAACTAGCTGGAACGCTTCGAGCGCTTCTGCATCGGTCACACTGTAGTATTCAGCGCGACCCAAGTCCTTGAGATAGCTATGCTCGGGGCCGACGCCTGGGTAGTCGAGTCCGGCGCTGATGGAATGCGCTTCCGTGACCTGCCCTTCGCCATCTTGCAAAAGGTAGCTCATCGCACCGTGCAAAACGCCGACTCGGCCCTTCGTTAGGGTTGCCGCATGTTTATCGGTTTCGGCCCCTTCGCCAGCGGCTTCTATGCCAATTAGTCGAATTTCGGTATCGCCCACAAACTCATGGAAAAGGCCCATGGCGTTAGAGCCACCGCCAATGCAGGCGAGCAGAATATCAGGCTTGCCATTCCATTTCTCCAGGCACTGAGCGCGCGTTTCTTCGCCAATTACGCTATGGAAGTCTCGCACCATCATGGGGTACGGATGGGGGCCAGCCACCGAGCCAAGAATATAATGGGTGTTTTCTACGTTTGTAACCCAGTCGCGAATGGCTTCGGAGGTGGCATCTTTGAGGGTGCCGCTACCAGCGCTGACGGGGCTGACGGTTGCGCCCATCAGCTTCATCCGAAAGACATTAAGGGCCTGACGTTCCATGTCTTCTACGCCCATGTAGATGACGCATTCTAGACCAAAGCGAGCGCAGACGGTGGCCGTAGCAACGCCGTGCTGTCCGGCCCCAGTTTCAGCGATAACGCGCTTTTTGCCCATGCGCTTAGCGAGCAAAACCTGGCCGAGGGCGTTATTAATTTTGTGCGCGCCCGTGTGATTGAGATCTTCGCGCTTGAGGTAGATTTGGGGGCCGCTGCCGTCCGGCTTGGCATAGTGCTGCGTGAGGCGTTCTGCAAAGTAGAGCGGATTGGCTCTGCCCACGTAGTCTTTGAGCAGGCCCTGAAGCTCCGCCTGAAATTCTTCCGCATCACGATACTGATAATAGGCTTCCTCCAGTTCTTTGAGCGCGGGCATGAGAGTTTCGGGCACATATTTGCCGCCAAACTGGCCGAAGCGTCCGAGTTTGTCGGGTCGAGCTTCGAGCGAAAGGGACGCAGCTTGAGGGGATTCGGGCGTAGTTTTGCGGGTTTGCAGAGGCGTTGCAGTCACGGGTGGTTACCTATGTTGATGTACAGTACTAATGAACTGTTGTCGGCGAAGGCAAAATTTATAAGTCCCCCATTGTATATGAATTGGGGCTTTGCCTAATAAGGATACTAAAATAATAACTGGGTCGTGAGGAAAGCTCTAACCGTGATGGGAGTTGGACTCGCCTGATAGTCTCAATTGCAAGACTCAATTGCGAGAGAGCTGTCTTTTGAGAGATTGTGAATAGTTTTTGCGACCGATAGGATGACCTTGGGTCGTTTACTGACTGTGGACTGGCTGGTCTATGACTGGCTGGCCTATAACTGGCTGATCTATAACTGGCTGGTCTATGAGGACAATTAGTGGGTTCGATCTACTAGCTCGACCTACTATTTACTCAACTATTCTCTTAATTATCTATCTTCATGACACAACTTCTCTCTGGCGATATTGGCGGCACTAAAACCATTCTGCGGTTGGCTCGGGTGGATGATGCAAATGTGCGATCGCACGTTAGCCACGAAGTCAAAATAGAGACCCTGTATGAAGCCAAGTTTCACAGCGGCAACTATCCTGAATTTGTGCCCATGGTGCGAGAGTTTTTGGCGCTAGCTTCAGATCAAGCAGGCATCGTTCAGCCTAAGGCGGCTTGCTTTGCGATCGCTGGCCCGATTGTAGACAATACCTCTCAGCTTACGAATCTTTCCTGGTTTTTGCGAGCCGAATTTTTAGGCGGGGCGTTGAATATTCCGAGCGTCCAACTGATTAACGACTTTGAGGCGGTTGGCTATGGGGTGCTGGGCCTAGCGCCTGAAGATATTTACGAGCTGCGAGCCGGGGTGCCTAATCCTCACTCGCCGATGGCGGTGCTAGGAGCCGGTACTGGGCTGGGGCAGGGATTTTTGCTGCCTTCTAATGGTGAATATTCGGTGTTTCCTTCGGAAGGGGGGCATGTGGATTTTGCGCCGCAGTCGGAGCTAGAGTTTCAGCTACGGAAATATTTGATTGAGAAGCACGGCATTTCTCGGGTGTCTGAGGAGCGGGTGGTGTCGGGGCAGGGAATTATTTCGATTTATCAGTTTTTGCGCGATCGCCAATATGCCAGCGAGTCCAAAGAAATTGGTGAAATTATGGATATGTGGGAGCGTTCAGCGGGGCAGCGCAGCAAGCTAGCTGATCCGGCCGCGATGATCTCTCAGGCGGCAACGGAGAAAACGGATTTACTGTCGCAAAAAACAATGGAAATTTTCATTCGCGCCTACGGATCGGAAGCAGGCAATATTTCGCTGAAGTTTTTGCCGCGTGGGGGACTATATATTGCCGGTGGCGTCACGGCGAAGAACCTGGAGCTGATTAAGACGGGCGAGTTTATGCAGGCGTTTACCAGTAAGGGACGGGTGAGCCATTTGCTAGACGAAGTGCCGGTGCGCGTAGTGCTCAATCAGCATGTGGGTTTAATTGGCGCGACCATTAAGGCAACGCGAATCTATAAGGAAGCAATGGGTGATGAGAAAGACATGCCGGACTAACCGATACGGATAATGCTTGTGCAGGCTCGTAAACACGTCATAATGAGGCCAATTTTGAAAGTGTGCTGAAAGAGTGTGCTGAGCAGATATGGTGATGGCAACGATAGGGACATTCTTGGGCGGTTGGGCGCTGGATGTGGCGAAGGACAAGGTAGGTGACGCCGTTGATCAAAGGCTTAGCGGCGATTCTATCAAAGAAGCCATTCAGCAGGCGGTGCGGGTGGCAGATGGTGATGTGCCTGAGCTGTTTGCGCCTTACGAAAGACAGGGGCTGAAGGGGATTGATCGGTTTTTGAACGGGGCGTTTAGGGAGGTGGCGATCGCCCAACTCCAAAAGCCGCTGCAAGATGACGGAAAGCCGGACGACGCGTTGCTGACTCAGGCTTTTTTGAGAGAAGCTAAAACCCATCCCAGGCTAAAAGAAATAGATGAGCGCCATGTCGAAGACTGGATGAAAGCGTTCACCGATGCTTATTTTCAGACCACCAATAATTTTCTTAGCTTCCAGGTTACCCAGGCGCAATATTACAGGCAGCTAAGATCGAAGACGGGGAAGGTGGTGTTTTCGGGGATGGCGGTGGATGGCACGGTGGTGGATGAGCCGGGTGAGCTGACCAGAATTTTTGTAATGCCGGATGTGCAGCGGCAAGGTGAAAAAGGCTATGAGCTGGCGAAGATGCCTGCGCTGGATGTGGCTGAAGATGCGCAGAAGCGGGTTCTGTGGGAGCAGCAACAGCAGTTTTTACTTAGAAAGGAGCGGGCTGCTGGTACGACGCCTGTTTCTGCGGTTGAGCTATTAAAGTCGAAAGATGAGAAGCGCGTTGTTATTTTGGGTGCGCCGGGAGCGGGTAAAACAACGCTGATGAATTACTGGGTGGTGATGGCGACCTTGGAGCAGGCAGGGGCTGCTTCAGGTGCTTCATCGGAGAATGGTTCATCAAAGAATATTACATCAGATGCTTTGTTTGGCACGGGGCGTTGTTTGCCGGTGCTGATTCGCATTCGCGATTTGGTGCGGGAGCCGGATTTGTCGGTGCTGGAGTTTTTGATTAAGTTTGCGAAGGCGGATTTGGAGGTTGAGGAGATTCCTACAGATTTCTTTCAGCATTGGCTGAAGCGGGGCGATGCGCTGATTTTGTTGGATGGGCTAGATGAGGTGGCTGACGATGCGCAGCGGCATAAGGTGGTGGAGAAGATTGAGACTTTTTTGCGGGCGTATGAGGATTGTCCGGCGATTATTACGTCTCGGCCTGCGGGGTATCGGGATGATTACTTTAGCCGTAAGCAGTATCCGCACTACGAGCTGTTGCCGTTTGATGATGAAAAGATTGAAACGTTTATCAATTATTGGTATGACAGTCGGGTTGATTCGCCTCCGGAGAGAGAACGGCGGAAAGAGAGCTTGCGGGATGCCCTGGCTAAAAAGCCGCGAATAAAGCAGCTAGCTCGCAATCCGCTGTTGCTGACGATGATTGCGTTGATTCATCGGTACAGAACGCTACCGAGACAGCGGCACGAGCTGTACAACTGTGCGGTGGAAACGCTGATTTCTACCTGGGATAAGGAGAAAGAGTTAACGACTAACTCTAAGCTTGATTATCTTACCCTTCCAGATATTCGGCGGCTGATGGAGCGGCTGGCCTATTGGGTGCATGCTCAGGGAAGCGTGAGTGATGCTGAAAATGGAACGCAGATTGAGCGCGGGGCGATAGTGAAACAGTTAGCGAAGTCTATTCAGGCAGTGAAAGCTTCTGAAAAGTTGCAGTGGCATCAAGCAAAGGCCGAGGCTATAACCCTGCTCGATAAAATTGTGAAAGATCGGGCAGGGTTGCTTTCTAAGCAGGGAGAAAATCGTTACGCTTTTGTTCATAAGACCTATCAAGAGTACCTTTGCTCTCAAGAGATTCTTTATTTACAGGAAGATCAAGATCCGGATGATGATAACTATGTACCCTATGTAAAACAGCATATAAAGCAGTATCTGCACGATCCGCACTGGCGAGAGGTGCTATTGCTGCTGGTTGCGCAGCAAACGCCGATTCCGGCTAAAAGCTCGCTAAAAACTATTTTGAACGCTGAGAGTGAGTACGAGCAGTGGTTGCATCGCGATGTGTTATTTGCGGGTAGCTGCTTGGCGGAAAATGCTGAGGTGAGCGACCAGGGGATTGTTGACGAAATTTTGACCGAGCTAGTGAGCCTGGAGACTTCGGCGCAGTTGGGCTTGAGCAGAAAACTACAGGGAGAAATATTTCGCGTTATCGCTAGCTTTCAAGGCACACCTTTTGCGTCATCTATGATGAAACGCCTAGCAGCATATCAACCGCATATAGAACAGCAGCGCATGATTGAGTATCAAAGTAGGCTTAATCCGAATGAGACCATGCAGAAACTGTTAAGACTGCTTAAAGATAATGATCCGCTTGTGCGTACTAGCACGGCTAGATCGTTGGGAAAGATAGGTCATTCCTCAAATTCTGTAGTTGATGGATTGATGGCGCTGCTGCTTAATGATGAAGATCCGTGTGCTCGCGCTAGTGCATGTGAGGCACTGAGAGCGCTGGGTCAGGACGATGTAACAATAATGTATGAAGGGATTGACGTGCTGCCCGAAGAGGAAGAGTACTTGTTTGTACGTCCTAGCGCAATCAGGCCACTAGGAGCGCTGGGTCAGTTATTCGACACAAGGATCGAGGCTTTACTCGATTCATTGAAGGATAGTTCTCTTAGTATGAATGGCAACATTATTCGTCGTGTTAGTGATCGCGCCACCCAATCCCTAATTACACTCGCCCAAAAATCAGATACCGTTAAACCCGCTCTCGTTGAGTGGATTGAACAACATCAGCATGAAGCCTATGTGGGCAAAGGCATAGATGCTCTTTGGGAGCTAACAAGCTAACTAAGTGTCTTTAGGTTTCTTATCTGAACTTAAGCTAATCACGTGATTGCTCATATTCGCTTAGTATCTCTCTTACCTCTCCTACCTCAACGTCTGCGCGATCTGATTTCGAATAAATAGTCACTAGAACGATTTGGCTCTGAGTCTTCGCGTAGTAAACCACTCTATACCCTGCGCTTTTACCCTTTTGAATGTTGCTATTTCTAACTCTTACCTTGAACAGTATGAATTCTAAACCGACAATCTGATCCCCTGGCAACTGACCTGATTTCAACTGTTCTATTAGTGGCTCTAGATCGCTACGAATCTGACGATATCGCTTAGAGAGCTGCTTCAAGTTTTTTAGGAAGCGAGGGGCTAATGCAATCTCAACAGGCATAGGGTCACTCGGCATCAATACCGTCCCACATTTGTGATAGCGGAATGGTCTGACCTGATAGCGCTTCTTGCAAGCCTTCGCGTAAGTCCTGTAAAACGACTTCTTTTGGCGTATCGTCAGGATCGAGCGCCTCGTCCTCTGCAATTAGCACAATTACCCGTACCCGTTGATTGAAACTTACTTCGAGGGGGGAGTCCAAAGACAATTGCCCTCGTTCATTGATAGTGGCCGTAGTTTCAATAGCTTTCATAGCAGTCTTTGTGGCTAGTTTATTACATCTGTCAGGTTAGTCAAGACACTATTGTCGGCTGAAACCTTTATATAGAAGCAGCTAACCTGACCCGCAATTGACGTAGGCGTAGACTTCTCGAAGAGTATGCATCCGTCGATTGCTCTACAATTACAATGATATTCCGATAGCAGCATTAATGGCAGGACATAGTAAGTGGGCAAACATCAAGCGGCAAAAGGCGCGGGTGGATGCGGTGCGTGGCAAGACGTTTGCCATCAGCATGAAGCATACGCGGGCAAAGGCATAGATATTCTTTGGGAGCTAACAAGCTAACTGATGAGGTTAGTGCTTAGGTCATATTCTGTAAGTCATCAAGACTGTAGGTTACGGGCATCACTCACTATTTTGAGCGGTTTGCTAATGAGCTTAAGAAGCTAACAAACTTTACTGGGCATCAGAGAACATTGCCTAAGCCCTCTACAAGTTATTCCAAGCGCTTGACTCATTACCCTAATCGCCCGACAAGTTATTCCAAGCGTCTGAGTATAAGCCCTAAGAGGTTGGCAAGTTATGCTACGCGCTCTACTTATTACCCTAAGCGCTTGACTCATTTACATAGCGGCTAGAGAAGTTATTCCAAGCGCTTGACTTATTACCCTAAGCGCTTAACCTATGAGCTTAAGCGCCGGACAAGTTATTCCAGGCGGTTTACTAAGAAGGTTTTCTATACTTGTTTTTAGGCGTATAGAAAATGCTCAATAGTCACCGTAATATCACAAGGACAAATCAAGCAGACTTATCCGGATTCTCAGATTTTCTGTAGTTTTACAGAGCTGATCCTGTATATTTTGTCGGGCATATTGAATGCAGCAAAGCGACCTACGCTCTAGTGCGATAGAGACCTTTGTTGAACTGTTTCAAATACTAATTGCTACAGGAAAATTTCCAAAATGGTTCGCGCTAAGAAAAAATCTGAAATTATTGATCAAACACGTAGTCGGTTGGCTGGGATGAAGTCTATTAATGAAAAGCTAGACCTGGGCCACGGCTGCTCTACCGCTACGGTTGAAGCTAAGCTCAACGAAGCAGTCAAAGCGCTAGAAGTGTTGAATAAACTAAAGTCTCAAACCTCCGAAGCGAGCAATGAGTTCGAAAGAATTGAAAAAGAGCTGGGCCGCCTATCTAAGCAGATTCTACTCGGCGCAGCGATGAAGTACGACCAGGACAGCAGCGAATATGAGATGGTAGGCGGTGTGAGATTGAGCGATCGCAAGCGCTCCAAAGCTAAGCCTGCAATACCGGTTATGGCGTAATTTTCTGCGAGGCCAAACGAAAGCGCAAAAAGGGATTTGTGGTGATTACCATGAATCCTTTTCCGTTTACGACTCCGCATCGCGCCTATAATCACAAGAACATTCCGATAGCAGCAACCAGCATTATCAATGGCAGGACATAGTAAGTGGGCAAACATTAAGCGGCAAAAAGCGCGTGTAGATGCAGTGCGCGGTAAGGCGTTTGCCAAAATATCTCGAAAGATTATCGTGGCGGCAAAGCAAGGCGGCGGCGACCCGGACGGCAATTTTCAACTGCGAACGGCGATTGATGAGGCCAAGACGGCGGGGTTTCCCAGTGACAATATTGATCGGGCGATCGCCAAAGGCAGCGGCCAACTAGCGGGCGAGGGCGACTTTGAATCAATTCGCTATGAGGGCTATGGGCCGGGCGGCGTGGCGGTACTCATTGAGGCGCTAACGGACAATCGCAATCGGGCGGCGGCGGAACTGCGGACGGCATTTGGTAAAAATGGCGGCAACTTGGGCGAGACGGGCTGCGTGGGCTGGATGTTTGACCAGAAGGGCGTGGTGACCTTGGCCGGTAAAATTGACGAGGAAGCGCTGTTTGAAGATGCGCTGGCGGCGGGCGCAGAGTCTTATGAATTGGTGGATGAGATTGATCAAGGAATGCCGGGAGCAGAGATTTTTTGCGAGGTGTCTGAGCTAGAGACCGTGAGCGCGGCGTTGAGGCAAACGGGCTACGAGGTGCGCGAGGTAGACTTGCGCTGGATTCCGTCTAACACAGTGACGATAGAGGATACAGAGGTTGCGACTTCGCTGATGAAAATGATCGACGCGCTGGAGGAGTCTGACGATGTGCAGGCAGTGACAGCGAATTTCGAGATGTCGGATGAGGTGGTGGCGGCAGTGCTGGGTTGATGAATCTAAGTTTGCGCGTAAGAATGTAAAGGTATATAAACACTCTTTCACCGGCTATTTGAGCTTATGAGCGCCGATCTGCTAGATCTTCCGTCAAATGCTTCTTTGAACGCGGTCACTCATAAATACGACGTGGTGGTGGTAGGCGGCGGCATCGTCGGGCTGACGTTCGCCTGTGGATTGCGTCATACCCCTTTGCGAGTAGCCATAATCGAGACGCAAACAGCTGAGGCAGCGGCAAATCGACAGCGGGCCTACGCGTTTTCTCCGGTGTCGGCCAAAATTTTGGCAGGATTAGGGCTTTGGGATGAGGTGGGGCCGCAGCTTACGCATTTTTCTAGAGTGAAGCTATCGGATGCGGATTACGACAAAGCGATCACGTTTCGACCGGCAGATGGCAATAGCGATGCGGTGTATTATTCGGCGCAGCATTTTGTGCTGATGGAGGCACTGCAATCGGCGGTGAAAGCTGCGTCTAATATTGACTATTGGTGCGAGAGCAAAGTAATAGAAATCTGTGAAGGCAGAGCTTCTCATCGGACGGAGCTGGCGATTTCCCATGGAAATACACGGATGCAGTTTTGTACGGGGCTGGTCGTAGGAGCCGACGGCGCTAGGTCTGTTGTGCGCGATCAGGCGGAGATTGAAACATTTGGCTGGAAGTATTGGCAGTCTTGCATTACGGCGGTGCTAGAGCCTGAGTATTCGCATGAGAACACGGCCTACGAGAAGTTTTGGCCGAGCGGGCCGTTTGCAATTTTGCCACTGCCCGAAAATCGCTGTCAGATTGTGTGGACAGCTCCGCATGAGGAGGCTAAGGCGATGCTGGCACTGCCAAAGGAACAGTTTTTGGCTGAGCTGACGGCTCGCTATGGCGATGAAATGGGCGGACTGAAGCTGGTGAGTGAGCCGATGATGTTTCCGGTGCAGTTGATGCAAAGTAAGGCTTATGTGCGGCCTGGGGTGGCGTTAATTGGGGATGCGGCGCACTGCTGTCATCCGGTGGGGGGGCAGGGTTTAAATATGGGAATACGAGATGCAACAGCACTCGCCGAAGTTATAGAAGCTGCAGCCGCAAACGGCGAAGATTTAGGCAGCCTGGCCGTGCTAAAACGCTACGAGCGCTGGCGAAGAACCGAAAATTGGTTCACGCTGAGCCTGACGGACTTTTTGAATCGATCTTTTTCTAATCGTTTTCTGCCATTACTGCTGTCTCGGCGGGCGGGAATTTGGGTGTTGGATAGCGTGGGGCCTTTGAAACGGCTAATATTGCGCTTGATGACGGGTTTCTTTGGCAGACTACCGCTTAACGCAAAATAGAAGACTCTTTAAGGATGCCGACGATGCCGACGACTTTAGCTTTGATTGCTCACGATAGTCAAAAAGATCAGCTAGTAGAATTTTTTAGAGACTGCGTAGGGACAATCTCTCGCTACGAGCTGGTGGCGACGGAAGGCACGGGGAGAGCGCTAGCTCAGCAGGCTGATGCCATTGTTGAGTCTGTGTTGCCGGGTGCGCTGGGCGGCGATGTGCAGATTGCGGCGCGGGTGGTGGAAGGAACCGTTGCGGCGGTGATTTTTCTCAGCGATTCTCTGACTTCGGATATTTACGGCACCAGTGTGAGCCTGTTAATGCGGGTGTGTCAGCTACACAATGTACCGATTGCCACCAATTTAGCAACGGCAAAAGCGGTGGTGATGTCTTTAGCGAAGAGCCAACTAGCGCATTTAATCTTCAATCCGGTGGCGGGACAGGGCGATCCGAATCAGGCGCTGCGAATCATTCGACAGATGTTGGAGCCGCAGATACAGGTGAAGGTGGTGCTAACAGAGCCTGACGTGAGTCCGGTGGAGCAGGCTAAAGCGGCGATCGCCGCAGGCGTAGATTTAATTATTGCTTCGGGCGGAGATGGGACAGTTTCAGCCGTGGCAGAAGCAATGGTTCAGACCAATATGCCGCTAGGAATTATCCCGAGGGGGACGGCGAACGCATTCTCGGTGGCGCTGGGCATTCCGACTGATTTGCGCGGAGCCTGTGAGAACATTTTGATGGGAACAACAATCCAGGTAGATACGGCGACCTGTAACGGTACGCCGATGGTACTGCTAGCAGGCATTGGCTTTGAGGCGGAGACGGTGGAGCGAGCCAACCGAGAGATGAAGAATCGGTTTGGCGTGCTGGCGTATATTGTGGCGGGAATGCAACAGTTTGCCGATCAGGAGGCGTTTGAGGCGGCGCTAGAGATAGACGGACAGGTGAGCCAGTTTGAGTGTAATGCGATTACGATCGCGAATGCTGCGCCGCCGAGTTCGGTGATGGCGCAGGGGTTTGGAGAGGTGATTACCGACGATGGCTTGCTAGATGTGACCATTGGTCTGAGCCAGGTGGAGGCCCAGGGCTTTGGGGCTAGATTGCAGGGCATGGGCGCGATGGCAGATTTGCTGCGGGCGGCACTGGTGAAGCAGCCGACGCAGAATGAGAATATTTTGAGCATACGGGTGGCTAGCTTGAAGGTGACGACGAATCCGCCGCAGAAAGTTGTTGTAGATGGCGAGATTATTGGGACAACGCCGGTAGTATTTGACTGTATCCAGCAGGGGCTAACGGTGATAGCGCCGATTGCAATGGGCTAGGAGGTCTGTATGGGGCTAGGAAAGAGATAGGGCTAGGAAAGAGATAGGGCTAAGAATAGAGGTAGGGGCTGATGCTTGAGATAGATCGTATTGATGAGAAGGTGCGATCGCAGCTACCAGAAGTGCAGCTCATTGTGTTGTTTGGCTCTCGAGCAAGAGGAACCGCGACGGCGCGAAGCGACTGGGATCTAGCGGTAGCTAAAACGCCAAACAGCTATCAAGGAATGCAGTATTTTGTGCTGCAGGAGAAAATTTCTGAGCTATTGGAAATTTCTTTTGACAAAATTGATCTGATCGATTTGCGAACGGCCTCTCCTTTGCTGTCCTTTGCGATCGCCCGTGAAGGCAAGCTACTCTACGAATCTATTCCCGGAACTTTTCAATTGTTTCAGGTCAAAGCCAGTAAAGTGTATGCCGATACTGCTAAGCTCAGACGGTTTCAACGGGCCTATATCGGGTTCGATGTATGAAGCTAGGCAGACAGAATTGATCAACGCTGAGCAGATAACAGGATGACTCAATTTGAACTAGATGTTGTTGTTCGAAAGGTGAGCAACCTGAAAAAATATCTAAAGCAGCTACGAAAGAGCGCTAGTGTGAGTCTAGACGACTATAAAGGAGATTTTGAACGGCAGCTAATAGTAGAACGTTTGATGCATCTGCTGATTGAATCGGCAATCGACATTAATATGCATCTAGTCGTAAGCGCCGGGCAACCTCCTCCAGAAACCTACCGCGATTCGTTTTTGGCGATCGCCCAGATCGGGGCGATTTCTTCTGAGCTAGCGACGGAGATAGCGCCTTCGGCAGGGTTGAGGAACCGGCTAGTCCACGATTACGATGACATAAATCTAGAGATTATCTATGGCGCTATTGATTTTACGCTGGCGCTATATCCAAACTATCTACAGCAAGTTGAGCAATACATTCAACGCCTAGGTGAGTAGGGCCGCAGGCTAGCTTGTCGTTCTTCAAAACTACCTGGCTATCATCCTCTACAATCAGTATTTGACCTTATGATTATCCATCCGCTTACCTGCGCTGCGCTGCTTTCTGATTATTCTAAAGACTGGCAAGCAGCTACGGTTCATCCTTTTTTAGAACAGTGTCAGCAGGGCAGCATTAAGCCGGAGCAGTTCAATACCTGGCTAGTTCAAGACGCGCTGTTTGTGGTCGAATTTACTCGGATGGCGGCTCGCTTGCTGGCGGCGGCTCCGGCTGAACATTTTGATACGCTGCTGGGCGGACTAGGCGCAATTAAAGACGAGCTGTTGTGGTTTCAAGCGAAGGCGGATGAGCGATCGCTCAATTTATCTAGTTCTCCTCAGCCGACGTGCGAGCAGTACTGTGAGTTTATGCAGGGATTAGCCAATCAGTCTTACGCGGTGCAGGCGACTGCGTTTTGGGCGATTGAGCTGGCTTATAACCAGGGTTGGCAGCGGCACAGCCCCATGCCTGAACCCTACAGGGAGTTTGCGGATCGGTGGGGCAACGTGGGCTTTACGGCCTATGTGAAGGTGCTAGAGCAGCAGGCGGATCGGGCGCTGACCACGGCCAGTGAAGCGGAGCGATCGCAGGCAACGGCAGCCTTTTTGACCGTCGCTCGGCTAGAGAAAGATTTTTGGCAAATGGCTTTTTCTGCTTAGCGATCGCGTTCAATACTCGTCGGATGGGCCTCCGACCTGTCTTCATCCAGATTAAAAGCCGTCACTTCCTCGTCCTTAACTCACCTAATGTCCTGCAATTTAGAAAAGAGGGCATTTTCTGTTATGGGTGCCTTTATACGACTTGGCACAAGATAGAGAATCTTAAGATGAGCACAGAGAACTTTCGGCGAGAGCTGCGCGACGAGTCGGCTCAATGGCGACAAGAAGGCTTAATTGATAGCGAACTATTCGAGCAGCTTCGGCAGCGATATCAGCTCGATCAGCTCGAACGCGGATCGAGCAATCGCTTTATTGCCGTTTTACTGAGCTTAGGCGGAATCCTGCTGGGCTTAGGCGTTATTACGCTGGTGGCGGCTAACTGGCAGGCATGGCCTAGGTTGCTCAGAGTGGCGGTGATATTTAGCGCCTTTTTGGGCGTGAATGCGGCGGGCTTTTATGTGTGGCAGCGGACAGAGCGGCAGTCGGGCTTAGCGCGATTAGGCAATGGTTTGTTGTTAGCCGGGGCGCTGCTGCTGGGCGCAAACATTGGGCTAATGTCGCAGATGTTTCATCAGAGCGGCTCGGTTGATGGGCTGTATTTGGTGTGGGGACTGGGCGTATGGGTGATGGCCTATTCGCTACGGCTGACTTCTTTGGGGGTGCTGTCGTGGGTTTTAATTTTTATGAGCTATTGGGGCGGGGCTGTTGGCAGTGTCTGGGGCGGTCAAAACGTAGACGTAGATTGGATCGCTGGGCTGATACGGTATTTGCCGATCCTGATTACGCCGTTGTATTTACCCCTAGCGCAGGCTTGCCGATCTCGGGCGCTCTACGGGATATGGGGGGTGGGGCTGATGACCTTGCTGCCGTTTGCGCTAACGTCTTGGCAGCTTAATCCCGGTTTGCAGACCTTAACTATTTTGCTACCGCCTGCGCTGCTGTGGGTATATCGCGCTCAGTTTGGGCGGCGGCAGCCGGATTACTTTGAGTCGATTGGGCGATCGCTCTCCATTTGGTTTGTCAGCATAGCTGCTTATGGCTACTCTTTTCGGTTGCTTTGGACGGACGCTGGCACCTGGTCAGACCGATCGGAATTTGCGGGAAGTGCTCTATTTTTAATTGGGTTAGCGGGGCTGTGGGCGATCGCTGCTTATGGCGGCTGGCAGTGGTTTTTGCGCTGGCGTAGCCTTTCCGCTGGTGAGTTATCTCAGCGCTTAGCGTCTAGCGAGCTGTGGATGAAAACGCCTGTATTTGCCGTTGTTTTGCTCCTGCTGGGACTGGCCATCTTTTGTCAGCTTCAGGGCTTTTTGAGGGCATCGGGTAGCGCCTTTCTTGGCCCTATCGCGCTTAACATATTGCTATTTTTTATCGGGTTTGCCATGCTTCACGACGGGACGTTGCTGGGGATTCGCCGTCGCTTTTGGGGGGGTATGGGGATTGTTGTGATTGGCCTAGTCACCCGCATGTTTGAGTACGATACTGATTTGTTGCTGAAGGCTCTGGTGCTAGGCGTTTGTGGCATTGGCATTATTGCTGCTGGTCTTTGGTTTGAAAAAAAGGCGCGGCCATCGGCAACGCTACCGTCGGCTTAACGCTCAAGGATCTAAAGTTTGGTGAGTTGTTTAATGAGTTGTTTGGCGAGTCGTCTAATGATTTATTTAGCGAGCTGTTTAGCGAATTATTAACTGTTGTAAGCAATAAAAAGAGAAATGATGAGTAGTTCAACATTACCGAATTCGGACGAGGCGATCGCGCCCACCCCACCCCTAGCACCGCGCTTTTTGGCCGGACGATTTTGGGCCGCCATGCTGCTTCAATCAGCGATTATTGTAGCGGTTCCGCTTCAAAGCTATATGACCTACACAAACGGTCAAACCATTACTCTGCAAACAGCGCCCGTCGATCCTTACGATTTAATTCGAGGCTATTCTCAAACGCTGGGCTTCGATATTTCTTCTAGAGACACGCTAATAGCGCTACCAGGCGGCCAAAGTACGTTAGGCGAGACTCAAAGCGCTGAGGATAAATGGATATATGTCACTCTGCAAGCTCCGCCTGAGGTCAAGGCTGAGGTCAAGGCTGAGAACAAGGCTGAGAACAAGGCTGAGACTGAGAAAAGAAGTGATGTGCCTGCGGCCTGGAAACCTGTGGCGGTGAGTCGCGATCGCCCTCAATCTCTCCCTCAAAATCAAGTCGCCTTAAAAGGTCGCTACACCGGCTGGCAAGTAGAGTACGGACTGGAAACCTACTATATGCCCGAGTCTCAGCGTAACGATATCAATGCGCAAATTAACAACGTTCAAGGCTCCGAGAATCAGGCGTTTGTAGTAGATGTAAAGGTGGACAATAAGGGCAACAGTGTGCCGGTGAGCCTGTGGGTAGGTAACGAGCAATATCAGTTTTAGATATTTAAACAGGCTATTACCCTCAACTTTTGATACTTTATGCAGAACAAACCGCGGCTGAAGCGAAGATATAGCTTATGGTGGGCCACATTCGCCCACAGCCACATTCGCCCACAGCCACATTCGCACCTAACCACATTTGCATAGAGTCATTGTTGAAATAATTGATTGGATTGGCGGAGGTAAAAGGAGATTTAATGAGAAAATCTAAAAAAACCTACCTCCGATCTTTAAGAGCAGAGAGGATGCCGCCGCACCACCATCAAAGAGATGCAAAAGCCTTCCGCTTCAGTCCGATTAGCCCGATCGTTCGCCGGTTTTTTGATCCGGTTTGGACGGTTATAAAACGCGAAAATATTGACCGCATCGTCTTTATTTTAGCCATATTGATTGCCATTAGCTGCGTGGTGATTTCTAGCGTCGAATCTATTTCCTTAGTGGATAGCTTTTGGTGGAGCATGGTCACGCTGACGACCGTGGGCTATGGCGATATTGCGCCGACAACGGGCATTGGCCGACTCATTGCCGTGGTTAATATGTTTGTGGGAATTGGTTTACTAGCGGCCTTGAGTGCGACGCTA
>JBBSOB010000089.1:0-15872 GCA_038260205.1 Phormidesmidales cyanobacterium
AGTTGAGATGATTCGGTTGAGCTAATTCGGCTTACCTGATTCGGCTTACCTGATTTAGAGAGAGCAAAATATTAAAGTAGGACTCCTATCGTCATCTGATACGTCATTTAACGTCATTCAAGAAAATATTACAGGAGGTCAAATCGCTTCAGACTACGCACTTTTTCAACGCTATTTTATCCGGCAAAAACAACGCCCCAGGTTATAGCCAGATCGTAACTAGATTATAGCTAGTTATCTAAACCCAGCCCAGCAGCTAGAAAAGCAGTATATGTACCCACCAACCATCTGAAGCAACTATTGTTTAATGAGAGATGATACTTACATTTTGGGAATACTTGATATGAAGATTGTTCTTGTCTATAGGCGTTAGCACGCTCATTAAATAAGACATGTCAGGTCAAGGGAACATCAACTTAAGGCCAATCGAATCAATTTTTCTTAGGGTTCTCTAAGAAAAATTTGCTTTGTTCCAGGCTCACAGTACGATGATCTAGAAGTGCATACATAGACAAAGAGCAGTTAAAACAGCTAAACGAACTTGGCTAGACGACTTTAGTTTAGATTAATTCAGTTTAGATTAACTTAGCCATCTGCCATAACATCAACAGCTAGCTAAGACTAGCGCGCTCAGGCAGTAACCTCTGCGATAACATCGGTTGCCCGATAGCCCAGGACTAGCCCTAGCAAAACTCTCTTTTCCTTCCACACACTATCTCCATCAGAGACGAACACGAGCGGACACACGGCATGAAAGAAGCAAATCCAGGAGACCAAAAGAAACTTCTACTAATAGATGACGATCCCAATCTCATCTTGCTAGTAAAAGACTATTTAGAATTTCGGGGCTATCAGGTAGTAACCGCAGGGAATGGCAGAGAGGCCCTTGCTGCGCTAACCGATCTATCGCCAGATATGATTATCTGCGATGTCATGATGCCAGAGATGGACGGATATGCGTTTGTAGAACAGGTTCGCCAAGATCCCGGCAAAAGCTGGATTCCTATTTTGTTTTTGTCGGCCAAGGGACAGAGCCAGGATAGAGTAAAGGGCCTATCAACTGGGGCCGACGTTTACATGGTGAAGCCATTTGAGCCAGAAGAACTCGTCGCTCAGGTTGAATCTTCTCTAAAGCAGGCAACGCGCCTGATTCATCATCAAAACAAAGGGCCTAACTCTATCCCTACGATTCAGGTGCCTTTTGACGTAGAGCTAACGCCTACAGAGCTGAAAGTTGTTCAGTTTGTGGCTCGCGGCATGGCGAATCGTCAAATTGCCGAAGAGCTAAAGGTGAGCCAGCGCACGATTGAAAGCCACGTCAGCAACATGTTAGGAAAAACGGGTCTGCACAACCGGACAGAGCTAGCTCGTTGGGCGGTAGAGAACAACAAGGCATAATTGAAGGCATCCTTGAATCAAAAGCAAATTGAGTCAAAAACAAATTGAATCAAAAGCAAATTGAATCAAAAGCAAATTGAAGCAGTCACGTTTCAAACAGGCAGGCGTAAAGCAGTCATCGGCGCTGAGTTAGACAGTATTCACCGCTAGCTCAGCACCGGACGATTTTTGCTCAATTTGCTTCAAACATGACTTCAAATATAACTTCAAATATTAAGTTGCCTTAAAACTACGATCTTTGATACAGTTAAGGGCGTTGCTGGCGTTGCTCAGTTGGTAGAGCAGCTGATTTGTAATCAGCCGGTCGTCCGTTCGAGTCGGATCGCCAGCTTTTAAGGGATTTAAAAATCCCTTAGCAACAGTCCCGGACTTTGCTATAATCAAACACCTTGCTGGTGTAGCTCAGTTGGTAGAGCAGCTGATTTGTAATCAGCCGGTCGTCCGTTCGAGTCGGATCACCAGCTTCCTCATTTTTAATAGTTCCAGGTAAGACAGCATCTTTAATCTCTGCGGTTAGTTCGGTGCTAGGCAATCCAACAGTCCTGCCGACTCCTTTAGATCCACCAGGCTATTGGCGCACAAAATGCCAGATGCGGCCACTGCGGGAACGCCGATTCCTGGCAGAGTGCTATCACCCACTCGATACAATCCCTTAATCGGTGTTTTGCCTCCTGGGAATCGACCCTCTTTTGCTTTAATCGCAGGCCCATAAGTTCCTTTATATCGACGTAGAAATCGACTGTGCGTCAAAGGCGTGCCAATCATCTCTATGATTACTCGCGCGCTCACGTCTGGGATAATTTTTTCTACGGCTCGATACAGCGTTTTAGCTTTCTCTCTCTTTTTTTGCTCGTAGTTTTCGTCTTTTTGCCATCCCTCAAACGGTTCTAGCGTATAGGCATGAACCGTGTGGTATCCCGCCGGGGCCTGCTGCGGGTCGAGCACGGTAGGAATAGACACCATACAGGTATTACCTGGCTCAGTTACATCACTATCGCTATTATGTACAACAACATGATGAATTGCCACATCATCTAGTCCTTCCGCTCTAATGCCTAAGTGCAGATGCATAAAACTATCTACCGCAGGTGTGTCTAAAGCTGCCGATTTATAGGTATTTGGCAAATCTGTTGCATCTAGCAAATGTTGATACGTGTCCCAGATAGTTGCGTTTGATATTACCGTCTTCGCTCGAATAATCTCACCGTTTTTGAGAACAACACCTTGCGCTGCGCCATCTTCTACCAGGATCTTGTCTACATGCGTCCCTAGTCGTAGCTCACCGCCCCATCGCTTTAGTCCGCGCACCAGTGCTGCCACGATTGCACCGCTGCCACCAACCGGGTAGTCAATGACAGACTCGGCTCGCTCACCGAACATAAAGGCCATTTCTGGCGCAACCGTTTCTTCACACTTCATCCCAGAGAGCAAGAAGCATTCCAAATCGAGCAGGCGCTTGAGCCAGGGATTAAAATCACCCACGGCCGACATGACTTCACCCATAGAACGACCCAAGTCTAGGAGGGTGGGAAGCATTTGGGCGATCGCTCCAGGATATCGGCTGAGCAGCAAAGGCAATAAATTTAGATCGGCCCGTAGCGCCAGGGTCGGAATCGACTTCAGCGGCGCATAAATTTTCAGCAGCCGGGCCTCTAGCGCCGCAAACTGAGCCGCCGACCCCGCACTAAACTGCTCAATCGCCGCCTTATACTTTTCTCCATCGCCATAAACCGGCAGCGTTCCTTCCGGAAAGTGGTAGTAGCCAAACGGCTCGTAAGGCACCGCCTCAATCGGCTCGCCCAGCACCGCCAGCACCTGACTCAGCGGATTCGCAGATCCGGCTTCGGCTAGGCCGCAATAGAAGGAAGGCCCCGAGTCGAAAGTGAACGTCCCCACATCCGAACGTCGCTCGAAGGCATGAGCCGCGCCACCAGGCAGCATGTGGCTTTCGCACACGACCACTCGCCGACCGTAACGCGCCAACAGCCCACCTGCCACCAGTCCACCTAAGCCGCTGCCAACGACCACTACATCTACTGTTTGCATAAATCAGTTTTGCGCTTTTTACGCTCTTCTTTGCGCTCTTTTCACTCTATAAAGCTACTGTAACGTTTTCCCGTCCGGCTCTCGACAATAGCCTGAACTGATTAAGGACGCTGAAATCGGCTGAAATTATACGTATTGAACCTCCCTAAGCGTTTTTTCAATATCGCTGAGGTGTTTTGCTACTACGGCTTCTTCAGCCGGTTCAATCGCCCTTAGCGTTTGTAATCGCCATGTGTTTGCATAGCGCAGCTCGGTTAATTCCTGCTCAATCTTTTTCCGTTCTTGGCGCTTCTCTTCCTCAGCAATTTCAGCCATCGCCTCAATCTCGCTCAGCCGCTGATTGAGCAATGTGGTTTCACGCTCGGCAAACGCTTTAACCGCTTCCATTTGGGCCTGCACGCCGCCAGACTTGATGACCGAATACACCTCCATTAGCCGATAGTACGCCTGTAGATAGGTATCGTCGCCTTTGGAGAGCGTTGCCGATAGATTAATGGGCGATCGCACCAATCGCTTGCGCTGCTGCCACCAGTCGAGCAGCACAGGAATAGAAACCTGAGAAATAGAAGAAATAGACGAAGAATTTAAAGACATTGAATCTTCTCAACGAAACGTAAAGGGGCAGTTGAGACGGTCATGAGAACCGCCTGTGGCAAGACCGTTTATTCTTATCTTAAGAACGCGGGCTGACCTTGCGAACCCCTTTTGTATAAAGACCTTACGAAGTTCAGGCCCGCCTAGGTATAAAGCCCTCTTGTCTAGCACAACTCACAGCAGGAACTCCCAAAATTTCTCTTAAGATAGTACGCTAGGCTCTTAACAATGCGTACTATTGCCAATAGCCTACGCGGTTCAGCGCTAAAATCATCAAATCACTTCTGTACTCGCCTTCTTCACTTGCACATGGCTCTCAAGGCAGCACTCTTTAGCTTTAGCGGCATTATTGTCAACGACGAAAACATTCGCAAAACGCTGAGCGAGCAGGTTTTGCTAGCCGAAAATCTGCGCCCTAGCGAAGACGATTACTATGAAGTCTGCTTGGGCAAAAGCGACAGAGCTTGCTTAAAGGCACTGCTTTATCAAAGGGGCCGCGACGTTAATGAGGAGACGCTCGACAGGCTGATTCAAAAAGAATCCGCCGTTTATCAAACTTGGCTAGACAGCATCGAAAAGCCGCCTATCTATCCGGGATTAGAAGATCTGATTTTTCGCTGCCGCACCGCGAATATGAAGATGGCGATTGTGACAGGAGCCGAACGGCAGCAGGTTACGGCAGCTATAGAGCGCGCCCAGCTCGCTGAGCATTTTCCGCTGGTGATTGCTGGAGATGATATTTCTTTGAATGGCAGCAAGCCGTCGCCGGATGGATATATTAAGGCGATCGCCCGACTCAATGAAATGTATCCCGACCTCCAGCTTCAGGCTGACGAGTGCATCGCCGTAGAAGATACCTTTTCGGGCATCACCGCTGCGAAAAGCGCTAATATTCCGGTCGTCGGCGTCGCCCACACCTATCCTAATCACATGCTGCAAAGGCGAGCCACCTGGGTTGTAGACTACTTGCGTGAAATTAACTTTGACTGGATTGGAGAAAAATTCGGCGGCGAAAGGTTACGAAGCCCGCTTACAGGTGAATTAGAAACCGACTTATCCGCAACAAAAATGGCAGAGCCAACTGTCTCTAACGAGTCAGGGAAAGAGTCAGGGAAAGAGTCAGAGAACGGATCGGAGAACAGGTCAGAGACTGAAGCAAGCAGCAACTAGAATAAATTCAAATTATGAGAAAACTTTTAACCGCTAGATAGCACTAGCAAACGCATCAAACTCACTGAGCATCCAATGGCGTATCGACCGTTGCCGCTTTCACTTTCTCACTTTTTAGGTTCACTTGTACTGCCTTCATCTCTTCAGGATTGCCGATTGTTGCTTTGATCTCAGCCTGTAGCCGCTCCAAAGTAGAATCTGCCTTCGCCTTCGATAAGATATTTTGCATCACCGTATTGACGCCCGTCTCCCCCCAGGTACAGCCCTGCTGCAGATACACCTTGGCCGCTTGCCCCACCGCATAAGTGCCGTAGCCCGCTGCACCGGCTTGCGCGGTCATCGCCCCGGCGTAAGCGGTAAACCCAGAAAAGCTTTCAAAAGCACTCCAAATAGCCGCGCCGCTTTTGCCAAAGCCCAGCAATAAACTCGTGCCAAACTCACTTAGCAGCAGGGTTCCAGAGCTGCGAATAATCGACTGCCACAGCGTACTCGCCTCAAATCGCGTCATCGGGAAACCATACAGCTTTGACAATGAGCGAATCATCACAATATCGGAGCCAATGCCGCCTAGCATATCGAGAACGGCTACCGGGTTGAGGGCAACGGCGATCGCCTTATATTTTGCATACGTCCAAATCAGCGCATCCGCATTCCCCGCGTTCAGCTCAGCCGTCTCTTCAGACAATCTTGCTTCAATTATCCCCGCCTGCCGCAGCGCATTCAGCGCAATTAGCGTCGGGCCTTCTTCTTTGACAATCTCCAACAGCTTTTCTCGCAGCGGCTCAATCTGCGCAGGCGGACGCTCCCACTCTTCACTGACTCGTCCATCTGGCCACTCTATCCGCACCTGAATCGGCGTCGGATCTGCTGAAATCATGATAATTTCGTCTACGAGCCGCGCTCCCTGCGGCAACTCTGACTTGTCCTCGGCCTTCTGCCACAGCGACTGCAAGTTTTGCGCCACGCTTTCTCGATCCGTATCGGGATAAAGATCGACCTTGTTAAACACCAACAGCAGCGGTTTTTTGGTGGTGTAAAGCTGTTGCAATGCCTCGTATTCTATTCGAGTTACGTCGCCCGAAACTACAAATAGAATGAGATCGGCTTGCTGGGCGACTTCTTGCGCCACCTTACCGCGCGATCGCCCCTCAATCTCATCGAGTCCTGGGGTGTCAATTAGCTCAATTCGAACGGGCGATCGCGCTGCCTGTTCCACCGACCAATAGACCGAACGCGGCCACTGAGTGACGCCGTTAATCGGCCCAGTTTCCAGCACTTTCTCACCGAGCAGCGCATTAATCACCGCTGATTTTCCCCGGCTAACCAGGCCAAAAACGGCAACTCGCAGCAAAGACCCACCCAGCTTATTAATCAGCGTCGTTAGCTGATCAATACCCTTTTTCACCGCAGCTTGCCGCGCTAGCTCAGCAGAATCGAGCTGCGTCATTTTGAGCTGCGGGATATAGCGATCTATGGCCTGACGCAAACTAGTGCGGGCTTGTTCTACCACAGGGTTGAGTTCGCGATCGCTAGAAAGAGGCATAAGGGGTTCTAAAGCCTAGAGGTTTAAAGATTACGCCGCAACCGTTTTTGACTGACCGACTAGGGGCAAATACGCCAATGCCTGACTGACAAAGTTTTGCAATTTTTCGCCCTGTTTCGTTGCCTGAAAAATAGCCTGCAAGCGATCGCCCATTTCACCAAACGCAAATTGCTGCTGTTCGGGAGCTAACAAACTCTGTTCCTCAAAGAAATCAATCAGTCTAAGGCCCACCATCCGCGTTAGATAAGCCGCGCTCACGCCCTGCACCGCCCCGCCAACTACATAAGTCGCCGCGTGAGTTTTGAGGACGCTACCTAGCGCCTGCGTAGACAGCTCCACCAGCCCTAACTTTACCAACAGCTCAGCCAACGTACCGGCCGCCGCCTTAGCCTGCTCCAAAGAGAACTTTTGTCCGTACACTCCGCCCAAATCCACGATGAGCTGAGCGTTAATCGCGGTAGAAGCCAGCAAGTCCAAACTCGGCAAAGGACTCGCAAAGGCGCTGCCGCCCGCAATCCACTGCATCTGTTCGACCATCGGCATCGCCCGCGTACGACGCTGATCGTTCAACAACGCCTGCGTAGACTTCACCAACGCCTTTGCCTGCCGCAAGCCAGTGGTTAGCACTAGCTGCTGCGATTCTTTTTCAACCAAATAGTCCAACCGCTCAGTTAGATGGTTTAGCTGCGGTTCTGGCTGTTCTACAAACTCTTCTATCGAACCATCGACCTGATGGCGACGCACTTTGATTGGATTAGGCTTGGTGGCGATCGCCCGCACATCAATCTCAAAATTTTCCAGCCGCGTCTGAATTTGCTGCACCACCGACTGTCGATCTAAAGGCTCTAGCTGATCTTGCTTATTAAACGCGAGCTGCACCCGATAACCGTCTTTGAGCAAGGCTTGAATGCGCAACAGCTCCGACTGAGTCAAATCAGCCGCCGTGACAAATAGCACCAGGTCAGTTTCTACCGCCGGAACGGCCAATTCTCCATCTAGTTCAACCAGACTGAGATCGCGATGTGTCTGCTGCCAGTCTTCAGAAAGCAGCCGAACCAGCGTTGTTTTACCCGTCGCTTTGTTGCCGACAACAGAAATTTTCAGCGTCTTTCTGTCCAAATCAGTCAGCACCTGCGCCATCTTTTGCCGCTGCTGTTCTATCGTCGTCCAGATCGTCGCCGTCTGATCTGTTTTGAGCTGCGCAGATAGCTCATCAATTAATTGACTCAAGCAATCTTCTACTTTGCCGAGCGCTTTTTCTACCGCAGCGCGATCTACCGGGCCAATAGCCAAAGGCGCTTCGAGGGCAACTTTCGAGCTACTGCGCTGTTTGAATAGCCAGTAAACGCCACCAAGGGCGATCGCCATCATCAAACTCGTACCATCCATCAACCCTTGTCCCAGCGGCGAATGTCCGACCACATTAAGCAGACACAAACTGGCTGAAAGCCCCAAACCACCGACTAAAATAGGACGCTTGAGCTGCATGGTATCTCCGCCAAAAGTTGCTGATAAAGTTGCTGATATTCTTATTGTATATAGACAGGCAAAAACCACCAAGTCGTAAGAACCGCAGCGGTATTCATCCGGAAAAAGATATGTCAGCAGCCCAGCGAGAAAACACAGCCCCCACTCCCAATAATGCCTGGTACAACTGGTATCAACAATTTGATCAAACCCACAGCCCCCAACAGCGGCGCGAATGGTATAGCCAGGCCGCCGAGTCTTACCGTCAGGCCAGACCGCGCTATCCGCAGTCCATATTAGACACTGTGATCAAACAGGCCAATCTCACCGCTAGCAGCCGCCTACTTGAACTAGGCTGTGGCCCTGGTATTGCCACCGCAGATTTGGCTCCTCAAGGCTTCACTATTCAGGCCGTAGAACCCAGTCTGGCCGCTTGCGAACTCGCTCGTCAAGCTTGCAAAGGTTATGAAAAAGTGGTGATCGCTAACAGCACCTTTGAAGACTGGCCTCTACCCGCCCAAAAATTCGACGCCGTACTCGCTGCCACCTCTTTCCACTGGATCTCGCCCGAAGTTGCCTGCAAAAAATCTGCCGACGCCCTCCAGCCCAACGGTTCGCTCATTCTGCTTTGGGCCACACCGCCTCAACCCAATGCAACCATCCTAGACGCCCTCCAACCGGTTTACGAGCAGCACCACCTCACCGACCTCGGCAAAGAGCAGCACCGCAGCCAAGCTCAATATCAGCAAAGTTTCGAAACCTTTGCCAACACTGTCGGCAACTCCGGCTGGTTCGAAATAACCCCGGTAGAATTTACCATCCATCACTCCCGCTACAGCATCGCCAAATACATCGCGCTACTCAGCACGCTCTCTAGCTACATCGCGCTAGAACCAGGCATTAGGAGCCGCCTATTCGCCGATCTAGCCCAAACATTAGCTAACGAGCTTGCAGGCAAAACCACCGAGCTAGAGACTACTCACTACTTTGCCCATCAAGTCGCACCGATGAAATCGTCTCTCTAGCGGTGCCTGCTCGCACTCAAAAACCCATAGAATGAACTTAACAAAATATTAAATGTATTTACTCAACGATATGGCAGCATAACCATAGTCAACAAACCAGTCATGGAACAGCACTACAACGTCATCATCACCGGAGCCTCTTCCGGAGTCGGGCTTTACGCCGCCAAAGCACTAGCCGCCAAAGGCTGGCATGTGATTATGGCCTGCCGCGACTTGCCCAAGACCGAGCGAGTGGCTAGAGAAGTCGGCATGGCCCCCGATAGCTACAGCATTATTAAGCTAGATCTGGCCTCGCTAGAAAGCGTTCGTCAGTTTGTCAAAGACTTTCGCGCTACTGGCAAATCGCTCGACGCGCTGGTCGTTAACGCGGCAATTTATAAGCCTCAGCTCAAAACCCCCGAGCGCAGTGAAGACGGCTACGAAATTAGCGTTGCCACCAATCACCTGGGCCACTTTTTGCTGTGCAATCTGCTGCTAGAAGATATGAAAAAAGCAGCCCATCCAGAGCCTCGCTTGGTGACTCTCGGCACCGTGACCGCCAACCCCAAAGAACTCGGCGGCAAAATCCCGATTCCTGCGCCGCCAGACTTAGGCGATCTCGAAGGCTTCAAGCTCGGCTTTAAGTACCCAATTGCGATGGTAGATGGTAAAAAGTTTAAGCCGGGGAAAGCCTACAAAGACAGCAAGCTGTGCAACATGCTGACGATGATGGAAATGCACCGCCGCTATCATGAAGAGTCGGGGATTATCTTCAACGCGCTCTATCCGGGTTGTGTGGCCGAATCCGATCTCTTTAGAGATGCGCCCAAGCTGTTTCAAACCATTTTTCCGTTCTTTCAAAAGAATATTACCGGTGGCTACGTATCGGAAGAAGAATCTGGCAAACGAGTGGCTCAAGTCGTTGCCGACGAGGGATTCAACAAATCTGGCGTGTACTGGAGTTGGGGAAATCGCCAGCAAGAGAACCGAGAAGCCTTTAGCCAGGAAATGTCTAATGAGGCAGAAGATGCCGCCAAGGCTAGCAAGCTGTGGGAATTGAGCGAAAAGCTCGTAGGGATCGCCTAATCCATCGTGGTATTTGACACCGGGTGCTTCGTCCATGATGTTTGATCCTGGCCTGTGTCAGGAGGTGTCTTCAACAAAAGCCTGGACGCTGGTGAGCCGCTCGCTGCTGTTTGTGTTATCGCGTCCGTTATTGGCGATCGCCCTACTCAGCGCGACTACTTTTCTTCCCATCGCCATCACCCGACCCAAGCGGCGGTTCCAGTGGGAAAAACGCAGCCTGGCCCTCGGCGTCACTGCTCTGCTTTTCTACATACTTATCATCACGCCAACGCTCTCTAGCCTTGGCAACTACTTTCTCACGCGATATCTTCCGGCCAACAGCAGCGAATCTGCCGACGCCATTGTGGTTTTAGGCAGAGGCGACGAGCAAAACCAAATTCGCGCCCAGCAATCTGCCGAGCTGTGGCGAGCGCAAAGAGCACCTTTAATTTTTGTTAGCGGACGCCGAGACACGCCAATTATTATTGACTGGTTGCATCAGGCCCAGCCACCTATTGACTCAGAGGCGATCGCGGGAGAACCTTGCTCACTTACCACCGAACAAAACGCTGAGTTCACCGCTGCCATTCTGTGGCCCCAGGGCGTTCACAAAATCATTTTGGCAACCGACCGGCCACATATGAGGCGATCGCAGCTCACCTTCGAAAGCTTCGGCTTTACGGTTATTCCTCACGTTATTCCTTTTAAAACTGGCAGCCGAGCAGAAAAAACTTTCTAACGATCAGAGAGAGCATTGGGCTATTTAGCTACGGGCTACAGGGCCGCTACGATTCTAAATCCATTCCGTCTGTTTCTATTATTGAAAGCGGTTGAGAGAAATCTTGGAGGCTAAGACTCTGAGCGAGCGATTTCTTTATCTAGCCACTCATAGAACAGGCGATCGCAAATCAACCGATGAAGTTCCTTCGTCATCTGAGGCGCGATAAACTCATCGGCAAAAAACAGTCCATATTCCTCGCCAACGGCAATAGGGCCAATCACCGTCTGCGCTGGCGCACCAAATACACTAGCCGCCACGTCAGGATCTAGCGCCCAGCGAGAAATTTCACCTTCGTACCCGCAGCAGCGACGACGCTCTACGTTATTGTCATAGTGGTGAGCCGCCTCAAAAAAGCTAATTTCTGCTTCCTCAATTTGATATCGCAGTTCCTGCGCTAAGCTAACGCCAGTCGTCACAATCTTGTATAGCGAGACTTTTTCATAATCAAGCTTTCTCTCGTTAAATTGACGGCTCGCTGTCTCACTAAATATCGCATCCGCTAGTTTTGTTGCCAGTAGGCGATCGCGAATACTCTCCTCCCATTCATCCGCCGTAATCATTCGCGCCTGTAACCAGTCCAAGGTTGCTTGGGCGCTCTCTAATTGCAGTTCTCGCCGCACGCGATCAGCTTCTGTCTGGATCTCATTGTCTGTTACGTTCAGGCCGCGCTCTTGGGCATTTGCACAAATAATTCTTTGATAAATAAGCTGACGACAAATTGTGTGCAGTGTAAGCTCTCGCTTAAGCAAATCAACAACATTTTCCGGTGAAATGTCTACACCCGCAAAGTTAATCATTTAATCACAATGCACCAACAGAATAGAAAAAAGACAGCGAGCTACCGACACTTCAACAGGTCAACAGCTCGCGATCGCGACTAGCCAGATATCGAATAAGATAGAAAACCAAGCACTAGGTGAAGAAAACACGTCTGTCTACATCACTAAAATCTAGCCGACTTGGGCCTCTGAATGAGAGGAAGAACTCGAACTCCAATTCTGGACAGCCGTCGAATTGGTGTACGTTTGGGAGAAGGTGTTGTGTCCGATAGCATCAGAAGTAGCGCCAGCAAGAGCCGTGTTACCGTTAATATGAACGTAAGAGCTGAATCGGTTAATGGAATTTGAGATACTAAGCCGATTGCTATAGCTACTAGGACGACCGCTACCGCCTGATACGTGGCTGGTGCTAACCGACTGTACATGCTCTAGATTTGTGATTTTCATTGGTTGTTCCTTTTTTTTCTAAGTGATATCAGCCCTTTAGCTGATAAGTTAACTATAGTTTCTACGGTTAGGCAAAGGTTGCCAACTTGGCACTTATTTTTTGTCTTTTAAGAATTCTCTGTGATCTCTTCGAATCTTCTTAATGACTAGGAGAAAGAGCCGCTTGCCGTAATATGACTAGAAAATGAGATATTGCGAGACATTGCAGTAATCGTCGCATAGTCACTTACGATATATCTGGCGTCCATAGCGTAGGCATAGGCCGCAGCGTTTCCATAAGAGCGTTGAGAACTGGTGCTCGTAAGGGTATCTGTTCTCGTCAGCGTTTGTTGGCCTCTAGCCCGCGCAGCCGCATCTGCTAAAGCCAACCCCGAACTTGACTGAGCATACGCGTAGGTGTAAACACCACTCGCTGCATATACCTGGCCGCTGTCAATTGAGATCGCCAGATGGTCTAAGTTATCAAGCTTCATGGACAAACCCCTTGTGAAGAAGAATTAGTACAAACATATTTCAAGTTGTTTATAGGAAAACCTACCATCTCGAGCTAGCAGAGCTTGAAGCAAATACAACGCTCTGCCCACCAACAACACCGCTACCCACCACAGAACGCGAAGTCACCCCGCCCTTACTAGCAGATGTTTCGGTAATTTCAAGCCCACCTAGCGTATAAGTTCTACTAGTGTTAGGAGATGGCGAGGGATCAGAAAAGTCGGGTAACCCGTCAAAAGCAGGCGGTATACCAGGCAAATCTGGCTCATCTGTTTGTCCCATTAAAAAAAACAAACTGTTTAGACCAAAACCACCTTTCAATGTGCGACCGGGCGACTGGCGAGAGCGAGTGTCTAAATTGAGGGTAGTCGAGTAGTCAAGATTAGAAATGTCCATTTTGTCTACCTTATAAGCAGTGACTAACTTTGAGCGTAGCAGCTCACATTTATCCGATGTTGCCAAACTGGCAGATGTTGAGAAGAAGAGATCCGGCTCCTCTCAGGCTGAATATCAGACCAAATATCGGGCCGGACATTAGATAGAACAGTGCCGTAGCCACCTTGCACAACTCGCAGTTGCTCTGGCAAGGACTCCACATAGTCTAAGTCAGTCAATCGCGATCGCCCGCCTGTTGCCGCCGTATCTTTAGCTTTAACATTACCCATAAGCGCTTGCTGTCGCTGCTTTTGCAACCGGTTATAAGTACGATAAGGAATGTAATGCAGAGGATCTTGTCCGGTTGACTCTAGCAATAGCAAACAGGCGCTGGAGTATTTACCTTGAAGAATAAAATCGATAATTTCATCCATCTTCTCAGCTTCAAGTTGATGAGCTTCAAGTTGATGAGCTTCAAACTGATGGGCTGAAGATTGGGTAGCCGCAGAAAAATTATCTAAAAGCATAATCTTTATCGTTGTAGTTAAAACAATTGGAGCTTAAGCGCGCTCAAACGGAATGCGCCAGGTAGACAGCTATAGATTCAAATCGTCAGATTGAATTCGGCGAATCGGGTCTAACACCAGATCGATAATGCGACGCTGACGAATCACAATATCGGCACTGGCCGTTTGGCCCACCTGTAGCGACACAAGATGGCCTTCGTGCATAACCTGATCGGTGTCTAAGGCAATCTCAATTTTGTAACCGCTGCCAGTCTCTGGATCTTTTTTAGCATCTGGAGAAATTGAGAGCACCGTACCCGATAGCAAGCCATAATTTTGATAGGGAAAGGCGTCTAACTTTATATTCACAGGCATATTTGGCTTTATCAAACCCGCTTTAGCTGGAGGCATCAAGACCGAAAGCACTAGCGGCGTACTTTCTGGCACCACTTCTGCCAGCGTTACTCCCGGCTGGGCAAACTCTCCAACATTATCAATGTCTAGCGCCGAGATGATGCCGCTAACGGGCGATCGCACCTGAGTTTGTGCCAATTGGGCCTGCGCCTCCTCAATTAACGACTGCGTATTAGCCAGGGTTGCCTCTAGCTGTCCGGCTTCTACCTGCAGCTTTTGCAGCGCTTGCTCGCCTGCCACCGCTATTTGCTGCGCGATCGCCCGCTTCTGGTCTAGCTCAGCCTCGATTTGTTGAATATAGGCCAGACTTTGATCTAATTCACCCTGTGTTTGGCCCACGCTCTTTTGCCGATCAAAAACGCCCTGCTCGACCTCAAAAAGATACTCTCGAGAGATCGCCCCTTTAGCTTCTAGGCTGCTCAAACGTGCGAGTCGTTCTTCATAAGCAGCGGATTCTTTGGCTAAGCTCGCAAGCAATAGCTCGCTAGTCTGAGTATTAGCCTTAGACGCTGTTTTAGTCGCCTGCTTCGCCTGGATATCCGACTGAGCGCTCTGTTCTTGAGCCATATTTTCGCGGCGCGTTTGTTCAATGAGCGATCGCACCTGACTTAGCTCCAGTTGCGTTGCACTTAGCGTTTTCTCCAGCCGCAAAATCTCATTATCCAGCAGCGTAGAATCTATCGTAAATAACAAATCTCCCTTGCTCACCACATCGCCTTCGCCGACCAGTATCCGATTGATTTCACCCGCTGCCACCGGTTGAATTTTGAAAGTCTCTCCTTGCGGAATTAGCTCACCCGTTGCCGAACTCACTTCCTGCATTTTCCCCAGGCAGGCCCAGGTTCCCAAAAGACTCACAAACAACAGTCCCATAAAAACGAGCTGCCGGGAGAGCGTCGCAGGCGGTTGAGCCAACACGGTCTGGATAGACTCGCTCCAGCCAGCCGGACTCGATAGCCGTAAATCAGGCGATTCAGGAGAGTGAGCGCTGGTGCGATCGCCGCCAAAAACACGGCTAGCCGCCTCTGAAGAAATTATCTTTGCCCCTGCCAAGTCGCCAATATCTATACCCTTGTGCAGGGCGGTTGTTGGACAACTCGACCGCTGATTGGATCTATCGGGTAACTGATCTCTGGATTTTTCAACTACGGTATACATACGCCTGCTGTCCTATGAAATATTTGACTCTTTGAATCAGAGTCATGACCCAACCAACCTGAGTAACCTATTTAGTTAACTCACCCGCTCGAACTGCTGCTGAGCTAGACCGTAATAAAGTCCCTCTTGGGCCAGCAAAGACTGATGATTGCCTTGCTCTGCGATCGCGCCTCGATCTAACACAACAATTTGATCGGCACTGCGCACTGTTGACAGCCGGTGCGCCACAATAAAGGTGGTGCAATGCTGGCTAATGCGCTCCAAATTTTTCTGAAACTGACGCTCTGATTCGGTATCTAAAGAGCTGGTTGCCTCATCTAAAATGAGAATACGCGGATGACCCAACATCGCTCTGGCAATGGCAATCCGCTGTCGCTGCCCGCCCGAAAGCGTGGCCCCTCGCTCCCCAACTTTAGTCTTGTAGCCCAGCGGAAAAGACTGAATAAATTCGTGAGCTTCCGCTAATTTTGCGGCTTTAACTACCGCCTCTAAAGAGACATCTTCGCGATAAAGCGTAATGTTTTCTAGAATAGTACCCGAGAATAAGAAGCATTCTTGAGGGACGACGCCGAGCTGCGATCGCAAAGAGGCTGGCTCCACATGCGCCACATCATGACCATCCACCAAAACCTG
>JBBSOB010000090.1:0-15867 GCA_038260205.1 Phormidesmidales cyanobacterium
GTGTTCGAGCCGCAGCGCAAAACGGCGATTGGCTACTTTGAAATTAAGCTCTGTCGCGATCAGAGTAAGCCGCATGTGGCAAAGCTAACGGTGCATCCTGCCTATACCTGGCTGTATCCAGAAATGATGGCGCAGATGGCGGGCGTTGTGCAAAAGTTTCCGGCTCAGCCGATGCACCTCATGTCGCTGGACTATCAAACTGAGCGCGAGGAGTACCTGAAGCAAATTGGGGCGCTAGAAATTGAGCATACTCTGATGATGTCTCGCTCGGTGTGGCACAAAGTCCGTGAGGCCAAATCTACAAGCGCCCTAGAAGGACTGAAGTTGCCGGGTGGGTTGCCGGGTCTACAGCCGACGGGTACGCCGTTGCCCGGTCGATTTTCCTGGCACGGGCTGGCGCTCGATAGCCCTTCGCAGGATGGCTTAGCCTGGGATGGCATGGCTTGGGATCGGTTTTCTTTGGAGAATGCAACGAAGCTTTCACCTCAGCGATCGCCCACCGATCGCGATGAAGATGACGACTCGTTTGCTGAGTAGCCCTTTGGTTAATCTCTGGTGAATCTTTAGCTAATTTTTTGAGCAATGCTTTGAGCAGCTCTTAACAGAATAAAAAAATGGTTTCGGCATTGGGCTTAGATTTGGGGGCAAAGCGAATTGGGGTTGCCGGGTGCGATCGCACGGGCCTGATCGCCACGGGTCTGACCACCCTATATCGCACCAACTTTGACAGTCTCACCCGTCCACTTAGCGAACTGATCAAGTCTAGAGAAGTGGAAGTGCTGGTCGTGGGGTTGCCCTATACCATGGACGGCGAGATCGGTGCTCAGGCAAAGAAAATTCAAAAGCTCGCTCGGCGGCTCTCCAAAGCTCTGGACATTCCAGTTGAATTTATGGACGAACGGCTGACCTCATTTGCCGCTGAGGAGATGCTAATGGACGAGCAGCGATCGCTCATTCAAAATAGAGAGCTGATTGATCGTAAAGCCGCCGCGATCATTTTGCAGCAGTGGCTAGACAAAAGGCGATCGCGCGACGAGAATGTTCTACCTTAAGAGCGCCCTTTCCCCTCCAAAGCCTGAAATAATGGATCTATCAGGGCCGCTGCTGAAATTTGTTGTCATTGTCTGACAAATTCCGCGTAGAATCTGATTTCAACCTTTCCAACTTCAGGCCCGCCCCCATACCCAAGGAGATATTGAAATGGCGTTTGACTCCAGCACAATTGATGAACCCGCCGAAGATCCTGTGGTTAACCTGAAAGACGAAGAGGGGCGATCGCTCGCTTGCTACGTAGAAAAAAGCATTGACCTAGAAGGCGAAGAATTTCTGCTCCTGCTTCCAGTCAATTTGCCCATCGAAATTTTTGTGTGGCAGCCCGACGAAGACGATCCAGAAGAAGAAGTCCTCGTCGATATTGAAGATGAGGAAATAGACGAGCTGCTGCCTTCAGCTCGCGCGGTTTTAGCCGAACTGAACTTAATGCTAGAGCGCTCGGCTCACACGCTTACCGCCGAAGGCGACCTGCCCGAAGCCGACGAAGAGGACTGCTTCTCGCTGCAAATTAATGACGATGAAGAAGAACCCGCCACCGAAGAATTTCAGATGCTGGCCGACTTCTATCACAACGAAGCGCAATACACGCTCTGTACCCCGTTAGAGCCGCTGATGTTTTTTGCGAGACGCCAGGGCGAGGTCATCACCTTGGTAGAACCCGAAGAGTTTCAATCGATGCGATCGCAGCTAGAAGATAAACTATTCGACGCCCTAGACTAAAAATTCAGACTCATAGATTCAGACTCATAGATTCAGACTCATAGATTCAGACTCATAGATTCAGACTCATAGATTCAGACTCATAGATTCAGACTCATAGATTCAAATCTAGATTCAACTCTCATCATTCCTTTCTCCAACATGCGCGGTTCTAAACGTCTTTTCCCCATCGTGCTACTTGTCCTAGCTGCTTTAGTGGCTGGCCAAAGCTGGGCTTGGTGGAGCTGGGCAAAAGCCCCTGTTCAAGCGGCTGAAGACGGTGCCGATACCAAAGACAGCTTTGTACAGGTGCAAGTTCCACCCGGCACCGCTTCCAATCGAATTGGTCAGGACTTAGAAACCGCCGGACTCATTCGCTCAACCACCGCCTGGAAAGTTCTAAATAAATGGAAGTCTTTTCGAGGAGAAGGTAGCGGGGTTCAGGCCGGTAGCTACATCATCTCGCCAACCCAAACCCTAGATGAAATTGCTAGCACTATTTGGAGCGGCAATGTCATTCAAACAAGCTTTACCATTCCAGAAGGCTGGAACCGCGAGCAAATGGCCGAACGCTTTGAGGCTGAGGGCTTTACCACCGCGAAGGAATTCCTCGCTGCCACCGAGAATGTTCCCTATGATCGCTTTCCCTGGTTGCCCAAGGGCATTCCTCACGTAGAAGGCTTTCTCTACCCAGATACCTACCAAATCGACAGCGGCTCGACTAGCGCCGAAGCACTCGTAGACGTGATGCTGCAACAGTTTGAGACAGTTGCCCTGCCCCTATACAAAAACCAGCCCGACGAATACAGCCTGCTAGATTGGGTGACGCTAGCTAGCATCGTCGAGAAAGAAGCCGTTGTGCCAGACGAGCGAGATCAAATTGCTAGCGTATTTGCGCGTCGTCTGAGTGAAGGCATCACGCTAGGGTCAGACCCTACGGTGGAATATGGGCTAGGCATTGTCCAAACGCCCGAAAACCCGCTGACCTATGCTCAAGTAGAAACGCCTAACCCTTACAACACCTATATCAACGCCGGTCTTACCCCCACCCCAATCGCCAGTCCGGGCATTGCTAGCCTGACTGCTTCACTCAATCCAGCGCCCACCAATTTTCTATACTTTGTCGCCCGCTATGACGGAACGCATGTGTTTAGCGAAACGCTTGCAGAGCATGAGGCGGCCCAAGGAGAAATTCGCGATCGCGTAGACGCTAGCCCTGACCAACCCAAACGAACCAGCGGGTCATCATCTGAGTCGCCCGCGAGCCGCTCTTCATCCAACGACTCATCAGATAGCCCATCAAGTCGATCAAAAAGCCGCGATAACAACTAGCCCTCACAACTGGCCCTCACAACTAGCCCTCACAACTCATCTATCCATACTTCCTATGACTCGTAAGCATTTGCTCCAACCCGACTTAATTTTGGGTAAATCGGTGTTGGGTATTACGCCCGAGCTACTCATTCAAAAGAGGCTAAAAGGACTGGTACTAGACGTTGATGAGACGATTGTGCCGGTAGGACGCAAGCGGCTAGATCCTGAAGTAGAGGCTTGGGCGAGGGACATTCAAGCGATTGTTCCGCTCTCGTTGGTGAGTAATAACGTGGGCTACGAACGGATCAAGACCATTGCGGAGGGAATGAACGTATCTTTTATTGCCAGCGCAGGAAAACCATCGCGCCGAAAACTGCGCAAAGCCGCAACCGAAATGGGGTTACCGTTTGAGCAAATTGCCATGGTGGGCGATCGCCTCTTCACCGACGTACTTGCTGGCAATCGACTGGGCCTTTTCACCATTTTGGTACAGCCCATGCTCGAACCCAACTCTCGAGACCCTAAAAATTTGCTCAGAAACGCCGAGTTTTGGATCTCTAAACAGCTAGGCGTCACGCTCAAAGGCATTAGCTAGGTGACGGTGTGGACGATAACGGTGAGATTTAACGCTGGTTAGTCGGCGGGAAGCAGCGCAGCATATCATCTTTAAATAATCTAAAGAAAACATTACGTAGCTGCCAAACTAGATTGAAATTAGGCAGAATACTCACAATATAAAAACAGCTCAATCGTTTTTACATAGCTGCTTTAAGGTTCAAATTTACATGCCTCAGCTTAAGAGATGGAAATGGAGTTCGCCTCGTCCCCATTTTTGCCTGATGTCTTCATACTTAATCCTGTATAGACGAGCGACTGGCTTTGGTAGCTAAAACTATCGTCGTTAAAATCGGCACGTCTAGCCTCACTCGCGCTGAAACCGGACATCTGGCTCTGGCGACTTTGGGCCGACTGGTAGAAACCCTTTGCGAATTGCGCCGCGCGGGTCATCGAGTGGTGCTGGTTTCGTCCGGGGCGATTGGCGTTGGCTGCGCTCGACTTGGCATCACCGAAAGACCCAAGACTATCGCGCTTAAGCAGGCGGTTGCGGCAGTTGGGCAGGGACGACTGATGCGGGTTTATGACGATTTTTTTACGTCTTTGTCTCAGCCGATTGCGCAGGTTTTGCTCACCCGCAGCGATTTGGCCCAGCGATCGCGCTATGTAAATAGCGATCGCACCTTTCGCCAACTGCTTGAGCTAGGCGTCATTCCCATCGTCAACGAAAATGACACCGTAGCCATTGACGAAATCAAGTTCGGCGACAACGACACCCTGTCGGCCATGGTCGCCAGTCTGATTAACGCGGACTATCTGTTCTTACTAACAGATGTCGATCAGCTTTACTCCGCCGACCCCAGGCAAGACCCCGCCGCGCAGCCCATCAGTCGCGTTCAAAAAATCAATCAGCTAGAGGCCGAAGTAGGCGACGCCGGATCGAGCTGGGGAACGGGTGGCATGAGTACCAAAATAGAAGCCGCTCGCATCGCGACCACGGCGGGTGTTCACACCGTTATTACCCAGGGCCAGACGCCCGAAAACATCTTTAAGGTGCTCGCAGGCGAATCTGTCGGCACCTTGTTCGAGGCTCAGACCCATCCCAGCACCGCCCGCAAACGCTGGATCGCCGGGAACCTTATTCCTGCCGGACGGCTTTATTTGGATAAAGGCGCAACTGAGGCAATTCGAAGCGCTGGGAAGTCTTTGTTACCCGCAGGCATCACCGAAGTTGAAGGAGAGTTTTTTGCCCAAGACGCCGTTTTGCTCTGCGATGCTAGCGGCCAAGAAATCGCTCGCGGCCTAGTCAACTATAGCGACGTGGATCTGCGCAAAATCTACGGGCATCGCTCTAGCGACATCACCCACTTACTAGGATACGAAGGGGTAGAAACCATTGTCCATAGAGACAACATGGTTATCAGTACTCAATAACCTCGGCGTCAGCGTCAGCCTAGAGAGGCCGGTTTCATAACTACCAAACTGCACTAACGCGGCGTTCGGCCCTTCGTTTCTTAGCGATTTACTATGGCGACTTCTTCTCACTCCACTCAGCCTGCTGTTCTCGTTACGGGTGGCGCAGGATATATCGGTTCCCACGCGGCCCTAGCCTTAGAAGCCGCAGGTTATCAAACGGTCATCCTAGACAATCTAGAATATGGCCATAAAGAGCTGGTCGCGCAGCATCTCAAAGCCGAAATTATTGTTGGCGACACCACCGACCGCGCCCTGCTAGACGAAATATTCAGCAGCTACCAGATTGCCGCCGTCCTGCATTTTGCCGCTTACATTGCCGTTGGAGAATCCGTCAGCGAACCTGCCAAGTACTATCGCAATAACGTATACGGCACGCTCAACCTGCTAGAAGCCATGGTCGCGCACAATGTAAAAAAGCTCGTCTTTTCTTCTACCTGCGCTATCTACGGCCCACCCAAAACCGTTCCCATCCCTGAAGATCATCCGCAGAACCCGATTAGCCCGTATGCCACTAGCAAGCTGATGGTTGAAAAGATGCTGCTAGATTTTCAGGTCGCTTACGGCTTACAGTCTGTTTGCTTTCGCTACTTCAATGCGGCGGGCGCAGATCCCCAAGGCCGATTGGGCGAAGACCATCATCCAGAAACGCATCTGATTCCGCTCGTGCTCTTGACGGCTTTGGGCCAGCGCGACTCGCTCTCTATTTATGGCAGCGATTATGAGACTAGAGACGGCACCTGTATTCGCGACTATATTCATGTTTCAGACCTAGCAGATGCCCACGTAAAGGGATTGGAATATCTGCTTGAGGGCGGTGAAACATCGTTTTTCAATCTGGGCAATGGCAGCGGGTTTACGGTTAAGGAAGTGATTGAGCCGGCGCGGCGGATTACGGGGAAGCCGATTGAGGTGGTTTTCTGCGATCGCCGACCCGGAGATCCGCCTAGCCTAGCTGGCACTAGCGATCGCGCCAAATCTATTCTGGGTTGGCAGCCTCAATACCCCGACATCGAAACGATCATCACCCACGCCTGGCAATGGCACCAACAGCGCCACGGCTAATGTCCATAAAAAAAGGGCACGCCACGAGGAATGCCCTTTCTCAAATCTTCAATTGCTACATGGCAAACGTTGTATTGCAAACGCTAGCTCAGAACATTGTAAGCGCTAGCCCAGAGTCAGACTTACGAGACTGCCGCAACGCCAATGGGACAGGATACGTTAGTGCCACCTAACCCGCAATAGCCACCAGGATTCTTGGCTAGATACTGCTGGTGATACTCTTCAGCGTAATAAAACTCAGGCACGGGCAAAATCTCCGTCGTAATGTCCCCGTAGCCTGATTCGTTCAACGACTTCTGGTACATTTCCTTAGACTGCTGAGCCGCTTTCATCTGCGCGTCAGAATAGGTGTAGATGCCTGAACGATACTGCGTCCCTGCGTCATTGCCCTGGCGCATCCCCTGAGTGGGGTTGTGGCTCTCCCAAAATACCTTTAGCAGCTCTTCATAGCTCACCTGCTTCGGATCGTAAGCCACTAGCACAACTTCGTTGTGTCCGGTCATCCCAGAACAAACTTCCCGGTACGTTGGGTTAGGTGTAGACCCCGCCGCATAGCCCACAGCCGTACTATAGACGCCATCGATCTGCCAGAACTTACGCTCCGCGCCCCAGAAGCAGCCCATGCCAAACATCGCCAGCTCCATGCCTGCTGGAAAATCCTTAAGCTTATTGCCGTTAACGTAATGCTTCTCGGGCACCGCCATTGTCTTGTCGCGGCCCGGCAGCGCGTCTGCTGCGGTTGGAACGGTGTCTTTTTTACCCATGCCTAATCCAAAAAATGCCATTACTGCGGATGTCCTCTAATCGTTTCAGTCTCTTTATTTTAGCGACTACCCCCAGATTTTTCCCCGCCCAAAGAGGTATGGATGCCCTCACCTGCTATTCACTCTGGAAACCTACCGATAAAATCATTAAGCAAATATTTTATGTTTCACAGTTTCATGTTTCACAGACCAAACAGCGCCAAGATGAATACAAGTACAATCCTCAAATTTCACTGCCTAATCTTCTATGGATCGCTTTAGAGTCGAAGTCATTTCCCAACATCCCAACCCTCAGCAGACCATCTACGCTGCCATGCATCAGGACTACGCTGAGGCATTCGTTTGGGATCAGCGAAACGAATGGCCCTCCGAAGAAAAAGCAGGTGAACTGATCATCCGCAACTTATTAAAAGGTGGCAGAGGTCACTTTGGCCCGCTAGAGCATCCTCAAATTGTGCTGAACTGCGGCTTTTTCCCTCATTCCACCATGCAGCAAATCCGCACTCATCGCGTCGGATTGAGTTTCGATGTGCAATCTTTCCGCTATACAGGTTCGCGCATTATTGACGTGGCTAATGGCAAAACGGATGTGGAAGACGTTTTTTACCTGCGCCCGGTGGGGGCTTATAGCGATCGCCAGGGAAAAAAATACGACTACACCGAAGCCCTGCGGCAAGAAGATCTCGACTGGTGCCGCCAGGGTTGCGCGCAGTACAAAACCCGCATTGATCAGGGCTTCTCAGAAGAACATGCTCGCGGCCTGATTCCATTTGACGTTCGTCAGCACTGGGTGATGTCAGCGAATGCGCGATCGCTCATGCATCTATTAGACCTGCGGTGGAAAGCCGACGCTCAGCTAGAAGCCCAAAAGCTCTGCGAAGCCATTTGGCCCCACTTTCAAGCTTGGGTTCCCGCCGTCGCCGACTGGTACGAAACCACCCGACTAAAAAAAGCCCGTCTGTCCCCTTAGGTAAAATATCTACAAGTAAAATATCTACCGGTAAAATATCTACACATTCAGAAAAAATATTAAGCTTATAAGTTTTTCTGATAGTGTGAGCAAAAACTACGCAAATTCTTGCAAACCAAACCTGAAGTATCGCTCGACATAGCGATCTTTTATTAGATCATTCGCGAGAGAAAACGATGCTGAAGACGACACCTATTGCATCTGACTAAAGACATAGAAATATTGTCCTGCCTTCAGTCTAGCTATTTTACTGACCGTGAAACTACGGGCTAACGAGTGGCAATTAACTAGCAGCGCAAAAAAAGGATTTATTGCAATTACGTCCAGTTCTATCGCACCCGTGTTAACACTGTAGAAATGCGGCCACTTCAAAGCGCTGCATTCCCGTGGAACTATAGGTGGTAGATTCTTGTCTTAAAAGCTACAATCTATGAGGTTCTAGGGAAGATAGTTGAACGTTACTTGATTAATTGGGTAAGCTATCTTCGGTAGATTCCACTAGGGCATTAGCAAGCTTTATTACTTTGTTTGCTAACCGCTCGCGAGCCAACGATTAAACGATTATTTTAGTAGCTCAGCAAATACCCAGAGGCAATTCGCTGTCATCTCTCTCTCAAAAAATGCTTTGGTCACCCTTAGTTTTGGTCATCCTTAGTATGGAAAGGAATCAACATAAGTAGCACTTAGCTTTTTGCCACTTGCCGTCTAATCGCACTGGCCTTTTGGCTCTTTGTGTCTATCAGCAACCCCTCTTTTGGTTGGCTCATAGACAAAACAACTATTACGATTTACGACATGCAAGTTTAAAGGACAGTGATTTAGATAAACAACGACTAGTCGATATTTGACTAGTGTGTTTGACTATATCGGAGTAGCTAATCTCACTCTGGAGCGGCTGAAAAGCTGAAAAGCGGTTAACTTTATAACGACGTTTGTCTCATCAGCAAACATCTACATCTAATCTATCTATGTTCAAATAGGTTGTCTCTAAATAGCGACTGGTTAAGGCATTAATCAACGCTATAGGATAAACGCTGCTGAATACAGATTTCACATTAAAGTCCACACTCGATATTGAAGGAGCCAGGAACGCGGCATGACCCAAGCTAAGGACACTCTTGAGACGATAAACCCTAGTGGTGCAGTGGGAACTCTAGACCCAGCATCCAAACAGTCGGTAAAAATCGATCTCGTCGGAGAGGACATCGCTACCCAGACTAAGAAGAGTACAACTCGAGCTAGGAAAGGAACCGCGACCAAGACGGCTGCTCAGAAAAAAGCGGCGGCGGCGAAAGCTAAAGCGACTAAAACTGAAAAAGATAAAGAGACCAAGGCTGAAAAAGACAAAGAGACCAAGGCTGCTAAGGGTAAAACCACCCGTCGCCGAACCGCTCAAACTAAGAAAAAGCACTATACCGAAGATTCTATTCGACTATATTTGCAAGAGATTGGCCGTATTCGCCTGCTGCGCGCAGAAGAAGAAATTGAGCTGGCCCGTAAGATCGCGGACTTGCTGGAGCTAGAGCGAATTTATGACGAGATTGACGATCAGTTAGAGAACGAGCCGACGGATACCGATTGGGCAAATGCGGTTGATATGCCGCTACCGGCGTTCCAGCGGCGCTTGCATTTGGGCCGCAGAGCCAAAGACAAGATGGTTCAGTCCAACTTGCGACTGGTGGTTTCGATTGCGAAGAAGTATATGAATCGCGGTCTTTCTTTTCAGGATTTGATTCAAGAAGGCAGCTTAGGTCTCATTCGCGCCGCCGAAAAGTTTGACCATGAGAAGGGCTACAAGTTTTCTACCTATGCAACTTGGTGGATTCGCCAGGCGATTACAAGAGCGATCGCCGATCAATCGCGCACTATCCGGCTTCCGGTTCACCTGTACGAAACCATCTCTCGTATTAAGAAGACTACGAAGCTGCTCTCTCAAGAGCTAGGTCGCAAACCGACTGAAGAAGAAATTGCGACTCGTATGGAAATGACCATTGAGAAGCTACGCTTTATCGCCAAGTCTGCGCAGCTTCCTATTTCGTTGGAAACGCCTATTGGTAAAGAAGAGGATTCTCGCTTGGGCGACTTTATTGAGTCTGATGGCGAAACACCAGAAGATGAGGTTTCTAAGAGTCTGCTGCGTGAAGATCTCGAAAGTGTATTGAGCACGCTAAGCCCCCGCGAACGCGATGTCCTGCGTTTGCGCTATGGCCTCGACGATGGTCGGATGAAGACGCTTGAGGAAATCGGTCAAATTTTTAATGTGACCCGCGAGCGCATTCGTCAAATTGAAGCGAAAGCGCTGCGTAAGCTCCGTCATCCTAATCGCAACAGCGTACTCAAAGAGTACATCCGATAAACTAACGGCAGCTTATGTGGAGGCGATTATTTGCGATCGCTTCTACAACAAAAAGACAGTCCTACTTGCTGTGGGTCTGTCTTTTTTCGTTCAATTTTCCGTCCAAACTGTTGTCTATCTCTGAAGAATTCATGTTTTGATGCGCGCGAAAAAAGAATGACCTGTGAAAGAATGACCTGTGGACAAAATACGACAGAATTGGTACAGTTGTTCTCACTCACACTTAACGGCTACTCCACTAATTGCGATGGAAACCTTAACTCAAGCTCAGCAAGAACTTTACGACTGGCTAGTAGTTCATATCAAAGAAAATCATCACTCTCCTTCCATTCGAGAAATGATGAGAGCGATGAAGCTAAAGTCTCCTGCGCCCATCCAGAGCCGTTTAGATCACTTGCGAACTAAGGGTTACATTAGTTGGACAGAAGGCAAAGCGCGAACCATTCGACTGTTGCAAGAGTTTCAAGGGGTGCCTATTTTTGGCGCGATCGCAGCAGGCTCTATGGTTGAAGCCTTTACGGATGCCACCGAGCATCTAGATCTGGCCTCTCTTTCTTTTAAGACGGGCGATTTCGCCCTGAGAGTCAGAGGGGATTCGATGATTGAAGCGCTCATTGATGATGGCGACCTGGTGATTATGAGAAAAGTAGAGGAGCCATCGCGCATTCGCAATGGCACTATCGTCGCCGCGCGAGTAGAAAGCACGACCACGCTAAAGTACTACCACCGCAAAAACGATACCGTTACGCTTAAGCCTGCCAATCCTCGCTTTGAGCCAATAAAGTACCCGGCTGAAGAAGTTCATATTGACGGCAAGCTAGTGGGCGTCTGGCGAAATCAGGATGTGCAGTAGCGCCCAGAAAATAGTGGATGTTGCCGATGGCGGTTTGAATGATCGGGCGACTGACGCTATTTTGTTGAAAGGTATCTGAAACGGCAGGATAGGCAAGCAGCGGTATAAACTTGTGAGGAAATGCCGTTGATCAATCGCTGGCAATGACTTCACAAAGCAGTGCCGCCAGTCGGCCGCCGACTATTCCAAATCATTCATCAAGCCAAACGAGTCGCTCCTTTTTTGGGGGGCTGCTCGCTATCGTGCTGGTGCTGCTAACCGCGGGCATTGGCGCTTTTGGGTATCTGCTGGCAACTGGCCCGCTTTCGGTGCTTTATAAAGGCGATCGCCCCATTGCCATTGCCACGGCTTTTGTCCCTGCGGACGCGCCTTTTGCCTTCTCCCTGCTGACCACCCCGGATAATCTTGTGGCGCAGCAGCAGGCTTTGCCCAATGCCGATCCGCGAGCGGTGCTCGAAGCTGGCCGACAAATTGAGCAGGACTTGTTTGAGAATGCCTTGATAGACTACGACCGAGATATTCGGCCCTGGGTGGGTGGTGAGGTCACGATTGCCTGCACAGAGCCAGATTTGGACTTTGATGAGGCCAATGGTTTGCAGCCAGGATATCTGCTGGCACTTGAGATTGCGCCAGGGCGATCTCAACAGGCGAAAGAAAGCCTACAGATGTTTTGGCAAAGACAGAGCTTGAAAGGAAACAGTCCTCAAGGCGAACGACTTAATGGGGTTCGGATGCTGAGTGCGGCGACTTTTTCAAGCCAATCTCAGCCTATGGGGTCAGCGAGTGCCCTAGTTGGCAATCAGTTTGTGCTATTTGCCAACGATGATCGGGTCATTCGACGAAGCCTTCGCGCCACTGAAACAGCGACCAATCTTGCCCAAAGCAGGGCCTATCGAACCGCCGCAGAGCAGCTTCCCTCAGAAAGACTGGGATTGGCCTACCTGAATACAGCTACCTTTAACAAGGGAAAATCGGCATCCTCTTCGCTGCCTGACTTTGCCACCGTCAGCTTGGAACTTACGCCCACAGGAATCGCGGCCACCGCCCAGTTAACTGCCCAGCTAACTGCCCAGCTACTAGAAGGCGCGTCTAACAAAGGTGTTGCTAACAAAATTGTGCCTAATCAAGGTGTGTTTAAAAGCAGCTCGACTCACTTAGCGAAGGGATCGTCAGCGCTGCTCAAGTTTGTGCCTGCCGATAGTGCGATCGCCTTTACCGGTCAAAACCTCAACCAGCTAGAACCGACCATTGCCGCTAGCGGACTCCCAATAGCGCTGCCGGAATTCCTCAAGCGATCGCTACCTAATAGCAATGCAGAAAGCCCCGAGCAGACGGTTCAATCTCCCTGGCAATGGGTGAAAGGAGAGTATGCGATCGCTCAAACTCAGTCTGGCAAGGCTGACTGGATGCTGATTGTCGAAAGAACCGCCGATGGCGTTGCGCAAATGGATGAATTCGCCAAATCACAGGGATATAACGCTGCGCCCCTAACCCTAGAAGGGCAAGATGCGATCGCCTGGACAAAACTCAAAACTCGCGCCCAGCCCCGCCAATCTAGTAGCAGTACGCTAGAAACCGAAATACTAGGGTTGCACCTACAACCAAACGCACCGCCCAATGACGCACTTGGCGGCTACGAGATTTTCGCTAGCTCAGTCGCCGCCATGGATGAAGCCCTAGGCGCATCGACCCATTCCCTGCTGAACGACGCCCGATTCGTTCAAGCGATTGCGGAAAACCCCAACAACATGGATAGTCGCCCAGAAAGTTTTCTGTATATGAATGGATCGGCGATCGCGCCTGTTCTCACCCAGCATCCTATTCCGAAAAATGTAGCGTCAGCGCTGCGTCCCATCACGCGTCAAATAGAAAGCCTCACGGCCAGCCAATCAGACAGTACCCTTAATCTATTTATCCGGTTTAAGCAGCGCGATCGCCCATGAGTACCTCCCCCATCTGGCCCATTGTTACCGCCTGGGGAGAAGGTCAGCCGCCCTCCTCTCAAGACCATCAAACACTCATAGACTGGGAGCTAAAGCATTCTGATCGGGCCACTGCCTGGAAAATTGATGCAGAGAACGTTCATACCGTTTTAGCAACGCGCGCTCAGGTTTTGCAGTCTTTGCATCAATCCCTGCAAAATGGCGAAGTAACGCTGCCGCTACCCAGTTCCTGGCAAGCCCATACCGAGCTGCTGTGGACTTTTTGGCTACCGTTTGCCCAACAGTTAAACGCACAGCAAACAGCTTTAGGCCGACCGTTGATTCAAGGAATTTTGGGCGGACAGGGCACTGGCAAAACCACGCTAACCCAGGGACTGAGCGTAATTTTGAGCCAAATGGGGCAATCTACGGCCCAGCTATCGCTAGACGATCTTTATCTGTCTTATGGCGATCGCCTCAAACTTCAGCAGTCCGATCCGCGGCTCCTCTGGCGAGGCCCGCCCGGCACCCACGACATCGAATTGGGCATTCGTACGCTCAACGCCGTCAAAACCGCTGCGCCCGGTAGCCCAATAAGCCTGCCTCAGTTCGATAAGTCTTTACATCAAGGGCAGGGCGATCGCACTTCACCCATTCTCCAGCCAGCTCCCAGCATTTTTTTCTTTGAAGGCTGGTTTGTGGGGGCAACGCCGCTCGACGATGCGCTCTTTGCCGATCCTAGAATAACGCTGCCTTCGCCTATAGAGACACCAGCAGATCGGCAGTTTGCTCGCGACATGAACCGTCAGCTTCAGCAATATCAGCCGCTTTGGGCCATGCTAGACAGTCTTACGGTGCTGTTGCAAGAAGACTATCGACTCTCTTATGATTGGCGACTCCAAGCCGAACAGCAGATGCGAGCAGCCGGAAAAACGGGCTTTTCGGATGAGAAAATTGCTAGCTTTGTCACTTACTTTTGGAAGGCACTACACCCAGAGTTATTTATTTCACCTCTGGCAAACCAAACTGCCAAGGCCCCAAACGGTAGGCGCAAAGCGAGCTTGGTAGTAGAAATCGGACAGGGGCACCGCCTAAAAGCGCTCTATTCTCCCTGAGAAAGGGAAAGTTAGCTTGTATACGTAGCAAGTCTTAGCGCCTACAGCCTCAGCAGCTCTGCGTAAACAAGTACAATAAACACCAGCCGATTCAGTATGCAAACGAGTATGGATACCACTATTCAAGTGCTAGTGCCCTCTGGCATGTTAGATAGCACCCAAGCAGCCGAAGTCCGCACTCAGGTCAGCGAAGCGCTAGCAACCGGTGCCAAAATGCTGCTTATTGACCTTAAAGACACCACCTTTATTGATAGCTCTGGATTAGGAACGCTGATTTCGGTGCTGAAAAAGGTGCGATCGCAAGACTGTGAAATGGTCGTTTGTTCAGCCAGTCCGCAGGTAAAAATGCTGTTTGAACTCACCAGCATGGATCAGGTGTTTCAGGTGTATGAGAATAGAGCAGCGTTTGATGCGACGCTTTAGTGGGATTGGTTGGTTTTGACTTCGGCTACGCTCAGTCACCGGGTAGGGCCGATCTCAAGAGCTGAGCGTAGCCGATCTTGAGGGCTGAGCGGAGTCGAAGCCCGGTTTCAGAACGGAATATCGTCGTATTCGGCCTCAGTCGCTGCCGGAGCCGCTGGGGTTGCAGGAGTCGCTGCCGCTGAAGGGATAGAGGCTGCCGGTGCGTTATTGCCGACAAACTTACCTGCTGGCATTGGCACTGGCTCAGCCATGCTTGCTGTCTGTAGGTCGTTAATAGAAGTCACGCGCTGTACCGTTATCTCCGCGCGTTTCTCCTTAAATCCTTCCGGGCGCTCCAGAGTGTTCATGCCCAAGCGGCCTTCTAGCAGCACGCGCTCACCTACTTTGTAGCGCTCCTGAATTTCTTGCGCCAGGTTTCCCCAGCCAATTACTTTCATTTGCCCAACGGCATCGCCTTCGCGTAGCCCTGGAAACTTCACCACAAATTCCGAAATAGGCGTCTGATTGTCAGCGGTATAGCGGAGCTGCGGCGCTTCTACAATTTCGGCCATCAAGATGCAGTTATTCATACGATCGATTCCCTAATTCCCTGCTCTGCTTCAATAAATTTCTGTACTTTTTCCCGGTAGGCCCGAAGCTGCTGATCGACCCAATCTCTATTCTCACTATCTGCAAAAATATGCACTAACGGATCGCTGGCATCTGGCAAAACCAATACCCAGCTCCGCCGAGTGGGATCTCTTATTTTAACGCCATCTATTAGCTCTGTGCATTCTTTTGGGTGGGTTTCTACAAGATAGCGCATCAATGCCCCCTTTACAGACCATGGGCAGCGTAAGGTTTGTACCCGGTGCGCCGTGCGCGGTAGCTCGTCCCATATTTGGCCTAGCGATCGCTCTTGAATCAGCAGCATCTCAATTAGCTTGGCAATACAGAACATCGCATCGAATCCGGGATGCATCTGCGGAAAAATGAAGCCCATATCGCCACTGCCGCCCAGCACCACGTTGGCATGTTGGCAGCAGCCTTCCATGAGCGCCGTGGGATTTGCCTGGGTGCGAATGACCCGCCCATCGTGACGACGAGCGATTTCCTCAACTGCGCCCGATGCGTGAACCGGCACGACGACAGTGCCTCTAGGATACGATGTTAAGACGACATGTACCATCAGCGCCGTCAGCGTCTCGCCGCGAATGGGAGAGCCGACTTCATCGACCAAAATCATTTGCTCGCCATTGGCCGAAACCTGTACGCCGAAGGTGGCTTGCAGTGCCTGCACGACCTGACCTAATTGCCGTAGCAAAA
>JBBSOB010000091.1:0-15838 GCA_038260205.1 Phormidesmidales cyanobacterium
AGCGCTGATAGTGAAACAGCATGTCATCGGTGAACCAAACAGGATGACTAGTTGGCCCACTCATTAAAGACAGAGCCGGAGAATATGATGAGCTAGAAACCATTGACTAGCGCTACTACAGTTAAAGGAATGACAGTTAAAAAAATGTGCCACCTGATTAAAAACGCCAGGTTTTAAAGCGCGCAGAGACTTCACAATTGAGGCTCCTGCTAGCCTAACGTAATTTCGGCTCTAGCTGCAGCCAGCCAGCTTTTTGAGCCGTTGCAAACAGCGTTAGGCTTTAAGGCTAGCTACCGCTCGTTGCTATATACGTATTTCAACGCTCCACTTTGACAAATAGAAACCTCTACGGCTGCATTGGCCACACAAATGCCGTCAATCTCGTACTGATCGCCATTAACAAGCTTGGCAAACACCTCGTAAACATAAAAGGTTTCGCCCTCTACCTCAGTCGTATCGACAGGCACAGCAGGCCCTATAAACTTAACGGCCGCGTCGTCAAAAACATAGTTGAAGTTAACGCTGGTATCAGAGGCGGTCATCGAAAACTCACCGCAGTCATCCGCATAGCTTCCCTCGGCGTAGAACTCGCAGGTAGTCGGTGTTTCGTCGTATCTTAGCGTCTCGGCAGCGATGGCAGAGCCACTCCCTAGAAGTATCGCTCCGGTCGTAGAAAACCTTAGCAACGTAGCTGAAATCGACAGACTTTTCATAGCAATATCCAGGAAGTGAGCTGAACATATCTACAGGATAATGCGCTTCAATTCCGCACAGCACAGACGATCTCTTCAGATGAGGCTAGTCTTTTTAGACGACATTTAGATGACAACAGATAACACAATCTCTACCGGGCTAACAGTCCCCCACTAATTCGATTTAGCGCCTTTTGTACCACATCTGCATACTTCAAATCGCCGGTAAAGACTCTTCCCATTGCTCTAGTGGCAGAGGGATAATTCAAAATTGCTTTGTAACTCAGGTGAGGAGCTATGTAGAAAGCCTTGGCTAGTCTCGAAGCTAGTCGCATTTCGCTACCTAGCTCAGCAGCGACGATTTTTGTATAGTTGGCTAGCGCCTCAGGTTCTCCATGGATGGCGCAAGAAATGGCCTCTGCCGCCTTCACTCCCGTAAACATGGAAGGTCGTATTCCTTCCGCCGTAAACGGATCGACCACGCAGGCCGCTTCTCCTGCAAGCAAAGCATTTTGCGTATGCAAGACCTGATCGCCATCCCATAGACAAACTGGGTGGCCGTGTTTTTGCTCGCGATCGCCATCTACGCCAAACGCCGCGGCATAGTCCACCATCGGCTGCACCAAATCGCGGCCCTTCCGCTGGTTTGTACAGAACGCGCCGCTGCCAATCGAATAGCCGTCGCGCTTGGGAAAGTTCCAGACGTAGCCGTTTTTTAACAAACCAAATTCAAAATGGACGATGTGCGCAGCTTCTACCGTCACTTTTGGCTCAATTTCAATTGCACCTGCTACGGAAGTCTGGCGCGATTCAAACCCCAGCCATTTGGCCATTGGCCCCCGGCCACCGTCCGCGGCGATTAGATAAGTCCCTTCAAAGGTATCGCCTGCGCTCGTATGGACTTGCCAATGGTCGCCTTCAAATTGAATGCCGGTTGCTTTGGTGCGATCGCGCAATATCGTCCCCTGCTTTTGCGCCTGCTGCACCAGATAATGATCAAACTCATTGCGGCGCACCATCCAAATCGGCGTCTCTAAATCTGCCTCAATGGCCTCTTGCAGTTTCCAGGTATAGCGGGCGCGCGTTACTTTTTGCGAAATTACCGGCTCAAAATCAAAGTCAAACCACTGTCCAACTTCCGGTGAGACACCGCCACCACAAGGCTTATAACGAGGCAGCGCCGCTTTCTCTAGCAACAGTACGCTGTGCCCCTGCCGACTGAGGTGATAAGCAGCACTTGCGCCCGCAGGCCCGGAGCCTACGATGATGCAGTCATATCGTGACATATCTAAAAAACATATCTAAGAGATATCTCTAAAAATCTTGAAGTAGACGTTATGTAATCAATGCCCAAGTCTATCTTTGGAGCAACCTGCCTAAGTAAAAGATATCTTTAGCTTTTCGAGTTCTGAGCGTCAGCCGTTTCGACTTGGGCGATCGCATAGCGAGCTGCCGCCAAACTTAGCCTAGCCTGTTCTAGCGCCGACAAATTCTCCCAGTTTGCCTGCCGCACAGAGGCCACTGTCGCATCCACTAATTCTTCCGCGCCACTGCTGCGCATCGCAAACGCCATTGGCCGAGCCATGACCTGCAAGTCGGCCTCACCAATCGCAGTTACCGTTCCCTTTACGCAGGCAATCATTTGGGCCACCATCGGCTGAGCGCTTTTGGAAAGACCTTGAGCAGACTGTTGGGCGAGCTGTTGGGCGCGATCGCTAATTGCCATCAGCACCGTCTCCGGCAACCGCGCCGCAAACTTTTGCTTTAGCAAAGTCAAAACATCCACACCCGGCCCCGCCCAAATCTGATCGAGCTGCGCCGATAGCCCCTGCCAACCAGCCAGCGCTTCTTCATCAGAAATCTCTAGCAACTGACCTGCCGTTTCCAACGCGTCCTCATAGCCCTGTGCCACTGAATCTGGAAGCCAGGGATAGCTCTGTTTCGCCAAAATCGACTGCAACAACTCAGCCTGCGTCTCAGACAAATCGGGATTACCCGGCTGGCTATTAGAAGATGAACGATTAACCATAGCGTTACGATTGCCTAATAGCAGAATGATAGGTGACTCAAGACAGATACAGCATCAATTTTCTCCGTTCCGCAAAAACCCTAGTTTTGCCACAACTTCTCCAGAAAACACCAGAAAAGGAGGGTTAGCCCGATTAAATTTGACTCACCACCATAAACTCCAGCTTTGGCCCGTCCGCCTTATTACCAAAGCGAATTTGGGTTCCCGGAGCCAGCGTTATCTCCTGCCGATGCACCCCGCGCCACACGCCATCTTGCAGATAAAACGTCCCAAATCGCGAATCATCTTTCAAAAAATAAACGCGTTCCAAAATGCCCTCAGAACCACTTCCCGAGTACTGACTCATCATCCGCCGATGAAAAATCTCGGCATGGTTGCTAGACACCCACTGCTCGGAGAGTACCAAATCATTGGTCTGCTGTCGGCCAATTCGCAGCCCGTCGCTGTCAATCACCCAGGTCTGCGCCGGATCGTCAGCATCCCTTAAAATAGCCTGCTCCTGACGCAGCAAACTGCTCGCACTCGGATCAAACTGCGTGGTCTCTACCGATTGCAGCAGCTCGCCATCAAAATCAGGATGCATGTAAAGCACAGGCAGCGTCCAAGCAGGCTGATTAAAGTGATAAATCGCCAGCAAAGTTTGACGGGCTACCGCAACCGCCTCATCCACCGGACGACGCTCGGCCAGGGCCTGCGTAAACACCTGAATAAACCGAATCGCCTCATCGTCTGCAATCGAGTCGCGCATGGCCACCACTGCCGGTAACCCATGATGGAGCAACACCTCAGCCAAGCTGCTGCGGGGCAAAGACTCCGCCTGAGTTTGTTCAGGTTGCGCACCCCAGCAGGTATTAAATACGGTCAGCTTCACTCTGGCGCGAACCAGCATCTGGGCCAGCTCCGTTCCACTTAGCGTGTCTTCCGATAGATATAGCAAACCGCCGTCTGCGCCCGGAACGCCGTGTCCAGAGTAAAAAAAGACGTTGTAGTCGCCTTTTTCTAATTGGCGCACTAGCTCCGTGGCGCTGGGCTGAAGCAGCACATCGACTCGCCGGTGAGCAGAACGGAGATCTAAATCGCTGCTGCGCTCTAAAATTTGCTTTAGCAGCTCAGCCTCTTTCGCGAGATGAAGCTGAGAGTTGGGTCTATTTTCTTCACCCGGATTGCCTAGCACCAGCAAAATTTTCAGCGATAGGTCTAGCTCACCTAGCTCTAACTCCTCTACATCACTACTCGTTCGGCTAAACAGAATCTTTTTGCCGTTTAAAGACAGCGCCTGACTGCCGGGCTGAGGCTGCATAATCTCCCAGGGCAGCGCAATAATTTCTGGGCAGCGAATCTCCAGTCGCACTCGCAGCGGCAGCTCTCGTCCGGTGGCAATGCCTCTAGAGCGCTCAAAGCTGCTTTCTACCGCCCCGCTAAACAGCCAGCGCCATAGGTTAATACCCAAATGTTGCATATACCGGCTGCTATAGCTTTCAGGCTGGCCGTTCTCGATTTCTTCGGGCACGCTGGCCATCACCGGCTCGGCCATCGCTTTCGCATTTAGCTCGGAGCCTAGCTCTGGCACAATATGCGGAACTTGGGGCAGCCCGCGTAGCGAAAACATGGTCTGCCAGCTATGCCAGGCTTGTGCTAGCTCCGCATCCCACGCACAGTCGTGATGGACATGGCCGCTGAGATAGGGCGATCGCAACACCCAAACCGCAAACCGTCTCTCACTCGGCAGCACGACCTGAATAGGATCTTCCGATGGCGAAGTCTCTTTTGGGGAGAATCGCTGCAGGCCATCGACCACTAGCCACAGGCACAAAGCATCCGGCTTAGCCATTAGCCCTCGCAGCTCCCGCGCTGATCGGGCGATAGGTTGGGAGCGCCCATGGCAAATCGCGTGACGCTGCTGCTCAAGGCCCAGCCCTGATTTCCGGGCGATAGTAACGATACGCCATCTGGCGCTAGCGGCATGGCGTCTTCTTCAGCAGATTTAACCGGCGCAGACCCTTCTACGGGCGTTTCAGCGAGGCTATTGCCCGAAGGAATCGTACAGACCTTAAGCTGTACCCATTGCTCATCGGCCACCTGTTCGAGCGCAACTACCTGGGCGATCGCACCAACTGGCATTGTAAAAGGAACCGCATTGGGCAAACTGCCATCTTCTGGCTTGGGATAGATCAAAATCTGAGTTGCGCGATGAGCTGGCAAAGTCGCGCGATCGCTAATACCCGGCGTTGCGGTGGCGCTGTTCTTAGCCGTATTTCTAGTCGTGCTTCTAGCGGTCTCTCCGGCTGTGCTTCTAGCCGTGTTTTCAGCGGGGGGCGCAGAACTTGAGGCTCGGTGAATTCGCACATACGCACCCTGACTCAGGTCAACGGGAGGGCCGGATGTTGAAGCGGGGGCCGCATCCGATTTGCTTTCATTGAGAGCTTCCAAGGCACCGGGAGAACTCACCACTGGCGCCCCCAAGCGATTATTCAAATTGGGAAGGAGGAAATAGAGTAGCCCGCCTGCTCCAGCTAATATCAGTAGGACGATGCCTCCTTTTAAAAGTCCAGAGGCTGCATTTGAGGATTTGGGCTGAGGAAATTGTTGAGTCTGACCCGCTAACGATCGCCCGCTATCAGGGTCATTAGTAGAGCTGGCCATCAGTTGGGTTGTAGCAGCATCCTCATCCACCATTCGATCAGATTGAGTCGCGGATGCTAGCGGCGCTAAACCGGTTTGAGATCGCGATCGCTTTTTTCCCAGCGGCAAACTCGTTACTGGCGTAGCTGCGGTGTCTTCTCCCTGCGGATGACTGGCCAACTCTGCGGGCACCGCGCGCTCCGAAGGCAAAGCCACCCTCACGCCCACTAGCCCCACCGTCACGTTGTCGTGACCGTTGTATTTGTTCGCAATCTCTACCAAGTGCTGCCCTACCGCCGCCACCGAACCTGAGCCAACCACCAGCGGCCTCAGCACAGACGGCCAAGCCTGCTCGACGCGATCGCTATCACTCAATCCATCCGAACACAGCAAAAGCAGACAGTCTTCGTCCATCACAAACCGCTGCACGGTTGGATGCAACATCTGCGATGACCCCATTCCCAAAGCCTGAATCAACGATCCTGATCCGGGCTGAGTGAGCACCTCTCGATATAATCCACCGGCTAGTCTCACCTGTCGAGACGCAACGTCGTCATCTAGCGTTACCTGCTGACAGTTCTGGGAGCTAATGCGATAGGCCCGGCTATCGCCCAAATGCGCAATATAAACGTCGGCCCCTTTCATCAGCGCTAGCACCAATGTAGTGCCCATGCGATCGCGGGCCTGTCGCTGCGCCTGATCGTTCTGAGCCGAAATCTCATCGTTAGCAGCGCAAATGGCCTCTTCTATCGCCAGCGTCAGCGCCGTCGAACTCAGCTCAGGCGCATCTGCACTCAGCAGCGGCTCTAGCTGAGCGCGAATGGTCTCAATGGCCAGCTTAGAAGCCACGTCGCCCCCCTGATGCCCGCCAATGCCGTCACACACTATTAGCAGTTGAGGACTCGCTTTTGTCTGCTGCGAACTCACGGACTCTGTGATTCCGCTCTCTGGATAGCAGGCGTCCTCATTACGCTTTCGAGTAGGCCCTTGGTCGGTATAAACGGCGAGATCGTAATTTACCGTCTGGTCTTCGGCGCAAACGGCGATCGCCGCCGAAAGCCGCTCGCAAAGCTGCTCAGCCGAAAGCTGCTGCTGCTCTAACTGCTCGCATAGTCGTTCTAGAAAAGACCGTACCGCTGGATTCGCCTTTTCGGTGAGCGATCGCCAGCTCAAACCCAAATCTATCAGCGTTGGTTGCGCAGCCAATGGCTCAGTCAGATCAGCAGAAGCTAGTGCCAACAGCCGGACGATCGATCCATCTACTCGCAGCAAATCCACCTCTAGCAGCGTCGCGGCCACCTGCTCCTGGGCAAAAGGCTCCCAAAGCTGGGCAATCTGCCATAGCCAGTTCAATTGACGCAGCGGCGGCGCATTTTTCCACTGGCTGCTGAGCGTCGGCAGCCTCTCAGGGGCATGGCCTGGGTCGGCCCTATCTAATTCTGCGCCAACGGCCAGCGCACTCAACTCCAGCATCGTTACATAGTCACCATCTGGTGTCTTCATCACCGAATAGACTCTGGGCATATGCAGCGGATAGGCCGACAGGTGCAGATAAGCCGTTAAAAACGCAGGCAAATCGGGCGGCGATTCTGGAATGAGTCCGGGCTTAGTATCTAGAAAAGTGCGATCGCGCTTAAGCAAATAGCGCTGATTCACGAGGCTGTTGACCTTCAGCGTAGAGACTAAATCCCCCACGCCCCAAAGATAGTAATGAGGTAGCGCGCTCTGACAAACCTGGCAGACCACCGCGTCCTCAGGATTCACCGTATTGCAGCTAGGGTTAGGGCAATTAATCACTAAACTTAAATCACTCAACAGCGAACCCCTAGTAAGTACCAGCTAAATACCGGTGCAAATACCAGCGGCCCACGGTTAGAACAACAATTTCTAGAAAACGATCTCAACAAAACCCATTACAGCAGAAAAAAGCCGCTGTAGACATACCAACAGCGCCAAAAACGTCGCCTAGCTGGAGGCTTCTACCACCCGAGGAAGGCCCATACTATAGTTTAGAACACGATTTTCTAGGTTGTAACTAATATCTCCCGACTTTAGCAAGGCGCGCACAAAGTGCTCTAGATCCGAGCCAATTCGTCTTAGATTGTAGTCGGTCAGGGCCTCTCCCTTATAGTCCTCTACGAGGCGATCAAATTCTTGGTTCACCTGTTTAATGGCTTCGTCTGTCCAGTTAAACTCGTTCTCTGGATCAATATCTAGCGTCAGCTTATCTTCACTTGGCACTATCTCATTATCTTCAATGGTCGCCGCATAAATTAAGATATGGCGGGTTGTAGACTTCAGCAGCATAAATAGACGCTCACAAACAGAAATTAAGGACAAAAATTGCGAATCAAAAAGCTTACTTAGGCTACGGCCACAAGAGACCGCTGGAAATGTCCGATTGAAATCGACCCACTTAAACTTACCAGCACATTGTAAACGTTTAACCGGTGTCCTGACTCAATCACACAGCCCAATCGTACGGTCATTCAAGTTGTCCTATCTCAAACTTTTACTCATTCGCCACGCCCAGTCTATAGGCAACGTTCAAAGACGAATGGAAGGGCAAAGTTCCACGTCGCTCACCGAGCTAGGTCAACAGCAAGCCAGCCGGTTAGCTCAGTCATTAGTATCAGCCGCCGCCAATGAGCCGCTCACCGGTTGGCCAACCTATCTCTACAGCAGTCCGCTTTTGCGCGCCCAGCAAACGGCTCAACCGCTTATAGAGGCGCTCCAAGACTCCGGCCATCGCTTTCAAACCGTGGTCGATAGCCGTCTTCAGGAGATTCATCAGGGTATTTTTCAGGGACTGACTTGGTCAGAAGCTCAGGCGCAGTTTCCCGATCTGTGCGCTCAACTTATGTCCAGTTTGGAGTGGCACCCGGTTCCAGAGGCCGAATCACCAATGGCTGCCAGAGCGCGATCGCACCATTGGCTTCAGCATATTCTCAGCACTCACGCCCCTGGAGACACTATTTGGGCGGTCTCTCACGCGGGCATCATGCTGCATTTAATTGCCGAAATGATGGACTACGTGGGCGAAGCCTCTCCAGAGAAAGATTGCACCTGGCAGACAGAGATTGCCCACACGGCTACCTTCGAATTTTGGCTTCCGCAGCCTGCTCCCAAAGCCTGATCCTAACGACAGCCTCAAGGTATTGCAGCCAAGACGCCTTCAACCCTAAATAACCTCGATCGCCCCTCAAAACGACCGGTCTCAATTTCAGGTATCCTCTATAGATTAAGGTTCGATACTTAATTGACCCCTTTAATTGACCACTTTTCGAGACCAGGCCCATTTGCGGCTAAGGGCTGAAACTAGGAACCAGCATGATCAACCCAGCTAGCGAAACCTTTGGGCAAGCTCGACAAGGCAGCGTTGCCGCCATTATTCAGGTGCTTAACGAGCAGCTAGCGAACGATGGCATTCGCACGCGCGCGGTGGTTGCCGATGGCATGATGCAAATTCTGTGCGAAGCTGCCGAGGCTAAGCAGTTAGACCAAGAAATAGTGGTTGATCGCGTTCGTCACGTATTAGAAACCATCAGCCCCAACCGCATTCGCAAAGTCAAAATCAACAGTCGCATTGTCAAAGAAGAACAGCTGCTCTGGCTCGAAGAAATCAACCGAGACCCTGAGAATGCGTTGCTGTGGTCTGAGATTATCGTGCTCAAACAGCCTTTTTTTGCCCAGCGCTGGGTGCGCGATCGCAACCTCAGATCGACTGGCCCTTTGATCAAAGACGTCACCGAGTCAGAACCCGCTGCCAGTTTCTCCACTAAATTGATTGGTGGCCTAGGGCTAATTGCCTTGCTGCTTGGAGCCTTATGGCTATTTAGGGAAGACCTAGGTATGGGCGGCAATACCGCCGCAAACATCGCGACTACGGCCCAGCAGTCAGGGTCTGATCGGCCCACTGACACGCTGGCAATCGACGATGCTAATCAAAATTCTGCCGATCGCGCGGCCAACACGACGCCATCGACGCTGCCGGAATCGCGCGATCGCACCCCCGCTACCCGCCCAAACAATACCCGTCCCAATAAGCCGCCTAGCGACAACGCGTCCATTCCCGTTGGCGGCAGATCCGGCCCTACCGAAGATGCTTTTGCCGAAGCCGTGCGCATCGCGAATAAAGCCGCTGAGGACGGTCTTACCGCTAGCAGCAGCGCCGAATGGCTCGCGCTCGCCTCACTCTGGCAAAGAGCTTCCGATCTAATGGGCGAAATTCCAGCAGGCAACGACCGCTACGAGGTGGCTCAAAACCGAGTGACCGCCTACAAAGCCAATAGCAAAGCCGCGCTTCAAAAAGCCGCTGCCCAGTAAAGTTAACCTGTGAGATTAACCCGTGAGGTTAACCAGTAAGGCCAAACCCATTGTCTCGCTAGCAGGGTTGAGGGCAGGGTTGAAAGTAGATCTGAAAATAGTTTTGAAAGTGGATTTGAGCTTTGCGGCTAGCTACTCCAAACTAATGCCTTGAAAGGTCTTGGCTTTGGCCTTGGCGGCAACGGGCGCGCGGTCTATGGTTTGCGATCGCACCCGATGCTGCTGAAAATGCTGCTGCCACTCAGTCGGCGCATCCAGCGTCTCGCCGCCATGTTTCGTCAATCGCTGCCGCACCTGACACAGCACCGGCGTATTCACACAGGCACCCGAAATAATCACCTGCCCTTTGGTCAACGAGGGCAGCTCCTTCAGCAAATCTCGCCCAGCAGCTTCCACGCCATACTTCAGGCTCTCCTGATCGACCGGATTCACAATCCGCATCAAAAACTGACTCATACATTGCGAGAGCACGTCCGAATCTAACTTGCCAGGCCGCTGAGTGATTAGCCCCACGCCCAAACCGAACTTTCGTCCCTCGCTCAAAATAGTCCGCAAAATGGCCTTACACCGGGACGGCTCCTTCGCAGGCGCAAACCGGTGGGCCTCCTCTACTAAGGTAAACACTGGGTAAGGCAAATAATTCTCATCGCCCTCTTGAATCTTGTTCTTTTCGGTATTAATGCGGGCCAAGTAGCTCTGCCGCAGCACCGCCGCACAAATCACCTGCTGCTCTTCCTGACTAATCTCATTCATTTGCAGCACCGTCACCCGCCCCGGCTCGAACAGATCTTTTGGAGCGAGATGATTCGTTTGATGAAAATAAGGTGAGTTTGCAAACCGCTCTAGCTTCCAGGCGATCGCCGGTGCCGAAGACCCCATTTTCAGATTACCTTCGTCATCTTCTGCCGTATCGGCTTCATTCACTGCCGCAATCAAATCGTCCACATTCCAGCGATAGTCGCCCCTTTTGTGACGGTGCAAAATTCTAAATGCTTTATTGAGGATAGATTGTTGGCGATCGCTCATTTCCGGCAGCAGCGTCAGCACATCGTGATAATCCAGCGACGAAATCCGAATCGTAATATCATCCGGCGTCAAAATTTGCACATCGGGCACATAGCCATCGTCTCCGGCAAACCGAGGATGGCCGCGCATCTCTGCGAGCGTTCCATACTCCCCGTGCGGATCAAAAATTAGCACGGCCGCCCGGTTGTAAGGCTGTAAAAGTTCCTCAATCAGCACCCCAGCGGTATAGCTCTTACCCGAGCCAGTTCCCGCCAAAATAGCCATATGCGTACTCACCAGTTCCTTGACATCTAGCGATACTGGCACCGCGTTAGCGCTTCGCAGCAGCAAAGAACCTATCGTCGCAGACCCCACCTCACCAGACTGCTTTTTATTCACCACCTGCACCAGCGTCTGATCATCCACGATGCAAACCTTAGCACCCGGATCGGGCGTCAGGCGAGGGTTGATAAAGCCCAACGCCGGATTGAAATAGCCAATAACATCTACAGTAACTTCGTAGATTTCGGGACTCGGATCGGTAAAACCAATCAGAGAAGCGATCGCCTCAGGACTAATCTCAGGATCGGCAAAAATCCGGTCAGGCAAATGTTCGCTCAGCCGTCGGTCAGAAATCTTGCCCAAAATATCTAACAGTTGGACGCCGCGCCCCCCACTATCTGGAGCAGGCACCTGATAATAAACAAACTCACCAATTTTTACCTGCCGATTATCCGCCGTAATAAACAGATACTGATTGCCATTCTCGCCCGGCCCTTTCACAGTGCCAATCACACAGTGTTGGCGGTTCAAAGTACTCTCACCGGCTTTAGTCATAGCAACCAAACATTAAAAACATCAAAAGATAGCTTCATTGACGTTTATAGCAGCTCTAGCAAGGCTTCGCACCATCCACCCATACAAATTTACTATCCTATCGATGTCACCTAGACGTCCTACTACCAAAAACCTCTAACAGCCAAGACTATAAAATCGTCCTATCAAAAGTTAGAATGAGGATATATACTCACTGTAAAAAGCAGCCTAGCTCAACGGAGTTGCAGCCTAGTTAAAGTGAACTGTCCCCTAAGAGGCATAACTTTCCTGCTTTTAGCTGATAATCTCAGTAGAGATAGACCAGCAAATAGACCAGCAAATAGTAAATCAGTCCACACAAACCTGACGAATCATTCGCCTATCTATACACTGAGTGCCGTTAGTTACCACCCTGCATTGAGAATACTATTTGGCATCAACGCCGATTCAGGACTTTTGGAAACCCCGTGAACTTACACACGCTATCCACTGACGAAGAGAGAGATACCCAGCTCGCCGCTGATCTACAGTCTGCGGTGCAAGCTAGCGGATTATCCGCCAGCGCCGAAAACGTGAAAATCTCGACCGAAAAGCATCCCCATCGAGAGAGACGCATTCTTGCTTCAGTCATCATTCCGCAGCCAGTAGAGCAGGTATGGCAGGTCATCACCGACTACGAGCACTTGGCCGATTTTATTCCTAATCTCACCCAAAGCACCCTCCTCCCTAGCAGCGAAGGCCGCATCCGACTAGAGCAAGTCGGTGCACAGTGCTTCCTAAAGTTCAAATTCTGCGCCCGTGTCGTTCTAGAGATGACTGAGAACTTTCCGCATCAGCTAGGCTTCACGATGAGCGAAGGGGACTTCAAGCAGTTCGACGGCATCTGGAAACTACAGCCAACGGAACAGGGCACTCAGCTATCCTATGAGGTCTCAGTCAAACCGCCCAGGGCAATGCCTGTCTCCTTGATCGAGCATCACCTTTGCCGCAGTATTACCGTCAATCTGCTCGCCATTCGTCAGCAATCCATGAATCTGGCATAGATCGGCTTTCACCTACGTTCTATCGTTCAGTCCTAGGCTCTTCAGTCCTACATCTTTCAGTCCTACATCTTTTAGTCTTAGCTCCCTCAGTTTTAGGAATAAGTACAGATAGTACAGATCTACGAAAACACGCTGCCCGGTTGTCTTTATAGCAATCAGGCAGCGTGTTTTGGTATATGGATACGAAGCGGCCAGTCTATGCCCGTTCTTAGCTTTAGCTTTAAAAAACAAATGCTCTGAAAGTTTTTACGGCTTCCAGAGCATTCGTTTTTAACATACCCCCAGGGGAATTCGAATCCCCGTCGCCTCCGTGAAAGGGAGGTGTCCTAGGCCTCTAGACGATGGGGGCGCATGTGTTTGAACCTTTATAAAGATACCTGCATCTCGCACCTTGTGTCAAATCATAGAGGCATTTTTTTTGTGCTCGATAAAATTCTAGGCCAAGCGGCTAGAGTTACGGAGGCGAATGAGTTGACGGCGCATCTTCGGAGAGGCTTCTCCTATGTCTTGCATTTGCTCAATAGTCACCTGGCTATCTAATGCCTCTAAATAGTCATCATTTCCATAGGCAAAGGCATCGACGAGTGTCTCAATTAGCTCATCTCGATTGCTCATGGTCATCTGTTCTTCAATAATTCTGAATTTGAGGCGCACTTCGCACTCATAAATGCCAACATCACTATCGGATAAAGGTGATCGATTCGTTGAACTATCCATATCTTAAATCTAAGTTCCACAGGCTATGTGATCTAAAAAATTTGGGAGACCCCTAGTTCAGCTTTCTAAACTCTCATAGGCGACCCAATACAGCGCTATATCAGACTATCTGAGTAACTATTGAATTCCCTTAATCTCTTTCGAGATAACACCTTAAGAAGTTGATATGAGAGGGTTTCCTCTATTTTTAGAATCAATTATTTTCGGTTTACAGAGACTGCGTCAAATGGTTGGCTTTAACATAGCAATACTGGAAAGTTAAGCATACGGAGATGGCAAGATCACAACAAACATACACATTTAACTGGGGGAAAAACGAAGCGGATTTTCTCAGGTGTCTGACGGATTAGTCCTTTTTTAGCCTTGCTAATTCACTCTTTTTCAGGCGATCGCAAGCTTTTCTAATAGAATGGCGAATACTGATAGTCCGCTTGAAAGCAAGGTTGAGTTTGGCAAAACGATTGTCCGATCCAGAAAAGCCTAACCCGATAGAGATAGATCCTTTAAGCCGACCGCAGCTTTTGGCTGCCATGGCTGCAACGGCCCTAATTTTGCTTTTGATTGCAAAAATTTGGCTGCACTTTGACCCGAGTCAGTTCCCGTTTGATCTGCGTTGGCCAGATATTGGTATCGGAATAGCGCTGGGTCTGGGCATTTCAGGCGTTAGCGCGTTGGTGTATCGGCTGTGGCCAGCTTATCGACGCAGCACCGACGTTTATCTGGCGTTTGTTTTGGCACCGCTGGCGATCGCAGATTCTATTTGGATTGGGCTGCTGCCTGGCATGAGCGAAGAGCTACTTTTTCGAGGGGTGATGCTACCGTCAATAGGTTTCAACACAACGAGTCTGGTTATTTCTAGCCTCTGCTTTGGGGTTCTCCACATGTCTGGAAAGCATCAGTGGCCTTACGCGGTTTGGGCTAGTCTGGTGGGTGCGATTTTGGGCGGTAGCGCGCTCATTACCGGTAACTTGCTCGTTCCGATTACGGCGCATGTGTTTACAAACTTTGTTTCTAGCCTGTTTTGGCAATTAAGGCATAAGTCGCAGATAGGCTCCACCCGGTAATCAAGCCACTGAGCTATGACACTATGGCGGCTTGATGAGCGATCGCCAGATCTGCCGCTTCGTTTACCAGCTTCAGCGCCTGAGCCACCACGCGAGCATCTGCGCCCGGCTGGCAAGCCTGTTCAGTGATGTAGCGCTTCCAAATTCGGCTTCCTGGCTGCCCGTGGAACAAGTGCAGCATATGACGGGTAATGCTGTGCAGCCTCACGCCCTTTTGCGTCCAGTAATTTAGGTAAGGCAACATGGCTTCTACAACCTGCTGGCGGGTTGGCGGCGCGATCGCCTCTCCAAAAATTTCTGCATCTGCCTGGGCGAAAATGTACGGATTGTCGTAAGCCGCGCGGCCAATCATCACCGCATCTACTGACGTTAGCTGAGCTTTTGCCTGAGCTAGGGTTGTGAAGCCGCCGTTGATTTCAATGGCCAGATCGGGAAAGTCCTGCTTGAGCCGATGCACATCGCTGTAGCGCAAAGGCGGCACGGTGCGATTGTCTTTGGGGCTAAGACCTTGCAGCCACGCCTTACGAGCATGAACGCTAAACTGCCGACAGCCAGCCGCCGACACCACCGTTACAAAATGAACCATGTCTTCATAGCGGTCGAGGTCGTCAATGCCGATGCGATGCTTGACGCTGACTGGCAAAGGCGACGCCGCTATCATGCCGCTAACCGCATCGGCTACGCGCTCGGGTTGAGCCATCAGGCAAGCGCCAAAGTTGCCGTTTTGAACGCGATCGCTCGGACAGCCCACGTTCAAATTAATTTCCTGGTAGCCAAACTCAGCCGCCACACGAGCGCAGTTTGCGAGCTGCTTAGGATCGTCGCCGCCAACTTGTAACACCAGCGGATTTTCATCCGGCGTAAAGCCAACTAGTCGCTCCAAATCGCCATATTGAATCGCCATGCTGGTCACCATCTCGGTATACAGCAGTGTGCGCCGGGTAATTTGACGCATAAAGTAGCGATAGTGCCGGTCGGTGCGATCCATCATGGGCGCAATACTGAGCGGAAGCATGAATTTCCTCTGATGTGGATGAGGTAAAGGTGAACGTTTCTTTTGAGCTTTATTTCTTTTTAGCTTTATATCGCTATGGTGCCAATGAAACTATTTAATCGACTCAGCAATAAAAGCCGCAGCCAGATCGGGCTGCCCCCACAGCACCCGCTCTCGTTTGTAGATCACCATGCCGGGGAGCGCCCCCTTGGGTTTATAAACGTTTTTGGGTTCGGTATAAACAACGGATACCTGCTCTGATTGACGGGCGCGGCTGTAGTAAGCGGCCATGCTCGCAGCGAGCTGCAACGTATCGTCGTTGGGTTCCATACCGGCATCTAGGCGCAAAAGAACGTGGCTTCCTGGAATTTCTTGAGCGTGAAACCACAAATCATAGTCGCTGGCCTGCTTAAAAGTGAGCTGTTCGTTCTGACTGTTATTGCGGCCTATGAGTAGCTCCATGCCTTCGGGCATCTGATATCGGCGAAATCCTACGTCTGCTGGGTTGGCGTCTTTAGATTTGCGGCTAG
>JBBSOB010000092.1:0-15797 GCA_038260205.1 Phormidesmidales cyanobacterium
ATGCTGGCGGTGCGTGCGCCGGTAAAGCAGCGACGCGGGGTGGTCGGCAGCTTTTCGGCGGGGGGCCGTTGGCGGAGAGGTGGGGGCGGCTGCATCGGGCGCGCGCGCGCCAGACAACACTAAACACCACAATGCTTTGATCGAGTCTTCATAGTAAACATTTACGGTTGTTTACGGCTTGGGCGATTCACTTCTAGAATGAGAGGCCATTCTCTTAGATTAGGACGATCTTGCCAGTGGCCCAAAGAGCGCGTAAAAGATTTGGCCAGCACTGGCTCCAGAGCGATCAGGTTCTTAACCAGATCGTAACGGCGGCGGAGATTGTGGCGGGCGATCGCATTTTAGAAATTGGCCCCGGTCAAGGTGTTCTCACACAGCGATTGCTCAACTCAGTGGCGAATGTTCTATCCGTCGAGATCGATCGAGATCTGTGTCTACAGCTTAGCGAGCAATTTATTGCTTACATGGCTTCGGGGCAGTTTCGCCTGATTGAAGCGGATTTCCTCAAGCTGAACTTTGAGCAGGCGCTGCTCGATTTTGAACAGCCGCGCCCGAATAAGGTGGTGGCGAATATTCCTTACTACATCACCGCGCCCATTTTGGAGAAGCTGCTGGGGACGCTGCGTCAGCCCAATCCGCAGCCTTTTGACAATATTGTGTTGCTGGTACAAAAAGAAATTAGCGATCGCCTCTGCGCTGAACCCGGCACTAGAGCCAACGGCGCACTCACCATTCGCGCTCAGTATTTGGCCGACTGTACCGAAATTTGCCCGGTGCCCCCCGAAGCCTTCAAGCCCCCGCCAAAGGTAGACTCTGCGGTCATTCGTATCCGCCCGCGACCCTTCCCGACCCCGGCCAAAGATCCGGTTAGACTGGGCCAACTGGTCAAACTGGGTTTTTCCCAAAAGCGAAAAATGCTTCGTAACAATCTACAGAGCATCGTCGAACGCGATACGCTCGGCTCAATTTTAGAGAGCCTTTCGATTAATCCTCAAGTTCGCGCCGAAGGGTTGGGCGTGGCTCAGTGGGTGGCGCTGAGCGATGCCGTTGATGAAAAAATAGGCGCGATCGCTTCTAATCCAGTCTCCTAATCTATTCAACCTCACTGTCCATGCCGACCTATGCTGACTATTCTTGCGAATGCCAAAATCAATCTCTATCTCGAAATTGTGGGCGATCGCCCCGACGGCTTTCACGAGCTGGTAATGGTGATGCAAAGCGTTGCCCTATGCGATCGCATTACCCTAACGCCGCTCAACACGCCAAATATTCGCATTGAGTGCAACCATCCGCAGGTGCCGACAGATGCCTCCAATTTGGCCTACAAAGCCGTAACGCTGGTGCAAAAGACCTTTCCGCATAGAACAAACCAGTTTGGCGGCGTAGAAATTAACATTGATAAAAAAATTCCCGTCGGGGCGGGGCTAGCCGGTGGTTCGTCGAATGCGGCAGCGACGCTATTAGGGCTGAACATGCTGTGGAACCTGGGACTGACTCGCATGGAGCTGCAAGATCTGGGCGCACAGCTCGGCTCGGATATTCCTTTTTGCTTTGTGGGAGGCTGTGCGATCGCCACCGGCCGAGGTGAAGAAGTCGCTGCTATCTCTAATACACCCAAGCTCACCGCTGTTTTAGCCAAATACAGCAGCCTTTCTGTCTCTACGCCCTGGGCCTACAAAACCTATCGGCAGCAGTTTCAAGCCACCTATCAGCCCATAGACGGCCGCCCCAGCTTGGAAGATCGTCAGGCTCGCATTCGCTCTAGCACGATGGTCAAGGCGCTGCGCGATCTTAATCCGCCGACGATTGGTCGTCATTTACACAACGACCTGGAAAAAGTGGTCTTGCCCGCTCATCCGAAAGTGGCACAGCTAAAGGAGACGATGATCGCCGCTGCCGCAGTACAGGGCGGACTTGGAACGATGATGTCTGGCTCTGGCCCGACGGTGTTTACGCTGTGCGAAATGCCCGAACAGGCGGAAGCGATCGCTCAGACTATCCGACAGCAAATTAGCGACTTAGACCTTCAGATCTTTGTCGCGCCGTTTACCTCTTATGGGCTGCGGAAAGAGGAATAGGTCAAGAACGAATCTTTATTTCCCCTTCGGTTTGCTATGCTAAGCAGTCTATATCCATTTTTGAACACCTTTCTTTGAACCCTATGAAGCGACTTCCTTTTGACAGTCAGCAGGTCATGCGCCGCACTGAAGATTTAATCAGCGCTGCCTCCAACCGCTACCGCATTACGGTGCAAGTTGCCAACCGCGCTCAGCGTCGTCGTTTCGAAGAATTCGATAATCTGGACGAATCCAAAATGAAGCCTGTGCTGCGGGCAATCGTTGAGATGTCGGACGAACTCACTCAGCCGGAAATTATTGGCGAGTAAAGCTTCGCAAAGGTAAAGCGTCCACTGTTCCTATCAAACAACTTCTATGAAGCATTTCTTAAGCCAGAATCGTTGGTTAAGGCGGCTCCAGATGTTTTTTGGGGGGACAGTGGTGTTTATTTTGATAGCTGTGGGAAGCGTGGACGGACAACGCGCCCCGTTTTTGTCGGTGGGCCTTTCCCCGGTGCAAGCTCAGCCCGCCCCACTGCGGCGGATTGATCCGAGTGCGATCGCCACCCTGATTTACGCGCAAATGCCAGCGCTACCGCTAGAAAACCAATACATCAGCAGTAAAACTGGGCAAATAGCAGAAGACAATACCCTGGTTTCTAGGATTATTCGCTACCATCTCTACAGCAAAAAACGCCCTACCAACTTTCGGTTCGACTGGAAGCTCACGATGGCCGACTACCTAGGCGCGTTCGACCGAATATCGGCCAATAACTATGCTAACTATGGCCTGCGAGAGAACCCGATGGCGGCTGATATCGCGGCAGTTCAAAGCCTAAGCCCAGAAGCGCGCAATCAGCTTGTCAATGCCGTTTATGTGGCCTTCACTACACCGGCTGAGGCGGCGGCATCCATCCTGCCCGCGCCCGGCGTCAGATGAATCGCTTTATCAAATCGGGTCACGGCTGGCGAATTGGTTGGAACCCAACGGCCGAAAAATTCTGTGGCCTGCTCTCCGGACAGTCTTGGGCGATAGAACTGACGGCGGCCGAATTTTCTGATTTTTGCCGCTGCGTCCGGCAACTGAGTGCCCTGATGCGCGATATGGCGTCAGAACTGATGGATGAGGAAAAGCTTACCTGTGAACAAGAGACAGCCACTATTTGGCTAGAGGTAGAAGGGTTTCCTGCGCTCTACAGCCTGCGATTTATTTTGCTTAGCGATCGCAAAGGCGAAGGCGAATGGCCCCCCGAAGCGGCGATCGCCTTAGCTGATGCGCTTAGCGAAGCACCTTTTTGCGATCTGGGTAGGATTTCCTGATTCCTGACTCCTGACTTCTGACTCCTGAGTTCAGCGGCTGAGTTTTGGGCTGATTTAGTGTGAAAATGGCCTTTAGATCACGGCTATCTAGCCCCTCAAAGTTTATAAATAAGACAAGTTTTGTTATTTTATCTATGACATTAGATCTATGACATTAGGACTTAGATTGACCTTGCAGTAGGTCATTCAAATGCAGGCGCTAAGTCGCCAATTGCTTTTCATCATCATTAGGGAGCTGAGTTTGCAGTGAAAGTAAAAGTGGTTAGCGATACGCTGTTTAAGCTCAGCCCCAAGCTATCGAGCCAGCTCTCTCAATCGGAGAAGGTTTTTGTTAAAAACGGCACTGAGTTTGAACTGATTTCGTACACCGAGGCTGAAGGCGACCATACGCGGCTGGTGCTGGCGAACAAAACGCTCGGTGATAATCAGCGCATCTGGTACGCCTACAATCCAGATATCGAAATTCAATCTTCGCCCGTTAAGCTTCGGGTAATTAGCGACACGCTCTTTAAAGAGCGGCCCGTTTTGTCCTCTCAGCTCGCGGATAATGAAAAAGTATTCGTTAAAAACAAGACTGAGTTCGACCTGCAATCCTATCTACCGGCTGCGGGTAACCATGTCAAAGTCGCGCTGGCCAATAAGTTTCTTGGCCCCCAAAATCGGAATACTTGGTACGCTTACGAACCCGATGTGCAGATTTCCGGCTCTAGCATTAAGCTCAAAGTCGTCAGCGATACGCTCTTTAAACTCAGACCTGTGCTGTCCTCTCAGCTTTCTGCGGCTGAGAAAATCTTTGTAAAAAACGGCACCCAGTTTGAACTCATTGAAAGCCAGTTGGCTGAAGGCAATCACGTTCGAGTTGTGCTAGCGAATACCGGATTGGGCGATCGCGCCTACAGAGAATGGTACGCTTACGCCCCCGACATTGTTGTTGAAGGCAGTCCGTCTAGCAATCCGTCCACACCTCAGCCTGTTCCTACCCCGACTCCACCCGTTTCAACCAAGCCGACTGGCGCTTTCCGACTCCCTGGTTTTAGCAGCACCTTTTATCTATCCGAGCCGATTGTGCCGAATGGCCATTTTACCTGGGCAGAAGCGACTAAAGACGGCAGCCGTATCCCCGCTGATCGCAATGTAACCTACGGCATTATTCGCGTTGCAAGAGTGATGGAAGACGTTCGCGCTCGGTTGGGCGATCGCACTATCAGCGTTAATTCCTGGTATCGTGACCCAGCCACTAACGAAGCGGTAGGTGGGGCACTGTACTCGCGCCACATGTCTGGAGACGCTATCGACTTTGTTGTCGCGGGTCTTCATTCGTACACTGTTTACGATAATCTCAATGGCTGGTGGGGCAGTCAGGGCGGTTTAGCTAGCTCCTCGATCTTTACCCATATTGACGTGCGTGGGTATTATGCTCGTTGGAGCTACGGATACTAGGGCCATTGAGATGGCCATCAAGAGCGTTATATCGGTTGCTAACGCAGAAATTTGTGAAGGCGCTGAGCCAGTTAGATGAGATGAGGCCACATCGGGCCGGTTTCTCAATTTGCAACCTAGCTTTCTTTCCTGTCCTCCAGACAGTCTTAAGGATAGTATGTGTAGAAGTCTTTCTGAAGACCGTCTGGAGAAGATGGTTTAGAGGAGAGTGTCTAGAGGTTAGAGCATGAGCGATGGCAATATAGATAGAGTCCCGGTCAATCAGCTAATTACTCGCTATAAGCTAGCTAGAAGCGCGGTGTATAAGCGCATGAAAGATCTGGGCATCGACCGTGAAAAAATTGGCAACAGAGCCTACGTTAGCGCTGAGCAGCTAAACGAATTAGATGCACTGCATGATTTTATTAGGCTAGGCGGAAACGTTGCCGAATTTATAGCACGTCGAGGCGGCGGATCTAGACAAAGCGCGCATGCGACAGGTGACATTGAATCCTCTGGTTTGGCCATTAGCAGCTCAGAGATGCTGACGCTGATGAAAGTATTTGCTGAGGAAATCGCCGCTAAAATTCAGCCCGCCGATCCGCTAGCCTATTACGAATCGTTGGAGAGTGCCGCTGGCAAAGGATGGCAGCTTAGAACCTCTGAGCTTTCTAACTTACTTAAGCTCTCTGTAAAAGAAATTAACAGCTATGGCTCTACCTTTTACGAGGCGGGTTTTGTCTTCAACCGCGTTGGCTTTCGGTCGGGTGGAGAGGGTGCGTGGCGCGTGACTAAAGATAACCGCCGCTAAAGAACTGCGATCGCTTTTCCCCATATTTTTTCTAGTCTATTTTCTCGGGTTTATTTTCTCTGGTTTATTTTTTAAATATCTATGCTTGTACGTCTCTATAGGGTGCATAAACATACTCAATCCTGTTTTGGAGGATAATCTATCAACCTGTTTCTAAATATATCCTAAGAACAGTCCTGAGGATATGCTTGCCTGATGCGGCGATTTGGCCTGCTTGAATCTAGACCTAGTTATGCTATTCTTGATAGGCAAATCTAACGCTTCGGGGCGTAGCGCAGCTTGGTAGCGCACTACTTTGGGGTAGTAGGGGTCGCAGGTTCAAATCCTGTCGCTCCGATCGGTATTGATTTGCGCACCCGTAAAAGGCAGATGCTTCGTAAGAGGGATCTGCTTTTTGCTTTAGGAGAGCGATTTATTAGATACAGTCTCCTGTGGCACAATGGTTAGACAATAAGCAATAGATAGATAAACCTGTGAGTACTCCCAAGCCGCCCGCGAAAAGAGCCGTCTTTCCCTTTACTGCGGTGATCGGGCAAGAGGACATGAAGTTAGCGCTAATTCTCAACGTGATCGATCCGAAGATTGGTGGCGTGATGATTATGGGCGATCGCGGCACAGGAAAATCTACGACGATTCGTGCCCTCGCCGACCTCCTCCCCGAAATTGAGGTCGCCGAAAACGATCCCTTTAACCGCGCTCCCGATAATCCTGATGTGAAAGCGGAGCTAAACGACGCCGAAGTTACCGTAGGCACCAAAAAAGTACCAATGGTAGATCTGCCCTTAGGCGCAACCGAAGACCGAGTTTGCGGCACCATTGATATTGAAAAAGCCCTGTCGGAAGGCAAAAAAGCCTTTGAGCCGGGCCTGCTAGCTAAAGCCAACCGCGGCTTGCTCTATGTAGATGAGGTCAACTTGCTAGACGATCACCTCGTAGACGTTCTGCTAGACTCAGCGGCTTCGGGTTGGAATACGGTAGAGCGCGAAGGCATTTCTATTCGTCACCCTGCGGAGTTTGTCCTCATCGGTTCCGGAAACCCTGAAGAAGGCGAACTGCGTCCTCAGCTTTTAGACCGCTTTGGCATGCATGCCGAAATTCGTACCGTGCGCGACCCCGAGCAGCGGGTTCAAATCGTGGAGCAGCGTACCGCTTTCGACCAAAGCCCAGATGAATTTTCGACCCAGTGTAAAACTGAGCAGGACGCGCTTCGAGAGAAAATTGTGGATGCTCAGAAGCGGCTGAAAGACGTGCAGCTAGAGCGCGAGTTTCGCGTCAAAATCTCTGAGGTTTGCTCTGAGCTAGATGTCGATGGTCTGCGCGGCGACATTGTGACGAACCGGGCGGCTAAAGCGCTCGCTGCCTACGAAGGCCGCACTGAAGTGACTTTAGAAGATATTCAAAAGGTGATTGCCCTCTGCTTGCGTCATCGTCTGCGTAAAGATCCGCTGGAGTCGATTGATTCTGGATTTAAGGTTGAAAAAACGTTCAGCAAAACGTTTGGCGTCGCTGAACCTAGCTCGAATGGGCGTCAGCCTGCGGGCGTTCGATAGATCGAGCCAACAATCGGGCCAATCAATCGGGAGAATACTAGGCTGAACAAGTCAGGACAAGCCAGGACAACCCTGTGGACAGACCTTATGACACAACGCATCTTAGGGCTTGACCCAGGGTTGGCTATTTTGGGCTTTGGGGTGATTGAATACGATCCGGCCAAAATGCGATCGCTCAATCCAAACATCCAAGTCATCGACTATGGCATTGTCCAAACGCCCGCACGAACGGAGATGGGCAAACGTCTGTCCACCATCTACGACGATTTGCACAGCGTAATCGACGAATACAAGCCCGATCTGGTATCTATTGAGAAGCTGTTTTTTTATAAAATGGGCAATACCATTTTGGTGGCGCAAGCTCGCGGCGTGGTTATGCTGGTGCTGGCTCAGCGAAACTTGCCGTTTGTCGAATTTACCCCCGCTCAGATAAAGCAGTCTATTACCGGACATGGCAATGCCGATAAAGCAGATGTTCAAGATGCGATTACGCGCGAACTAAAGCTAGACAAAATTCCTAAACCAGACGATGCGGCGGATGGTTTAGCGGTGGCGCTGACCGCCTGGTTTCGAATGGACGCATAAGGAGGCCCAATGACATCTACATTTTCTACGCCGTTGGCGCGCGCGCAGATCGAACAGTTAATGCAGCCTGCGCTGATTCGCGTGATTGATAATCTGCGCAAACAGTTGGATGACTCTGTCTGGAAGGGCGAGTACGAAGAGAATTTGATTTGGCCAGAGGGGACGACCGATGCGCAAAAGCAAACCTATACCGAACTCCAGCAGCAGCTTCATGGGGTGCCTACCGAAGAGCATGACCGAGTTGCCGCGCTCATGTCGCAACTGCCTCAACCGTCGCCCCTGTATACGCTAAAGCTGACAAAGGCAGAGGCTGTGGAACAAACTGTAGATGTCTGGGCGCTCTGCTATCAGGTTTGTACCACGAATTATTCTGCGGACGGTTCTATGGACTGTTCTACGGATGCGGATAGATCGCTCGAAGCGGATACCGATTTGCTAGATTCGCTGGGTGAGGTGGATTGGAGAAAGCTTGATGACAAAACGAAAGCCTTGATAGATGGGATTTTCTCGGCGTTACCCGGTTAGTTTGCAGACTTATGAAGATAGATCCTGAGGTGATTCTCGCGCAGACCGGGACGAATTATCCAGAGCCTTTTAGAGCGGTGGTGGAGGGGCGATCGCGCAAAAGAGTAGGCGAAGCCGCCGGACTCAAAAACTTTGGCGTAAACCTGACCACCCTCGAACCCGGCGCGCAATCAGCACTGCGTCACTGGCACTCCGCTCAAGATGAGTTTGTGTATGTTGTACAAGGCGAACTTACGCTGATTACTAATGAAGGTGAGCAGCAGCTAGTTGCCGGAGAAATGGCCGGATTTGCGGCAGGCGTAGCCAACGGACATCATCTGGTTAATCGCTCCGGCCGCCCGGCAGTGTATTTGGAAGTGGGCGATAGAACCTTTCCAGATCGCGCCGACTACCCGGACGAAGATTTAGTCTGCGTCCCGACAGCAGAGGGTTCTAGACGTTTTGAACACAAGAGCGGTCAGCCTTATAAGTCAGTGACCATGTCCCAAACAACCTGATAGAAGCTATAGGATGAATCTTATGACAAAGTCTATAGGGGTGATGATTCAAAGGGGCAGTCTTGCGATCGCGCTTCTAGCCATTGGCCTATCAAGCTGTAGCCCCTCGCCTCAGCGTGAATCAGCGCCTTCAGCCAATAAGCCGCCTATCCCTTCTGTGCCGCCACCGCCACCCGAAGGCGCTTTCTTAGGCAAAATTTCACCAAAAGTTCTAGCAAAAATCAATCACTTTCCGGTGATGGCCCCGGCCTATATCCCAGCCGGTTTTGTATTAGCCGACTATCGTTCGGAAGGATCGCAGTCTTATAGCCTGGTTTATCGCAGCCCAAAAAATCAGTGTTTCGCACTTGAATACCGCCGCCAACCTCCCCCCATCGAAAATACGAATGGTCTGACGGTTCAAGCTTTCGACTCACCCGCATTCGGCGCAGCCCACGATCTTTACTACAGTCCTGCCAACAACCCTGAGCAGCCCAACCAACTTTTTAGCCAATGGCTGAGCAACGCCGATGGCTCGTATCGACTGTCTGGCGCGACGATGATTGCGCAAAACTACCCTGCCCAAACACCCTGTCAGAATGTCTCACTGGTGGAAGCGGACAAAATTGTCACCTCAATTGCAGATTTAACCGCCTCGCCCACCGACTAACTGCCTTCTTCAGCGCCTGATCGAACTCCTCACGTTCGTCCGGCAGATAATGGAAGTATACTCTCAATCTCTGGTGGCACAGGCTATTCGGTAAGAAACCTGTGGGGCCGCTGCTGGGCATGGCTGCAACGGGCAGCGCTTCTAGAAGATCGCATGGTAATGAATTAGCGGGCACCGAGGCCGATATCATACGTCAAGCTACCGTAGGCGTTTGCTGATGCCTTGATGGTGAGTTTGATTAAAAAGATGAACGCAGAATCGCCGACCGTTATCGACCCCAGCTTTTTCCGGAACCTGTCTTTTTTTCCAGAGCCTGTTTTTTTCAGAATTTGTCTTACGGTGAAGACTATCCCGCTCGCGATTTAACAGCGACTTTTCTCTAAGCCGACACTCCTCAATCTTCGCTGCTTCTAGTCTTTGACTCAGCAGGCTTCAGCACCGATTCAGTATTCTCGCTGTAATCTACTCTAGCCCCCGCCCACTGCAACTTATTCCGCAGCGTCCGATAGTAGGAGTGATCCCTTTGCAGAATAATAAATTTTGCTAAATGCTCCGCCATCCGAATATCGACGCGCTGCTGCGGCCAAATAGCGGTGCCAAATACGCCATCTGCCCAAAGCTTAGTATTTCCTTCTTCGTCTTTCAGCGGCCAGACGCTCACCGTACAGCCAGGTGGCAGCACAATCGGTCGACTCGATAGGCTCATAGGGCAAATCGGCGTCACGGTAATAGAGTGCATTCCAGGATGAACAATTGGGCCATTCGCCGAAACTGTGTAGCCAGTAGTTCCAGTAGGCGTACTGATGAGTAGCCCGTCGCCCTGATACTGATCGACCACTTCACCGTCAATTTCTACTTCCAATACGGAGGTAATCATGCGGTTAGGTGAGGCGGGTTTAACACACATTTCGTTGAGAGCAAAGTAGCGATCGCTCACCACATCAAACTGACCTGACGCCCCCCGAAACGTTTGAGCCTGAAGCATCATCCGCTGCTGCACCGCAAATTTATCAGACTGTAGCCGCTCCCAAACCGCTTCAACATCACCCGTAATATCGGCAGACTCTGTTAGAAAGCCTAAGTGTCCGCCTACGTTGATGGCCAATATTGGAATGTCATCAGCCGCTAAATGCCTAGCTGCAGCGAGCGCCGTACCATCGCCACCTAAGACAACAGCCAGATCAATTGGAACAGGCGTTGATTCTAAAAAAACCGGATAAGGATTATCCTGCGATCCGCTAGGCCCCATCATTACCTTAGCGCCCAGCGCCTCTAGCTGTCGGGCGCATTTATCAGCCCAGCCTCTGCTTAGCTGATTACCCGCTTTGTATACGATAACGACCTGCTTTAGCTGCATGTACTTGCCCTGAGTAACATCCGGCTCACTAGCAGTGGATCCATCAACCGTTGACAGCAGCAGCCCTTTATAAAGATCGCTGCTACCACTTGAGCAAATTGAATCGCTCCATGTCTACCGTGTCGCGGTTGCGATAGATCGAAAGGACAATTGCCAGCCCTACCGCTGCCTCAGCGGCTGCAATCGTAATTACGAAAACCGAAAATACCTGTCCCTTGATCTGTGCCGGGTCGAGGTAATTGGAGAATGCCATCAGATTGATGTTGACCGCATTGAGCATTAGCTCAATCGACATCAATACCCGGATGACGTTGCGGCTAGAAACTAAGCCATAAACGCCAATGCAGAATAGGGCAGCGGCTAGCAGTAGGAAATATTCGAGTTGCATAGGAATGAGTCTGCGGCTTGGATAGAAACAGCTGAACGAGAATCTGCTTTAAGTGAAATCTGCGGTTAGATCTGCAATCGGACTGGTTACCTTTGCGGATTAATCTTCGTCTCGTGCGCCCGCAGCCACCAACTCGCGAGGACGCTCTGGCAAGGTCAAAGATTTGCTCTGGGCAACGGCTTCATCCGGAATGTACTCGCGACGAGCCAAAATAATTGCCCCTACTAGCGCCACGAGCAGCAGCACCGAAGCTAGCTCAAAAGGCAGCAGGAAATCGGTGAAGAAATGGCGACCAATTACCTCAATTGCCTGGTCGCCAGCAGCAGCTTCCGTAGAGAGTAACCAGGGATGCGAGAGCACCATGTTGCCAAGCAAGGCAAAAATACCAGCACAAACCGCACCAGTGGTTGCTCTGCTGATCCGCTCATTCTTAATCGGAACGAAGTCTTCTTGTTTGTTAACTAGCATGATTCCAAACAAAATCAGCACGTTAACCGCACCTACATAGACCAGCACTTGCGCTGCCGCTACAAAACCCGCATTGAGCAGAATATAGATGCCAGAGATGCTGATAAAAACCAGCCCCAGCAAAAACGCAGAATAAACAATATTGGAAAGTAAGACTACGCCTAGCGCACCGACGATTACAATCGCGGCCAGGATAGCAAACGATACTAGCTGAACGCCTTCTGCTAAGTTCAAAGTAATTTTTTCCTCACAATTTTCTGCTCTAACTCTGCTCCGACCAATGACTTAAGTCTGTGCTTGACAGTACTTGCCATTGCCCTGATTAATTTAACACCTACTCTTTGCTTTCGGCCGTCGCCTCAGCGGGCTTACTAGCCTCTGCTTTTGCCTTTTCGGCTTCTAGCTCAGCTAGGATATCTTTAGGCGATCTGCCAGCTCGCTGCGATCCGGCTGGCAGATCGTGGGGGTCTAACACGCCTTTTGGCAAGTAAGCTAGCTCTCTCATGGCTTCTACCATGGGGTCGTCAGTTACCTTATAAGGCAAGCGGCCCAAGGCTACGCTGTCATAGTTGAGATCGTGACGGTCATACGCAGATAGCTCATACTCTTCCGTCATTGAGAGACAGTTTGTGGGGCAATACTCCACGCAGTTACCGCAGAAAATGCAAACGCCAAAGTCGATGCTGTAGTGGTTTAGCTTCTTCTTCTTTGTCTCTCGGTTAAACTCCCAGTCCACCACTGGTAAGTTAATAGGACAAACGCGAACGCACACTTCGCAAGAAATGCATTTGTCGAACTCAAAGTGAATGCGGCCCCGATAGCGTTCCGAAGGAATCAACTTTTCGTAGGGATACTTTACCGTGACTGGACGACGGCTCATGTGGTCGAAGGTGACAGATAGCCCTTGACCGATAAACTTTGCTGCCTGAGCGGTCTCTTTGGCGTAGTCTCCAACTTGTTTGAGAAAATTCAACATGGTAAGAGGTCTAGGTGAGATAAACGGCTATAGGGATTTATAAAAGCGGAAGAGCGCAGATAGAAAAAGCGAACTTAGCCACCAAAGGCCATTGGAAAGCTTAGTTTTAGCCCTGCGGTTACTAACAGATTCACCAGAGAAATCGGTAATAGAAACTTCCAACCTAGATCTAGAAGCTGGTCGATGCGAACGCGGGGCACCGTCCAGCGCAGCAAAATTGTGAGAAATACCAGCAAGTAGGCTTTGAGCATTGTCATAACGACGCCCAAGGAAGCGGTGATAATTTGCACCCAAGGCGCATTTTCATCGATGCCAAAGAGTCCAGTGAGGGTCTCTACGGGAATAGGAAAGTTCCAGCCTCCCAGATAAAGCACCGAAACTATCAGCGCAGAGAGCATTAGGTTAACGTAGGAGCCGACGTAGAACAGGCCAAACTTCATGCCGGTGTACTCAGTTTGGTAGCCTGCCACCAGTTCTTCTTCCGCTTCTGGCAAGTCGAAAGGCAGGCGCTCGCATTCTGCTAAGGCCGAGATCCAGAAGATGACAAAGCCCACCGGCTGCCGCCAGATATTCCATCCTAGAATGCCATAGCTGGACTGCTGATTGACAATGTCGATCGTGCTCAGCCCGTTGCTCATCATGACGACGGCTAAAACCGATAGCGCTAGCGGAATCTCATAGCTAATTGATTGGGCAGCGGCGCGGAGTCCGCCTAAAAGTGAATACTTGTTGTTGGAGGAGTAACCCGCCATCAAAAAGCCAATGGGCGCGATGCTAGAGAGTGCAATCCAGAGAAAAATGCCGATGCCTAGATCGGTAATGACCATGTTTTGGCCAAAGGGCACGATTAGAAAAGACAAAAAGACCGGAATGACAACAATTGCAGGCCCTAGCGCAAATAGATAAGGGTCTGACTTGGCGGGGGTGATGTCTGCTTTGAAAACTAGCTTGACGCCGTCGGCGACGGCTTGTAAGGCGCCTAACGGGCCAACGTATTCTGGGCCGACTCTTTGCTGGGCGGCGGCGGAAATTTTACGCTCTAGCCAGACGGATATAAAAATGCTGACGGTCGCGGCTACCAGCATCAGCAGCATGGGTAGCGGAATCCATATGGTTTTAGCGGCACCCGCAGGTAGCCCTAAATCTATCAATGCCTGAACGAAGGTGCCTTGGAGGTCTATGCCTGGAGTCATACTGTTTTCTAGGACGACAATTATCCTACTCGCTCTGTCTCTAAAAGATTCTAACGCTTAATCTCCGTCTAGCTTAATCTCCGTCTAAACGATCTTTCAATGGATACACATAAAAACCCCCTCGACACAAGGTCGAAGGGGCTGGAGTTCCTGAAAATCGTCACTGGAAACATACTCAAGGGATAATTCGGTATTGCCAAGGGGGGTAACGCCCATCACTGCCGTTGTTTCTGGCTATTTGGGCTGAGCTGAATTGACTGACTTCCTTTTTGTCAACGATCTTAGTCACTTTCTGAAAATGTCAGTTTTCTGAAAAAATCTTTGAAAAGGTTTCTGGCTGTCAGACGCACTTTTTCGATCTGGAGGTCGCTCATGCTGTGCGCGAGGGATCGGTTAGGGCCAGCTCGGATGTTCTTTTGCCAGAGTTTTCCCAGAGGTGAAGCCGGTGATCAATATGAGTGTAGGGCTGCTCGTGTGGGCCAGTATAGATTTGGGTGGGTCTGAAGATGCGGTTTTCGCCGATTTGCTCTTTCCAGTGAGCCAGCCAGCCTGCGCCACGGGCGATCGCAAATATAGGCGTAAACAAGTCTGTCGGAATCCCTAGCTTGCGATATAACAGGCCCGAATAGAAATCTACGTTGGGATACACGCCTTTATGCCCTAGCTTTTCTTCGACTACCTGTTCTAGCTCTAGCGCAATATCGTAATAGGCGTCGCGACCCGCCTTGTCGAATAGCTGCTCGGCCAAACGCTGTAAGATACTTGCTCTAGGGTCTTTTACCTTATATACCCGGTGACCAAAGCCCATAATTTTGGCCCGTTTAGCTATTCGGTTTTCGACGTATGGACGCACGTTTTCAACCGACCCAATTTCTTTGAGCATGGCAATGACTTCTTCATTCGCGCCGCCATGTAGTGGCCCGGCCAGCGTACCCACTGCTGAAGCGACGACTGCGTAAGGGTCGGTCAGCGTGGAGGCCGTCACCATGGCAGAAAATGTAGAGGCGTTAATCGTATGCTCTGCGTGAAGCACCAGACAAACGTCGAAAATGCGGGCTGCTAGAGGGTCGGGCACCCGCTCGTTGAGCATATAGAGAAAGTTAGCGGCGTAGCTTAGATCGTCTCTGGGCTGAACCGGATCGTTTCCTTGCCGCATGAGAGCAAAAGCGGCTACCATCGTCGGGATTTTGGCGATAATGCGCACTACTGCGTCTTGTACGTAGCTAGGATCTTCTAGCTCGCGACGAGAGTGAAACAGGCCCAAAGCCGCTGCACAAGCTTGCAGTGCGTCCATGGGATGTCCACTTTCTGGAAAGCACTTCATCATGTCGCGAATGCGATACTTGAGGCGACGATGATACTGCACCTCGTGCTCAAAGGTGGTGAGTTCTTGCTGCGTGGGCAACCCACCCCATATCAGCAAGTAGGCAGTTTCTAAAAAGTTGCTTTGGGCGGCTAAATCTTCAATGCGAATGCCGCGATACTCCAGTACGCCGTTTTGCCCGTCAACGTGGCTAATACTCGACTGCGTGGCCGGAATGCCCTCTAAGCCCGGCCTGTATTCGCATGTCGTCATTTCAAAACTCCTTTTTTAATGAATGCTCAACCGTTGCCTTCTATAATATTGGGTCGCATGCACTCCGGATAGGCAACCTCTGTTACAGCTGGTATAGCCGCTAAAAAAGTTGAGCGTACTTTCCCAGTGCCTAAATCAGTGATTGGTTCAGCGTTGGATTCAGCGCTTAGATCGGTATTTAGTTCAGCGCTTAGTCGGTGTTTTAGTCGGTGTTGAGGACGCCGTTTTCTGGATCGACTAGGCGCTGTAGCTTTTGCTTGATTTGCTTGTCGAAGACTTCCCATTTTTGGCGATTGTAGTCGCTGTTTTCGTAGAAGCCAGAGAGGAAGCCCACCGGAATTTCAAACCCCCCGGCCATTGAACGGCCACCGCCGAAGAAGCGTCCCTGGCTATCCTGTCCGAAGGCTTCTTTGATGAATTCGTCTGG
>JBBSOB010000093.1:0-15722 GCA_038260205.1 Phormidesmidales cyanobacterium
ACCGACCCGCTGAAGCTGGTGATCGTGCGCGATATGTGGCTCACCGGCTTCGACGCGCCCAGTCTGCACAGCCTGTATATCGACAAGCCAATGAAAGGCCACAACTTGATGCAGGCGATCGCCCGCGTCAACCGCGTCTATAAAGACAAACCCGGTGGCCTAGTCGTAGACTATCTCGGCATCGCCTCAGACCTGAAAGAAGCCCTCTCCTTTTACTCCGACGCAGGCGGCAAAGGCGACCCGACCCTGGACCAAGAACAAGCCGTCGGGCTGATGCTCGAAAAGCTCGAAGTCGTCTCTGCGATGTACCACGGCTTCCCCTACGAGAACTACTTCGATGCCGATACCGCCCGCAAGCTGTCGATGATTCTGGCGGCAGAAGAACATATCTTGGGCTTAGAGGACGGTAAGAAGCGCTATATCAATGAGGTGACGGCATTGTCTCAGGCATTTGCGATCGCCATTCCCCACGAGCAGGCGCTAGATGCCAAAGATGAAGTCGGCTTCTTCCAAGCCATCAAAGCCCGCCTGACTAAATTCGATAGCCCGAGCGAAGGCCGCAGCAACGAAGAACTCGAAACCACCATTCGCCAAGTCATTGATCAGGCGCTGGTCTCAGAGCAGGTAATTGATGTCTTCGACGCCGCAGGCATCAAGAAGCCGGACATCTCCATCCTTTCCGATGACTGTCTAGCTGAGCTAAAAGACTACGAGCATAAGAACATCGCTCTAGAAGTAATGAAAAAACTGCTCAACGATGAGCTAAAAGCCCGCGCTAAGACGAACCTAGTGCAAAGCAAAACTCTGCTGGAGATGCTCGAAAACGCCCTCAAGCGCTACCAAAATAAAATCCTCACCGCTGCTGAGGTGATGGACGAGCTAATCGGCATGAGTAAAGAACTGGTCGCTGCCGACTCAGAGGCTATAGCGATGGGACTGTCCGAGTACGAATACGCCTTCTACACCGCCGTGGCTAACAATGACAGCGCCCGCGAGCTAATGCAGCAAGACAAACTACGAGAACTCGCGGTTGTCCTCACTCAGAAGATTCGCGAGAATGCCACAATCGACTGGGCCATCAAAGAGAACGTCAGGGCCAAGCTCAAAGTCATCGTCAAACGGCTTTTAAGAAAGTATGGCTACCCACCAGACATGCAGCTATTGGCTACTGAAACCGTGCTGAAGCAAGCTGAGATGATTGCAAGTGAGCTAGCGCACTAGATCTATATCTATTACAAGGCTGATATCAGTCGGTAAAAAAAGCATGGAGTGGTGCAAAGAAATCTGGTGCTTTGAATAAAGAAATATCTTTCTCGGACGCTATATACGGAATTTAGTCTCATGTTCTGAATTAGGAAGTGCTATGTTAGTACAAACGAACGTACACCTAAGTTAATGTCTATACAGAATATGAGAATCAGTCTCGGATCTGTCAATTATGACTTACTGGAAACTGATTCTGACTACGAAGTTTTGGCGAACAAAATTCTTCCAAAGGCTCTTGTTCAACTTGGTGAGGCAACCGCAGAGGTCGCATGGGATGGGTTGCAGAAAGAGCTTAGGAAGTCTAAATTCATAAAGGCCAACTCATCTTCGTCTGAGAAGCGAAAGTTTATTCAGGATGGTGGTCAGAATTTTAAACGATCTGCATCGAACAAGGATAAGCAGGATATAAAGGCCGCAATTATTGCGCAGATGAAGGAGCAAAAGTCTAAGCATCGCTAAGAAACTGAATTTAGAAGATAAATGACCGACCCTATAAACCTCAGCTTATTTGGGTTCATTTTCCCGTCTATTGTTGTATTCATCGCCTTGTTTGCCTTCTGTAGAACCGTCCATCGTTGACTTCCGAGAGTATAAGCGTAGATAGAATGGAAGATTCAAAGTTAGTGGAAAGTCTCCTTTATCAAAGCGAAGGGACTACAGTTGATTTTAAGTGTAAGCAGTACGCCTTTGAGGGCGCTACCGAAGAGCAAAAGTCTGAGCTGCTAAAAGATATACTTGCCTTCGCTAACTCTTGGCGGCAGAGCGATGCTTACATTGTGATTGGTGTACAAGCGGTGACAGGCGGTAGGCATAGTCCTATTAATGTCGATCAGCATTTTGATGACGCGCAGCTTCAGCAGTTCATAAATAGTAAGACTAATCGACCTATAGAAATGTCCTATGAAGTTCATGTATACGAAGGTAGTAAAATTGGTCTAATTAAAATAGCGAAACAAAAACGTCCTTTTTATTCAAGGAAAAAATACGGAAAAGTTGAAAAGGATCTTGTCTACTACCGTCAAGGCAGTTCAACAGCGGTTGCAAAACCTGAAGACGTTGCTCGTATGGGAGAAGATTCTACACCACAAAGCCGCTTATCTCCTGAGATGGTTCTACAATTTGCGGATCATGAAAACAGAAGGCAGTTAGGAGATGGTATACGTATCTCTTCGATTGCTTACGCTGTTCCGACTCGACCGTTGCCAGACTTATCTCAGCCCTCTGGTCAATCTGGGATTGCTAGTTATCTATCGACGCCTTTTAACAAGCCTAATCGTGATTATCTACGGCAGAAGGAAGCGTTCATTCGGCTAAGTCATCTATGCAGCCCTATCGGATTTGTTGTTCATAATTCAAGTCAAGTCCTTGCTGAACAAGTAAGAGTAGAAATAAAAGGAAGTTGTACCGGAGGAATCCAGGTATTAGATGAGTTGCCTGATGAGCCTATAAATAATGACTGGATGACTGCTATCCCTCTTTCTAGGTCTCCTCTCTTGCCTAGTCCTATGGTTTCCGTTGAGTCTTATAGAAATCAGTGGATAGTGATTATTCGATTTGGAAATGTTCAGCCCAAGTCAACTGTTTGGACAGATGAACCACTCTATATAGGCTCCAGTGACTTAAAGCGGCTTAAGCCTGATGTCTCTATTTTTGCTAATAATCTTCCCGAGCCTCAGAATGTTGATCTTACCGTTGAATTTGATATTGAAGCTAGAGAAGAGATTGATGCTGATACTCTGCACCTAAATCTCACCCGCTATTAGTTTAGAAGCAGTGGCACCTTTTCCTTGAGTCCTATAGCTCTGCTTAGAAGTCTAGTATGCATCGCTGAAATGTGAATGCTTCCTTAACCCATACTGCCTCATTTCTTAGAGGTTTTGGGACTATGCAAAAAGTGTGCCTCAGTCCTTGTCTCAGAATAACCTTCTCAGAAGCTCTATGGGATTTCTAGACACGCTAAATAGACCTAATTTACAGACTCAAAGGCAAATTGAAACGAATATTTCTTTAATTCAAGATTGGGGACTGCGCGTGCCGCCCAGATCACTCTTTCGTGAAACTCTCCTGCTACTAAAATGCCTCGTACGAACTTTTGGTCACTTTCGGCTATTGCCCCCATGTAGGCTAAAACTTGAGTGACCGCATCCGGTAATGCGGTTCCAGCCTTCAGCTCTATAACAACAATGTTTCCTTGAGAATCTTTTGCGGTTATATCAAGCCGACCAGCCTTAGTTACACGTTCTTTGCCTCCATCGATAATTTCAAGGTTTGGCCCTAGCTGAGCAATATTGCTCCGAAGTGCAGACTGTAGATCGCGCTCAAGGCCAAAGGTAATCTCAGCAGCCTGAGTAACTTCTTCATCTTGATCCTCATCGCTTATATCATTTTCCAGTAACTCGTCAGCAAAGGATACATCCTGATCTTCATCCGGCCTGATCAGTAGAACTCTGTTAGATAACTCCTCAAGCTCCCATCCGCCCTTACATAAAGCTCTCCTTAGTTGACGCGAGGTGTGTTTAGTTGCATTCCTTCCAAGTGGCACATCTTCAGGATGTTGCCGAAGCCACGCCATCATAGGAGCAATTTCAGGACTCCCGTCAGCCTGCTTCATTACAACATAGTGTGCTTTCTTCATTATCTTTCGATGTACGTTAGGTTTGGCTGAAAATAGAGAGAGACTTTCTCTCTAATCCCCTTATATATCCGACTAAGTGGAGATGTTTCCGCATAAATATAGCTGATTGCGGGTTTAAATTCCCGCTCCGCAGGCTGTGATCGTGTACTAATGCCTCAGAAACGACCGTTTTTGATGCATAGAGGCGAAACCTCAAATAAGGCGGTTTGTTGCCTGTATTTGTGCGTCAAAAGCTGTGTCATAATCAAGGTGCCAAAAATAGAGACGCTTTACGAGTTTTGCGACAATGAAGATTGGCTATGCCAGAGTTTCGACTGCTGACCAAAATTTAGACCTTCAAATGGATGCTTTGAAGACGGCAGGCTGCGAGAAGATTTTTAGCGATCGCGGGGTGAGTGGTGCCAAGACAGAACGGCCTGGATTGGATAAAGCACTAGACCAAATCCGCAAAGGTGATGTGCTCGTGATTTGGAAGCTCGACCGTTTAGGGCGATCTCTGAGCCATCTGTTGAGCATTATCGAAGACTTGAAGCTGAAGGGTGTGGACTTTGCCAGCGTTCAGGATGGCTTCGACACTTCTACCTCGTCAGGGAAGATGGTGTTTTCGGTGATCGGTGCGATGGCTGAGTACGAACGCAACCTGATGAGAGAACGGACGATGGCAGGCTTGGCAGCGGCTCGTGCGCGTGGCCGGATGGGTGGGCGTCCGAAGTCATTGGATAAGAGTCAGGTGAAAGTGGCGATCGCACTGGCTGAAGCAGGTGAGCTGACGATCAATGAAATTTGCGAGCAGGTCGGGTGCTCGCGCTCTACCTACTATCGGCAGGTAGCTCCTAAATTGAAGTCAAGTTTTGAAGCGCAATAAGGAGGTTAAGGAACTGGCCGAGGCAATAGGGCAATAGCGGTGACTACTTTAACAATTCCCGTAGCAACCCTAAAATAAGGCCCAGGCATATCGAACCGATTAGGACGGATGAAAAAGCCTACATTAACCATACAGCCGTTTTTGGGAAAACAATCCCCGCCATGAACAGACCCGCAATCATCAGGACTGTGGCAAGGATGATGCTGATGAATTTTATGAACCGCATTCCATCGCCTCGCAAGTGCATAGCCTTATTTGTACAGGACTGGGTGTTGGGATATGAGTAGTTCTCGATAAAGAGTGGATTCAATACAACCTATCAACAGCAACACTTCAAGATGTCTATTCAAACCGCCGACTAAAACCGCAGCTTCGCTACTTTAAGCCTTTTAGCCAATTTTATAAGTCGCCTCCTCCTTCGCTGAATCAGTATCTAAATGGTTACGTTGAAAATGACAGGAATCGTTTGCTGACGGTTTCTTATTCTATAGGGTTGATCCAACCATTATCATTTAGGTGCTTTATGCGTCATCAGTTGAGTCTTAAGACTTTGGCGCAGCCGCTCCTAGAGAGCATCGCCATCGGGTTACTAGGGGCGGTCGGCACAGCGACCTTGGGTGTAGCGCCGCTATTTGCCCAAACAATATCTGCCAATGACCTGTCTAAAACGGTGTCGCCTTTTTGTCAGGTGATGTCATCAGGTGCAAGTCCTTGGGGCTATGCGGAAAATTTATTCCCGGCTTTGCAAGTGGCGATTGAGCAAGGCGGCGACCTGAATCAGCTTTGTGACTTCTACGGTGTGCAGATTCTCCCGCTTAATTTTTTGGTTTCTACCGATGTGGTACTTGCCCAACAGCTAATTGAACGGGGCGTAGACGTGAACGCTCACGATTCGCAGGGGGATACGCCCTTGCATTATGTAGGCGCGTCAGTTGAGACTGCGCAGTTACTGATCGAACGTGGGGCCAATATCAACGCCCAAAACAACAATGGAATCACTCCTTTGCATAATATTCTTGGGGAGAAGAGTATAGCGGTGATGGCGTTACTAATAAAGCGGGGGGCGGATGTGACTGCGGCGACGCCAGAGGGAATAACGCCGCTGCACTTTGCTTATAACTTTCCAACGGGTGACGGGGCAGCGCTGCTGATTAGTAAAGGCGCGGATGTTAATGCTCGGACTACTGAAAACGTGACGCCGCTGTACTCTGCTTTGTCTTTTCCTAAGGTGGTCGCGCAGCTACTTCAAGCTGGCGCAGACCCGAACATTGAGAATCGTCAGGGAGCTGCTATTCACTCAGTAGATATGTCGCCTGATGTACTTCAGCTTTTATTAGCGGCGGGCGTAGATGTCAATGTTCGCGATTCATTGGGGCGAACGGCGCTACATAAGCAGCAGCAAAATTTTGAGATGGTGCCTTTGTTATTGGCAGCAGGCGCGGATGTTAATGCTCAAGATATCGGAGGAAAAACGCCGCTGTTTGGTGCCAATTTGCAGGTAGCAGAGCAGTTGTTAGCGGCGGGTGCAAAATTAAATATTCAAGACAGTTCGGGTTGGACGCCGCTGCATCATGTGGTGTGGCAAGAACAGAGCAATTTTGGCCCGGAGCTGGTTGAGTTGTTTTTAAGTGAAGGCGCAGATACAACGATTCAAAATAATCAGGGTGAAACTGTGCTAGACATGGCCCAAAAGCTCAGCAGATCTAATATTGTGGGGCTTTTCCCCTCTGAGAGTGGGACGCTGGTAGGGGACGAAACAACAGATTCTGAGGTGACAGATCCTTCGCTGTCGAACGAGGTTCAGCGTCAGGTGCAAGATCTGTTGCAATCTGCTCGGGGGGAAGGTCAGTCGAGGAAAACGGCTTTGTCGCAGTTGAGCCAGGCGGCTGAGTTGGCGCAAACAATCTCTGATGCGGCGAGTCGCGATCGCCTCTTGCAAGACATTGGACTAGGGTTGGTTGAGCTAAATGCGTTGGCGGAAGCTGAGGCGATCACACAAACGATCAGCTATGGTGCCTATGGCTATGAGTATGGATCGCGTCCCGAGCTTGAGCGGGCCATCATAAAGGCGTACATTCAATCAGGGCAGACTCCTCAAGCGGTGTCGATAGCGGAGAATACGCCGTCAGATCGTCGTAACAATTACTGGATGGCGGTGATTGACGCACTGGCAGACCAAAATTTGCTGGTGGAGGCCGCTGCACTACTTGATCGTTTTACTGGCGATTCTAGCCTTGATGATTATCAACGGTATCAGGCTATTAGCCGGATCAATCAGGTTTACATTGACGCCGAACAATTTGAGCAGTCTCAGGTGTTTTTGCAGACGCGATCGCTCAAGCACCCTGGCGATGAAGTATCAGCACTGCGAGCAACTACGCTATGGGCAGGCCGAGCGGGACAGCTAGAAACGGCCCTTGCTGTAGCCCGTCAAATCCCAGCAAACGAGCGGGACAGAACATTCATAGATCTAGCACGGCTTTATCACTATCAAGGTCAGCAAGCGCAGGCAAAGTCTCTGTTAGATGAAGTCCGAAAGTTGCCGCCTGCCGACATCACCCAAGATTGGCAGAAACAATCTGTATTTGACCTAGCGACCAGTCTTGCTGCGGGCTACGCTGACGTAGGTTTAACCGAGACTGCCAGAGAAGTGCTGACGGATGCCGAACGCAACTTTTCGCCTTCAAGCGGGTCTTATCCTTCCTATAAGCTAGTGGATGTCTTCGCCAGGATTGGCGCGTTTGACCGGGCTATTCAGTTGGTCGATAGCGCCCCGTCGAGTCAGCGCCATGCCGCTCGGCTAAGCTTAGCAAAGGTCTACACTGACCGGGGCGATTACGACCTAGCGATTACGACGCTAAGCCAGATGCCTAATAGCGCCCTGCTTCCCTATCGCGAACGCAGGCAGAAGTTGTTTGAGCGGATTGTGGGGGAAACGCTAAAGCAGAAGAACGTTAGGCGTGCTAAACGAGCGGCGCAACTGATAGAAGACCCTACAGACAGCGTTTCGACTTGGCTGAAAATTTCAGCTTTCTATCGAGCGCAGCAGCCTCAAAACGCAATTGAGATATTAGACCGCCTTGCAACTAACGAATCCTCTACGGCTGTTTCGTTGGTTGAGATCGCCCAAGAATACTGGGCGCTAGGGCAGCGCGAGCAGGCAATTGAAACGGCTGAAGCGGCGATTTCGTTTATTCAAAACCTTCAGCCTGCTCCGTGGTCTCCTTCCTATCCCAATCGGGATGGCGGTGGTGAACTGGAGGCGATCGCCAAACTAGGCCGCAACTGGCAAGCCCCCGAATTACAGGCCGCTGCCGTGCGCGAGATAGAAACTCGAATTGAAGCGGCGGCTTCAGACGAGCTGCCTTTGATAGGCATAGACTCAGCTTATAAGCTCGTTAGTTTGGTCGAGTTAGCCTACAATCCCAATCAGGCTCCTTCTGATCTGTTCAATCGCAATCTTACTCGCTTGGAAACTGCGTTTGAACAAGCACCCGACAGTTATCGACTGTCTGTGTTGGATAGCATGGCTTCTCTATACAGCAACATCAATCGCCCCGATGAGGCTCTTGTCGCTATAGCGGAAATACTACCGCTGATTGCCGTGCTTCCTGACGAGAATCAGCGCACTCATTACTACAGTCGGGTGGCTGGGTTCACGATTCAGAATGACGATTTAGAAGCTCAATTGAAAGCATTGCCGCACCTATCTATCGGGCAGCGTTTAGAAGTATTGACCGGCCTAGTGCAAAGGGCAGCTGGCGAGGACGATACCGCTCGGACGATGCAGTATTTCGATCAGTTGATTCAGTTAAGCCAATCGCAAAGTCAGGGCGATCTCGATTATCTTCTCCTCTCCTTAGCCTATAAATACGAGGATAATAGAGATCCGAACGGGTTCTATGCTGCACCGCTGCCGCTCACCTCAGCAGCGATCGCCCTGCTAATGCGCCTACCTCAGCACATTAGCGATCCGTACCAGCAGATAGGGGCATGGTCAATCATAAATCGCCGCGCCCTACCGCCCGTAGAAACGGACAAAGCCTATGAAGCGCTACATGCCAAAATAAAAGAGATCCCTGATAGCTACCGCAAACGCGAAATGTTGTGGAGCGAGCTGGAGAATTTGCTAAACAATCAGGACTTTGATCGAGCCACCCGAATGGCTTACCAGCTAGAGGACGCATACCGTCGAACCGCTTTAGGTTGGATTGAAACCGTTCGTCAAGCTGAATAGCTTGTTGGCAAGCAACTTCTACGATAGAAAAAGAACGAAAAACACAGCTCCGCTACCTTATGGTCTGTAACGTAATTTAGATAATCTGCTAGAAAATCACTGCCAAGGCAGCAAAATGGCTCGGTTAACTATCTGCCTCTAGATAAGCAGCGCGTCGATTTCATAGCGGGTGTTAGCTACCGTTTCTAAGACGTTGGCCTAATGGCTGCACTCGTTACAATAAAGGCTTTCTGACAATCGGCAGAAAGCCTTTATTGTTGTCTGAAAACTTGTAGCCTAAGTGCTAAAACCTTCGTTTTTGGCACTTCGACATTAGCATCAGTCCCCAGAACACGGAACGAAATCAGGCTCTATCTTTGCGACTTTGTAGTGTGTCTCAAAAACAGCGTCTACTACGAATTTTGGGACAATCTTCACGGTTTATCCGTAGCCGTAGGCGATCGCACGGCCAACAGAGACAACCCTATCCGGTGCAAGATGAAGAGATACGGCGACGGCGAGTTCAGCTCAGCTAATTTCAGCAGCGAACTGAGGCAGTAGACCAGCGGGGGGAGTGTTTGGCTGCGTACTTGCGAACTGACAAGTCAGCGCTTGTGCTATCGTTCGGCATTGCTCTATCTAAAAGCAATTTCTGGGCTTTTTCTAAGCAGCGATCGCAAAAAACACGATATTATGGGCGCTGTAGCAATCAAATAGCCAACTAACTATAGGCTGTTTCAGAGAGCGCCATGCAGATTCTTCACGGTACGTGGATTCCTAACCCTGATGCTGAGTTTGTCCAAGCAGGGCGTTTTTACCTGTGGATAGAGACGACGGCGCGGCAGCCTGAGCTAGAAGAGCAGGGTTGTTATCCGCTTCAGCTCACCGGTGATGAGCTGGCTCGCACTTTAACAGGCGAATTTAATCTTCAGTCCCCAGATAACACACCGCTAGAAAACTGGATTGAACCCTGCTATTTTTTGCTGCCCACCGTTGACTGCGCTCCCTTACCGTCTCTGGAGCTGTCCCGATATCTGGAGATAGCGCTTCCCGAAACGTTTGAATTCGAATATTGGGAAGTAGACGGCTATCCGGTTGCCTTCGCCCCGCCTGTAAACAGCAGCGCGAAGGCAATGGGTATCGTCCCGCTGCTAAATGAGCTGCACTTTTTGACGCTGCACAGCCTCAGCGAGCTACAGCTTGGTAGCGACCTGCTTTTTTGGTTTCACTTCACCCAAGCCCTGAAGCGGATCATTTTCAAAGATCACTACATTCCGGCCCTGAAGTATCGCCCCCTGGTATCGCGCAAGTCGACCGCTAAAAAAGCCTCTACTAAAAAAAACGCCTCAAAGCGCTCATCTGACCGTAAAAAAGTAACAGGTTTCCAATCCTCAGAACAGTTCACGCTCTATTCAGGTTGGGAATTTATCGGCGACGAATATGAAACCCTCCTAGAACAATACGTTGAGTACATGCCGCTGCTATGCGCGGCCGGGTTTGCTGTGCCCCACGAAGATCCTCAGCTTTATAACCCGCTGACTTTGCTGCGTCATTTTTCTGAATGCTTACTGGCTGAGGTTGTAACGCATACCCCTTTCACCAAAGCGTTTGAAAAGACAGTTTCAGACTCAGTGCTAGATAACTGTTTGAATTCACATACTTGGGTGCAACAGACAGGACTAGAACAGTACCGACAGTGGCAGACTTGGCGAGATCGCATTGTGCGCACCCAAACCGATCAACCCTTCTACCTGTACTTTCATCTTCTAGACCCGGTCAATCCAGACGACCCCTGGCAGCTCCAGTTTGAAGTTGCTCCCAAAGATGACCCCTCCCTAAAGCTCTCTTTAGATGACTATTGGCGCATGGGCGCGCCGCAGAAAAAAAAGCTTAAAAGCCGTCTCGGCTCAGGCTTTGAGCAGACCCTCCTGCTTAACTTGGGCTACGCCTCCCGCATTTATCCAGCGCTGTGGCAGGGGCTAGAGACCGATCAGCCCGTGGGCATTCAGCTGGCGCTAGGCGAGGCGTTTACCTTCCTCAAAGAGTCCGCTTGGGTGCTAGAAAACGCAGGCTATAAGGTGCTGATTCCGGCCTGGTGGACGCCCCAGGGACGGCGGCGGGCCAAGGTTCGGCTCAAGGCTAAGGGAAAGTCCCTCTCTGGCGGTAAAGATAAGTCCAAAAGCTATTTCTCCCTAGATCGTCTGGTGGAATACCAGTATGAGTTAGCTATCGGAGATGAACCGATCAGCGAACAAGAGTGGCACCAGCTAGTCAATGCCAAAACCCCGCTGGTGCAGTTTCGCGGTCAGTGGATTGAGCTAGACCAGGACAAGATGCAGCAAATGCTGGAATTTTGGCAAACCCACCAGGCCGAAAATCCAGAGCTGCCTCTACTGGACTTTTTGAAGCTGACGGCTGAAAGCGATGACGGCGAGCTGGAGGTGATGTGCGATCGCCAAGACATGCTCGCCGAAATGTTAGGAAAACTCAGCGACAAAACCCAGCTTCAGCCCATAGACGACCCCGCGCACTTTGTCGGTCAGCTGCGAGAGTATCAAAAGCGCGGCGTGTCCTGGCTTCAATATTTAGAAGAGCTGGGGCTTAACGGCTGCCTAGCCGACGATATGGGTCTGGGCAAAACTGTCCAGGTGATTGCTAGGCTAGTGCAGGAGCGGGAGCCTGAAGAGTCTGAATCTAGTCGTGCCTCTGACCGGCTGCCCCCAACCCTGTTAATCGCGCCCACTTCTGTTGTGGGCAACTGGCGGCGAGAGATTCACAAGTTTGCGCCGCATATTGCTACCGTTGTTCATCATGGGGGCGATCGCATAAAAGAGGCCAAAGCCTTCAAACGGGCCTGTCGTGACCACGACATTATCATCACCTCCTTTGCCCTAGCCCGCAAAGATGCCAAATTGTTCAACCAGGTTGAGTGGCATCGCATCGTGCTAGACGAAGCACAAAATATCAAGAATCCCAAAGCCGCGCTAACTAAAGCCATCTGCAAATTTTCTGCGCCCCATCGACTCGCCCTAACAGGCACCCCCATTGAAAATCGGCTACTAGATCTATGGTCTATTTTTCACTTTCTAAATCCGGGATACTTAGGCAATCAAACCCAATTTCGTAAAAGTTTTGAAGTGCCGATTCAGAAAAACAACAATCTCCGCCAGTCAGCCACCCTTAAAAAACTAGTTGAACCCTTTATTCTACGGCGGGTTAAAACCGACCAGTCGATCATCAAAGATCTGCCTGATAAAGTCGAACAAAAACTGTTCTGTAACCTGACAAAAGAACAGGCATCTCTGTACGAAGCGGTGGTCAAAGACGTTGAGCAGAAGTTAGAAAATGCAGAAGAGGGCATTCAGCGGAAGGGCCTGATTTTAGCCACCCTCACCAAGCTCAAGCAGGTTTGCAATCATCCCCGGCAGTTTTTACAGGATGACAGCGAGTTTACGGCAGTCAGATCCCATAAGCTCACACGCCTTACCGAAATGATTGAAGAAGCCAGGGCAGAACAAGACAGCCTGCTGATTTTCACCCAATTTACCGAACTCGGCCACGCCCTAGAAAAATACATTCGCCAAACCTTCCACTGCAACACCTACTACCTGCATGGCGGCACCGCCCAAAAAAAGCGCGAGGCCATGATTGCCGAGTTCCAACACCCTGAAACAGAGCCGTCGGTCTTCGTGTTGTCTCTAAAGGCAGGCGGCGTTGGCATTACTCTCACCAAGGCCAACCATGTCTTTCACTTCGATCGCTGGTGGAATCCGTCGGTCGAAAACCAGGCCACCGATCGCGCCTTTCGCATTGGCCAAAAGAAGAATGTGTTTGTTCACAAGTTTGTTGCCATTGGCACCTTAGAAGAGCGCATCGACGAAATGATTGAGGACAAAAAGAAACTGGCAGGTGCGATCGTCGGCGCTGACGAGTCTTGGCTAACGGAGCTGGATGATAACGCTTTCAGGCAGCTCATTTCACTCAACAAGAGCGCAATCATAGAATAGGAGAGCAGCACCGTGAGCCAATTTAGCCGTAGCTGGTGGGGTCAAAAATTTATCACCGCCATCGAGAATCTGACTGATTCGGGTCGCCTCAGCCGAGGGCGGTCTTATGCCCGAGGCAGCAAGGTCAAAGGATTTGACATTGACGGCAATCTTGTGACTGCCCAGGTGCGCGGATCGATCAATCCCTACTTTGGCGTCCACAAAGAGCCGCTCTACCACATCACTATCGAATTTCATCCCTTGAGTGCGGCCAAATGGTCAGCAGCTGTGGCTGAAATGGCTTCAAAGGCCAGCGTCATTTCTCGACTATTGCTCAACGAAATCCCAGACGATATCGAGAAGACTTTTCAGTCGCTGAACTTGAACCTGCTGCCGGGCAGCCAAAAAGACTTTAAGACGAGCTGTTCTTGCCCAGACTGGAGCAATCCCTGCAAGCACATTGCTGGGGTGTATTACCTCGTCGCCGCCGAACTCGACCAAGACCCATTTTTACTGTTTGAACTTCGGGGCCTGTCCCGAGAGAACCTGATAAAAGAACTGTCAAAGTCTCCCCTGGGGCAGGCACTTTCAGCAGAGTTACAGTCAGCGCAGAGCACGCCACAGCCCGCTGCCGCCTACTACGCGCCGCCAGAAACGCAGCCTGCAAAGGGCGAAACTAACCTGCGAGAATTTTGGCAGGGCAAAAAACAGCTCCCGCAAACGATGGAAGCCCTTCCCGAAGAATCGGTATCGGCGATTCAGGTCAAAAAACAGGGCGATTTTCCTGCCTTCTGGCATCGAGATAATTCGTTTATCGAAGCGATGGAAACGCTCTATGAACAAGTGAAATCAAAGGGGCAATTATAGTCCTGGGTCTCGCCTAGATCACTGCACCATCCCTACAGTCAAAAAAAGGTCGTTTTTTGAGTGGTTAATATGTACCAAACGAGTTCGCCAACAGTGTCACGACTTCAATTGCCTCTAGAATAACCACAGCCACAATTTCCAAGAGCAAAACAATAAAAAGTTATTTAACATGACACGATTTGGCATTTTCTGCCCCCCTGCCATTGGGCATCTAAACCCCATGTGCGCGATCGCCCTCGAACTCCAGCGGCGAGGTCATACGGTGATTCTCTTTGCAATACCCGATACAATCGCCAAAGTCGCAAGCCTTAACCTCACAACCATAGAAATTGGCGTATCTGATTATCCCCAAGGGAGTATCGATGCGCTTTATAAAACGCTGGGAAAACTCACCGGAAAAGCAGGCTTAGAATTCACCATTGAGTCTATTAAGCGAGAGAACCAAATGCTATTTCGCGAGACTTCCCAAGCCATCCGTGACGCCGACATTGAAGTCCTCATCATCGATCAAGTGACCGCAGCGATGGACACCGTTGCCGATCACCTTACCTTGCCCTTCGTCACGGTGTGCAACGCCATGTTGATTCAACGCGAGCCAGCGGTGCCCCCCTACTCGACCGCCTGGGCCTATTCCACCATGCCCTGGACTCGCCTGCGCAATCGCATCGGGAACGCACTCCTCGATTACTTAACCCGCGACCTGTGGCAGGCTATGGTTGACCAGCGCCGCCAATGGAACCTACCGGCCTATCAAGATCGTGATGATGCCTATTCGACGCTGGCCCAGATATGCCAGCTCCCGCAAGAATTTGACTTTCCCCGTGAACGCCTTCCAGCTCATTTTCACTATATTGGCCGTTTCCAAGATCCATCCGGAACAGAGTCCATCACCTTCAATAACGTTGACTTTCCCTTCGAGCGCTTAACTGGAAAACCGCTCATTTATGCATCATTAGGAACGCTCCAAAACCAGCGGCCAGAAATCTTTGAATGCATTGCAAAAGCCTGTTCGTCATTGGATGTTCAGCTAGTCATCTCTCTTGGAAATCCGCAAGCGCAACCCGTTGCTCTGCCCGGCAATCCTATTGTTGTCCCCTTTGCACCCCACCAAAAATTAATTGAGCATTCAGCACTTGTGGTAACCCATGCAGGCATGAACACAGTGTTAACGGCCCTCGGTTGTGGCGTGCCGCTCGTCGCGATTCCGATTACCAACGAACAACCTGGCATTGCGGCCCGTCTAGCCCGCACTCAGGCTGGCAAAATGCTACAGCTCGATACCCTAGACGAAACAACACTTCGCAAAGCGATTTCAGAAGTGCTTACAGAATCTAGCTATCGTCACAATGCTCGGCGACTGCAACAGGCAATTCAATCATCCGGCGGCGTTAAGCAGGCTGCCGATATCATCGAAAAAGCAGCCCAAACTCGACAGCCTGTGTTGGCCTAGCAGAGACATTCGTGCAAAAAAACTGAGGTTGTTATTGCCTCTGTAGTAGCCTTTATTTCATGGTTGAGCACGTACTCTGCTATCGCAAAATTGCTGCCAGCTTCTCAATTTCTGTAATCGGCAACTTCCACAATCATAGACTCACCTCCTGATTGAGATGGAGCGCAAAAACAATGGATATGGGTTGTGCGTGACCGCGCTCCATCTCAATCAGGAGGACTTTTAACTATCTTCTCAACTTGTTAAGAAGGATCGTCGTGCATCTGTCGTAGAATTAAACGAGAATTATACGACGTATTATCAAATGGAGTTAGAACTTGCCGAAGTCTTAGACCTTCTAGGTATAGTCGAGCACTACATTCAAGCCATAGGTGACATCGCCGCACCGAAGACCGTCGTCGAAGTCGTCCCGCACAGCAAGTCAGGGAAACGCTACG
>JBBSOB010000094.1:0-15684 GCA_038260205.1 Phormidesmidales cyanobacterium
AAATATCGGCACAGTCGCCGCCCAAAGACTGCCGATTCCGGCCCATCGCGCCGATAGCGAAGCCCTGCTGTCTCAAACTGTGGAGGCGACGCAGCTAGAGTTTACGGTGGGTGGCCTTCAGTTTGGCGGCATTCGCGATATTGGGGTGGCACTAGAGCGATCGCAAGTTCAAGGCATTTTGTCGGGTGAGGAACTGCTAGATATTGCAACAACGCTAGCGGGCACCCGGCGACTGCGCAGACAAATTGATGCGCGCGACGATTTGCCAGTGCTGCAAAAGCTAGTGGAAAATTTGAGTACGTTTCCAGAACTGGAGCAGGAAATTCATCGCTGCATTGACGATCAAGGGAAGGTGGCCGATCGAGCCAGCGATAAACTCGGCAGAATTCGTCAGCAGCTCAAGGTGGTGCGCGATCGCATTTATTCTAAACTTCAGCGCATTATTCAGCGGCAGGGCAGCGCCCTCCAAGAGACTCTGATTACGCAGAGGAGCGATCGCTTCGTCCTACCCGTCAAAGCACCGCAAAAAGACGCAATTCCCGGCATCGTCCACGACGTTTCCACCAGTGGCGCAACCCTATATGTAGAGCCTCGCAGCATTGTTGATAATGGCAACCAACGTCGCACGCTGCGCAAGGAAGAAGAAATTGAGTCTGAGGCCATTCGCCAGCAGCTTACCTATCAAGTGGCAGAGGTTCTGCCCGAACTAGAGCATTTGGTCATTACCGTTGTTAAGCTAGATTTGGCCGCTGCCCGCGCTCGCTACGGCCTGTGGATGGAAGGCAATGCGCCGCGCTTTGTGAACGAGGGCGAGCAGATTACGCTGCGTCAGCTCAAGCACCCCTTACTCCTGTGGCAACAAAAAAAGGAGCAAAAAGGCACCGTTGTGCCAACAGATTTAGTCATTCGCCCCGACCTGCGCGTGGTCGCGATTACCGGGCCAAACACAGGCGGCAAAACAGTGACGTTAAAAACATTGGGACTCGCCTCTCTAATGGCAAAAGTAGGCATGTTCATTCCCGCAAAAGAGCCGGTAGAACTGCCCTGGTTTGACTCAGTGCTAGCAGATATCGGTGACGAGCAGTCTATTGAGCAAAGTCTCTCTACTTTTTCCGGCCATGTGAAGCGCATTGGGCGAATTTTAGACGAGATTGACGAAATAGAAGGAAGTTCTAATGCGCTAGTGCTATTAGATGAGGTGGGCGCGGGCACCGATCCTTCAGAAGGCAGTGCTTTGGCGATCGCCCTGCTAAAACACCTCGCAGACCACACTCGCCTCACCATAGCCACCACCCACTACGGCGAGCTAAAGTCCCTAAAATACGAAGACGATCGCTTTGAGAATGCCTCTGTAGAATTTGACGATGTAAAACTTGCGCCAACCTATCGCCTGCTGTGGGGCATTCCAGGCCGCTCAAACGCGCTTTCTATTGCTCGCCGGCTAGGCATGAAAGAATCCGTGCTAGAGCAGGCAAAGCAGCAGATGGGCGGCGCAAATGAGGACGTGAACCAGGTTATTGAAGGGCTAGAGGCTCAAAGGCAGCGGCAGGAGCGACGGGCTGAGGAAGCCGAAAACTTGGTGGCCAAAGCTGAGAAGTTCTATAAAGAAGTCGAGGCCAGGGCGCAGAGCCTGCGCGACAGAGAACAAAAAATGAAGCGGCAGCAGGAGAAAGACGTAGAGACTTCTTTGCTTCATGCTCGCGCGGAAGTGGCCAAAGTCATTCGAGATTTGCAGCAGGGCGGGAAAACTGGAAAGGACGCGCAAAAGGCAACAGAAGCGCTGAACCAAATAGAAGAGAAACGTCTGCCGACCGGAAAGCATCCGGCCAAAGTAAAATCTACCGGGCGCGGCTATCTGCCCAAAGTTGGCGAAAGGGTGCGGCTCTCTAGCCTGGGCGGTCAGCTCGCGGACGTGCTGGAAGAAGCTGACAACGATGGCAAAGTTATCGTGCGCTTTGGCATGATGAAAATGACGGCAGATTTGGCTGATATTGAGTCGCTCAAAGGAGAGAAGGCCGAGCCAGTTGAGAAGCCGCCTAAGGTGCAGCAGAGTTATCAGCCGGTTACACCCGTGCCCGATGCACCGATGGTCAAAACTGAGCGTAATACGGTGGATTTGCGGGGGATGCGGGTGTCGGAGGCAGAAAGTGTGATTGAAGATGCGATCGCTCGGGCTAGAGGCCCGCTATGGTTTATCCATGGACACGGCACGGGCAAACTGCGGCACGGCGTTCAGGAATATCTACAGCGGCATCCACAAGTACAAAGCTTCGAAGCGGCTGAACAGGCAGATGGCGGCAAAGGCGTTACGGTTGCAAAAATATAGCTAACCTCATCATGTTAACCAAACAGCAAATCATCGCCGCCTTTGATCCAGGCGGTGTCGGACTCGATAACGGCAACATTTTTGGCTTTCCCTTCAGCTATGACACCGCCGACATCATTATTCTGGGTGTCCCTTGGGAAGTTACGGTTTCCTTTCACAGCGGCACCGCCAAAGGCCCGCAGGCCGTTTTAGAGGCTTCGCCGCAGCTCGATTTTTACGACTACGACAATCCTGACGGGTGGAAGCAAGGCATTTACATGCCGCCTATTCCCGATTGGATTGAGCAGCAGAATGAGGAACTGCGATCGCCCGCCCAAGCCATCGTCACCGCAACAGAACAGGGAGATCCACTCGCTGATGGTTTGCAGAACGCGCTAGCTCAGGTCAATCAGGGGGGCGATCGCCTCAATCAATGGCTCCGATCGAAAACCCGCCAGGCGCTCCAAGACGGCAAAAAAGTCGGTATCCTCGGCGGCGACCACAGCGTTCCGTTGGGCGCACTGCAAGCCTTAGCCGAAAACTATCCTAACTTTGGCATTCTCCACATAGATGCCCACTGCGATCTGCGCGATGCCTATCAAGGCTTCCAGTTTTCGCACGCCTCGATTATGCGCAACGCGATCGCCCTTCCCCAAGTTTCCAAACTTGTCCAAGTCGGCATCCGCGATGTCTCTCACGCCGAAATTGAATTTGCCCAATCTAGCAACGGGCGCATTCGGGTGCATCACGATACCGAACTGAAGCGATCGCGCTACCAAGGCATCTCCTGGCAAACCCTCTGCCAGCAAATTGTCGCCGACCTGCCGCCGCACGTTTACATTAGCTTCGACATCGACGGCCTCGATCCCAAACTCTGCCCCACCACCGGCACCCCCGTCCCCGGCGGACTCGATCTCGACGAAGCCTTTTACCTGCTCAGAGAAGTGGCAGACCACCGCGAAATCATTGGCTTCGACTTGTGCGAAGTCGGCCCCGACGAATGGGACGGCAACGTCGGCGCGCGCATCATCTATAAGCTCTGCAATCTGATGGGACTATCGCGCCCATCATCGCCTGAGAGCTGAGCCTAGTCGTCGGCGATCGCCTGCTCGCAGAGTAGCCCAGCCTAATCTCGACAAAACACCCAGCTATCCGCCGCCGACAGCGACTCGCGAAAAGTATAGCCCTCCGCATCAAACCCCTGAAGCGCTTCAACCGTCTCAATCCGATTGCGAATGACAAAATCTGCCATCAGTCCTCGCGCCCGCTTAGCGTAGAGGGTAACTATTTTATAATCGCCGTCCTTATTTTCCTTAAAGGCAAGTTTTAATACCCTGGCCTTTAGCGTTTCGCGATCTATCGATTTGAAATATTCATTCGAGGCTAAGTTGACGATGCAGGGATCGTCGTGCGATCGCAATTCCGCATTCAGCAGCTCTGAAATCTGCGCACCCCAAAACTCGTAGAGGTTTTGGCCTTCTTCGTTAGCCAGCTTGGTTCCCATCTCCAAACGATACGGCTGCATCAAGTCTAGAGGTCTCAGCACCCCATACAGCCCAGAAAGAATCCTCAGATGGTCTTGAGCAAACGCCAAATCCTCGTCGGTGTAGTCTTCGACCGTCATCCCTTTGTAGACATCGCCTTTAAAGACCAGCAACGCCTGCTTAGCGTTATCCAGCGTAAACGGCGTCTGAAAATCTTGATAGCGCCGGTAGTTTAGCTCGGCTAGCTTATCGCTAATTTTCATCAGTGCCGACAGTTCGCCAGCATCGTAATGACTGAGCTGCTTGGCTAAAATTTCGCTTTGATCTAGAGCCGCTGGCAGCGTATAGCGAGCAAAATCAGCGTTTGTATAGTCCAGCGTCTTAGCCGGAGAAAGAAGCATCAGCATTTAGTTTTAAGCCTTGGGAACTAGCGAGCAGTTTTATCAGCTTACCGCCTCGTACCGGGTCAAAATATTCTCCCAAGAGATCGCGATACAATATAGAGCAGCCGATACCTAACTATTTCAATATGACTTTGGAGTCGTCCCCCTCTCCCCAGTCCGAACCTCACACCGACAAGCCACCCATTCTCGATCTTTCCGAAAAGCTGCAAAAAAAGCTCGATCAGCTCAATAGCAGCGAAAAAAAAGCTCAGGCCAAAGAACAGCTCGTCACCGGCCAGGCCGCTTTCGAACGAGGTCGCTATAAGAAAGCGATCGCCCACTTCCAAACCGCTCTCGCCCTGTCTAACCCCATCGGGATGCGCGGCGGCGAAATTCAGCTCTGGTTAGTTAACGCCTATATTGCCGCAGGCGAAGATCAGGCCGGACTTGCCCTTTGCCGCAAACTTATCCGCCATCCCGATCTCGATACCCAGCGCCAAGGCAAACGCCTCCTCTACATTCTCGAAGCCCCCGAGCTAGAGCTAAAGCCGGAATGGACAACCAAAATCCCCGACCTAAGCAATCTAGATGAAGACAGCGGCAAACAGTACGCCCAAAAAGCCAAAAAACCGCGCCGCCGAAAGCCAAAACCCGAACCCGAACCTGAACCTCTCGACCTAAGCCAAGTAAACACCGAAGACAACCAATTCATCTGGATTGCTCTTATTGGCGTTCTACTCACCATTATCGGCCTCTTCTGGTTCAGCTAGTTTGAACCAGCTCGTTTGGATTAGCCAATCCACAGCGGTATGATAATGCCAGCGCATTTTCCACTCAGCCTTCTTAACTCAGCCTTCTTAACTCAGCTTCCCTCATTCATCCCTCCTTCCTAAATGGCCCTACAACTCCGTATCTACGTCCCCCCGCATCCCCTCATCAAGCACTGGCTAGGCGTAGCCCGCAGTAACACCACCCCGCCCCCCATCTTCCGTAGCGCCATGACTGAACTGGGCCGATGGCTCACCTACGAAGCCATCCGCGACTGGTTACCCACCATCGACATGGAGATAGAAACGCCCCTTCAAACCTGCCCCGCCACCTTTGTCGATCCAGAAACCCCCATTGCCGTCGTACCAATTTTGCGGGCCGGTTTGGCCCTTCTCGAAGGGATCCAAAGCGCCGTACCGACTAGCAGCACTTACCATGTAGGCTTTGCCCGCGACGAAAAAACGCTAGAGGCCCACTGCTACTTCAACAAGCTGCCGGAGACATTTGCGCCGAATACTCGCGTTATCATTAGCGAGCCGATGATGGCCACAGGCGGTACGATAATGGCAACGTTAGCCGAACTCACCCAGAGAGGAATTGATCCGGCGCTCGTTCGTATTATTTCTGTCGTCGTCGCGCCGCCCGCCTTGCAGAAAATTGCCGAACACTATCCGACGCTGGCTGTCTATTCGGCCATGATTGACGAGGGCTTAGACGAAAACGGATTTATTGTGCCTGGACTAGGTGATGCGGGCGATCGCACATTCGGAACATAAAAACAGATACAACAGTGGTAAATAACGCGAAGAGAACCCTCCTATGAGCCAGAACAACTTTGCCAGTGGATTTGTTGCCGGAGCCTTGTTAGGCGGCGTCGTTGGCGGCATTGTTGGCGTCCTAGCTAGCAATCGGCTGCGTCAGGGCGCACCTAGCGAAGACTTTAGTCAGCTCTCAGCAGAAGAGCGCCAGCACCTAGAAAACGCGACCACCGAAGAGCGGATGGAAATTGCCAGACGCGGCCTTGAAGACAAAATTGCCCAGCTTAACACCGCCATCGAAGATGTACGTGGACAAATGGGCAGCGTTAATAACGGCCAGAAAAGAGTGGATTACGCTGGATATTCCGCAGACGCAGAGAATTAGGCAAGCTGGTCTAGAGAATTTGGCGGATAGTCAGCTGGCTGAGGCGTGGCTGAGCTGAGGGCGATCTCAAGTGAAGTATCATCAGCTAGAATAGAGGGCAACACAATAGTCTCGACCTTTAGAGCGAATAACTATGGCCGATATTTCAACCATACTGTTTACAAGTTTGGTGACCTTTCTAAACTTTTACTTGGCGATCCTTTTCGTTCGTATTCTGTTGAGCTGGTTCCCTAATATCGACTGGAGCAACCCTTTCTTCAGCGCGATCGCCCAGCTCACCGACCCCTACCTCAACATATTTCGCTCTATCATTCCGCCCATCGGTGGTCTAGATCTTTCAGCGATTTTGGCGATTATCCTGCTTCAGGTACTAGCGAGCGTCGTCGGTAGTCTAGGCAGCACAATCACTGCTATGGTTTACAACGCTTCTCTCGGCTAGACCAAAAATCGGTTAGTAGTAGACGATAAATCTAGCAATAGAAGATAGATCAAAGCATCAAAAGACTGAAAAGCCGCACCCAAGAAAATTTGAGTGCGGCTTTTGCTTTGCCTACCGGTTTACAGCTCGCCGCTACTCGTCAATCGAGCGATCCCAAGCCTGAAACCTTCTAACCTTGCTTGCGAACCCAGCCGCCTTAAACTTCTCTAATCGAAAAGGCGCAGGCTGCACCGCAGGCACCGACACTCTAAAAGAAAACTTGCTCTCGCCCACAGGCACGTACTCAATTCCGCCTAGCCGGTAGCGATTTTCCATCACCGCATTGCCATCCGCATCAAAAATACGGCCAAAAATGTCCGCATCCACAATGTCCTTACCCGACTTATTGATCGCAGTCCCTTTAATCAAATAGCAAGTCGCCTGCATAAGAGACCCACTCGAGGTCAAATTTTCCGCATAGGCAGCATCAGCCGGACATTCCTCGGCCACTAAGTCCGTTAGCGCCACTTGAGTCAGCGCGTAGGCCGGTGGCGCGCCTGCCAAAAAAATAGTCAAAAAAGCAAAACAGGAAATCAGCATCGTAGCGGGCAACGTCAGCCAGTTCGAAACCCGCTTGTTAGAGAGCAGTCGTTTAGAGAGCAGTCGTTTAGAGAGCCTAGAAGTCATAGGAGAAAATCGCCAAAGCATTACCAACGCCAACAGCTTGTAAGCATCTGCTGCTCCAAGCCGTATGGTCTCTAGCTTACCGCGAATGTTGTGCTAGGTAATCCAATAAGGTCTGACGCATCACTTCAATCGGTGCAGGCTGACCCACCCAAATTTCGAGCGCGGCTGCGCCCTGCTGTACCAGCATCTCTAAACCGTCGATGGGTTTTAGCCCCGCTGCACTCGCCTGCTGCAAAAACTGCGTGGGTCGAGGCGTATAGATCAAGTCGTAGGCGATCGCACCTGGCCGCATCATTGCCACCTCCGCCTCATCCAAAGGCGAAGCCTCTACCTGGGGATGCATTCCCAGCGGCGTTGCGTTCACTACTAGTTCTGCCTTGGGCAAATACTCACCTAACTGCTGCCAATTGACTCCGCGGACGCGAGCGGAAATATCGGGTGATGCCTTCCAACTCTCGACGAACGCTTTGAGCTTATCGGGCGATCGCCCCACCACCCAAATCTCCGGACAGCCCAACTGAGCGCAAGCCGCCACCACTGCTCGCGCCGCGCCGCCATTGCCCAAAACCATCGCGGGCAATTCAGCCCAATTGTTATCTAGCGACTTTAGTGGAGATAAAAACCCCACCGCATCTGTATTGGTTCCGTACCAGCGATCGCCCTCACGCCACACCGTATTCACCGCACCAATGGCCTGTGCCACCTCGCTCACCTCATCGAGCAGCGGCAAAATACTTTGTTTATGCGGAATCGTGATGTTGAACCCGCGCAGACCAATGGCAGCAAAGCCCTTGAGGGCCTGCTCCAGATTATCGGGGTGGATGGGAAATGGCAGGTAGGCGTAGTCAGCGTTTAGATGGGCGATCGCGGCGTTATGCATCAACGGCGAAAAAGAATGCTCCACCGGATAGCCAATCACCCCTAATAGTTGAGTTGTTCCCTGAATCACCATGCATAAACCTGACTATGAATCTGACCCTGACTATAAACCTGAATCTGACTATAAACCTGACTGCAAATCTCGCTATTATCTACGAGCAAATTGTCGCAGTGAACCGCCAAAATCTCTCTTACTTTATAAGAAAACCTATGGCGCGATCGCCGCTGTCTCCACCGTCAAAACTTGCGGCGGCGTCGAATCAGCCGGATATAGCAAATCGACCTGTACCGTACGAGTCTCTTGCGGTGCCAAGGTCACAGTCGCCAGCGGATCGCTCTGCTGCCCTCGCTTTTGTACCAGATGAATGTTGCGAATTTGTGGAAAGCCCTGGTCGCTCTGATAGCGCACCTGCACCGGCCCTCTAAAAAAGGTCGGCGGCGCTTCCTCCGCAAAAAATCTTAGCCCGCCCGCACTCAGCTCATTTTCCTTAATTGCCGTTTGCAAAGCCACCGACACCTGCTGCGGTGCGTCGGTCGAATTATACAGCGGTAGCGTTAGGCTATAGCGCACTCCATAGTTACCATGCGCCTGATAAGCCGTGTCTGGATATCGCACTATCATGGGCGCACTCTGCACTTGCCCGGTGCCCATCGTGCCGCCATACAAAAGACTAATTCCGTAAGAGAACGCTTTGCCCGCCGCTGGAATCGTCAATCGCTGAGCAGTGTTAGGGGCAGTATTAGGGGCAGTATTAAGAGCCGTCTCGTCAGTCAGAACCGCCTGCCACTGCGATCCTTGTGAGACACCGGCCACACGACCGTAAACTAAAGGCTCCTGATTCTCTATTGGTAAAGGAGTTGGTGTGCGATCGCGCGGCCCCGCCAAACGGCCTTCTTGTAAAATCCGCTCCCAAGACGCTAAACTCGGCGGAATTTCTTCTCCATTCTGATCCAAGCCCACAAACTGAGACAGGCTTGCCACATACACAGGCCCGCTACTCTCTAGCTTCACCAGCGTAGAGCGTCCATTAATCGGCTGCTCCAGTGTCCGAATCGGAATCGGCTGATTCATCAAAAGCTCGCGCTTACCCGGCGCAATCGTTATCACCGCCGGGAAAATACTCTGGCGTTTCTCCTGCAAAATGTCGCCCATCGCCCGGCTACCCGGCCCAGAGAACACCGGACTCAGCAAACTAAAGGGCACTAAGCTTGGCAGCGGCACAAACGGCGCATCGGGCTGACTCAAGTAGCTTGCGCCGGTGAGTACTCGCACTGTCACCGGCTCAGCGGTCGGATTATACATCAGCACCCCAATGTATAAGCTATCTAGCCGCTCAGGCACTTTGGCGTCATAATCTAGCGCCTTGTAAACGTGATGCGCAAATACATCAAAGCGACCATTGAAGGCAAAGTTTAGATGGGCACTTGGGGTAGCCATCCCGGCGGGTGGAAAAGTAGAGAGCAAAATTCCTGGCTCGGCCACCAGCTCAGGGCTGTTGCTGTTAAAAACCGGCACCTGATCTAACTCACCAGGGAGCGATCGCACTGGCTGTTTAATGACGATTTCTGCGGGTGTTGCTTCAGGCGTTTGCGCCACCACCGGCGAGGTTAGCACTTGCGGGGTCATCAAAAGTGTCGTAAGCCAAGCCAACATAAGCTATTTTTTCATCATCAAAGGCAGTGACCCATTTTCTCCGAAGATGGCCAACTATTAAGCCTTTTGCAACATCACTCAAAGCTAAGCAACCGCACAGACCTCGGTCTGCAAATTAGCGATATTGCAGCCTTCAGAAACCACAGAGAGGCTCTTCGAAGATGGCTTATGGGCCTCTGCCTGGAGGTATTTGAGCATTATCTCAATGTCCTGAGTCACGCCCGTTAAAAAAGCCGAGAGCCGTTTTGGATGAGCATCGCCCTGTAGGACGCTGTCTAGCTGTAAAAAGTAGCCGCGATCGCCATCCATATCCTTAACCACATACACGTTCGACTGAGACAACAGCCGGTTCAAACAGTCGGCATACTGCACCGCTGTTGAAGCCGAAACAGCCGCCGCTGCCGGAAAACAATAGTTAATTCTAGAGAGTAGAGCTACCGACTCTTGATCTCGAACAGTCCGCAGCAAACAGTTAATTGAAAAAGCTTCATTTTGAACATCGGCATCGCAGCGAGGGGTCGAAGCGGTGAGTTCGGCGTTCGCGCCCAAGTCAGAACGAGAAAATGATTTCATAGCAAAAATAGGTAATGCAATCTAATCAAGGAACTTTGAACTGATAGTGCCCGAACGTATCAAGAAAAATGGCGGTGTTGTGGCAGGATTCCTTACCTACATATTTTATTAAGCATTGAATTGATTAAGCACGAGTTTATTAAGCACTGAGTTTGTTAAGCACTGAATGCATATCGGTTTGAACCCATACTTGAGTGGACGCTTCGAGCACTGGCACATGAACAAACAAACAGGGGATGGCGTTGACGCCGCCGCTTGGATGGAAAATTGTTCTTTTCTGGATCGCCTCTAAAACCCGATAATAAAGCGCATTACAAACATAATTACCCGCGTCATAGCTAATCTCGCTGAGCCGGGTATCTTCTAGCAAGTTCGCCAAGTCAAGACTAGTCTGCAAATTCTGATCAGCCCCTTTACCCTGCTGTTCTAGAGACAAATAAGCTCGCTTCTCGGCCATCCCACAGCAAACAACCGCGCGAGGGCGCAATCGGTACATCGCGTTGATTACCCGGATGGGCGCGATCTCAAAATTCACCGGCACCTGCGAAAGCCAGATTGTCCGCTCAGGGAGCTGCCCGGCGGCGGCCATTGAAGCTATCAGATCGTGGGATGAATTTGAGGGTTGGCGCGATCGCCAGGGTCGAAACGAGGTGATCAGCAGCGGGCCTCGGATCGTTGGTTGAGTTTCAGGCTGAAAATGTTTTTCTTTGGCCATCAGACGATGCGAGTAAAACCCAACCTAACGTTCTATATAATGAGGGCAATTCACTGGAGGCAAGCGCGCCCAATGACCACAATCGCCGTTATTGACTACGACATGGGCAACCTGCACTCCGCTTGCAAAGGGTTAGAATTTGCCGGTGCAACGCCTATTATTACCGACGACGTAGCCGAAATGGAGCGAGCAGACGGTGTGGTTCTTCCTGGGGTGGGTGCATTCGACCCGGCAATGCAGCATTTGCGATCGCGCCATCTAGTCGAACCCATTCGCCGCATCGCCACCAGCGGCAAACCCTTTCTAGGTATTTGCATCGGCCTACAGCTTCTGTTTGAAGGCTCCGAAGAAGGTAGCGAACCGGGCATCGGCGCTTTTTCAGGCACGATTCGCAAATTCAAACCCGAACCCGGCATCACCATCCCCCACATGGGCTGGAACCAGCTACAAATGACTCAGCCCCACTGCCCGCTCTGGAAAGATATTTCGCCAACGGCCTGGGTTTACTTCGTTCACTCCTACTACGCCGAACCCACTAACTCAGCCATCACCGCCGCTACCGTCACCCACGGCAGCCAAACCGTCACCGCCGCTGTCGCCCAAAATAACCTCATGGCCGTCCAGTTCCACCCCGAAAAATCTTCCACGCCCGGCCTCCAAATTCTCAGCAACTTCGTCAGTCACGTTCGAGCAGCTCAAAAACAACCAGCCGCCGTTTAACCGTGAAACCCTATCAAAACGTTCCTATTCGAGAATGCGGCGAACCCCTCGTAGCCATTCCGCTAGATCAGTTTGCCGTCGTTTCTCCCCATCCCTACGCAGAACTAGGCGCACCCTATCGCCAGTTCTCTCCCTACTTTCTACGGCAAACCGTCGTCGACAAATTGCTTCAGGCGCAGGCTCACCTACAGGCCCAACAGCCCGGCTGGCAGCTACAAATATTCGACGCCTACCGCCCGATTCCCGTTCAGCAGTTTATGGTGGACTATACGTTCGATCAGCTCGCTCGCTCCGAGGGATTAGATCCTCAAAATATAGCCGAATCGGAGCGATCGCACCTACAGACTCAAGTGCTAAAATTCTGGGCCGTTCCCAGCCAAGATCCCAACAGGCCACCCCCTCACAGCACAGGCGCAGCGATTGATCTCACCCTCATAGACAGTAGCGGCACCGTCGCCAATATGGGGTCAGCCATCGACGAAATTTCACCGCGATCCTATCCGCATCACTTTGCCGACAGCATCGAACCCAAAGCTTGCCACTACCATCAAAACCGTCAGATCCTCAGCAGCGCCATGACCGCAGCCGGATTTAGCCAGCATCCCAACGAGTGGTGGCACTTCTCATGGGGCGACCAGCTTTGGGCCTACCAAAAAGGCGATCGCGCGATCGCTCAATACGGCAATGCTCATCTCCTGGCCTCAATCTCGTTCCGCTAATCCGCTGCACCAGCGCCAATGACATTAACGCCAACGCCATCAGCGCCAACTACAACAGCGCTGCGGCCAGATCTTTTTCCAGCTTCAGACAGTTGCGATCGCCCCCCACCTGGAGCTGATACTCTACCCGATCCATAATCCGATGCAAAATTAGCCACCCATAGCCTCCCTCCTGAAAATCTCCAGGTTCAGGAGCCGCATACTCTTCAATATTAAATCCCACGCCTTGATCCCAAATTTCCAAAGAAAGATTGTTATTGGTCATCTCAATACGAATCAGAACAGGCAGCTCAGGCTTTTCGTTATGAGCATGACGAACAATATTGGAATAAACCTCCACCACCACCAGTCGCAGTCTTTTCTCTACCTGGCTCCAGTTAATCTCAGCATCAATCTCTAGCTGAAGCGACTCTAGCAGCCAATGCTCCACCACTTTTATAAATCTCAGGTCACTAGGAACGGTTAGCTCAGTTTTTAACATGACGTCACCTCCAGTGAAAGAATGGTTTGGTCATCTTCCTGCTCGCCCTCTGGCAAACGAATATAAGCGAGCAAATGGTCTAAATCTAGCTCAGCCGGTTGCTGCTGCAAAAAGTCCCAAAGCCCCTCCTGATTGAGCATAGAGCAGCTCCCGCCCCCCCGACAGCCTGGCACCGTCGCCTCCGTAATCCCATCACTCGTCAGCAAAACAACATCTCCATCTGTTAGCCTCAGCTCTCCCGAAATTGCTTTCCAGTCGGGCAAAATACCCAGTGGCACCCCTCTTACATCCAGATAAGTAGGCTCTACCGGGCGATCGCTTGTACTCTTAGTTAACCCGCTTGCGACAGCCGCCCACTCTCGATTGGCCACCAAATTACGGTGAGACCACATCACCGGATACACATGGCCAGCGTTCGCATACATGAGCTGCCCAGTTTTCGCGCTATAGCGAATTAGCGCCATGGTGATAAAACAGTTGTTGCTCCTCAGATCATTAGTCAAGCTCTCGTTTAGATTGCTCACCACCTTATGCGGCTCGGGAGACTTTTCTTGCGCCAGCTCCCGACGCAGCATCGAAATAGCGCTAGCCATAAACAAAGCAGCGGGCACGCCCTTACCCGAAACATCACCCACCGCCAGCCAAATATCGCCTTGAGGATGCATAAACACCTCAAAAAAATCGCCCCCCACCTCACGAGCAGGCTGGCAGCGAGTCTGAATTTTAATGCCCGGAATCTCCGGCCAGCTTTGATGCAGCAAATTGCTCTGAATTTTTCGAGCCACCTCTAGCTCAGCTCGCATCTTCATAGACTGAAGCTGTATTTGCTGATAGAGTTTGGCGTGAGAAATCGCCAGTGCCACTTGCCCGGATACATGCCGCAACAGCTCTACGGCACTGCTTTTCCAACTTTTGCCATCGCTGACTTCACTCTTAATTTTGTAAAGGCAAATAGTCGCAACAACCGTGTCATTATCGAGCAGCGGCACAACAATTCTTTCTGTCTCTTGCTCACCAACGGCAACCGTGTCGGCCATAATTTCCTCAGCCACAGGAGGCACAGGCAAGCTGTCCAAATCTGGACAAAAAGCAGGCTGATTATCTGGCCTTTTAGCACGATAAACCACAACCTCGGGAGACGCTTTCACAATCGTTGCCAAACCAGCCGGGTAAACCACCGTCAAATCGGCATCAAAGGCTGCACCTAAGACCTCGACCACCGTTTGCAAAGTGCTGTCGTAATCGAGCGATCCACGAACTGCCGACATAATGCTATTGCTGAGCGACTCTTGCCGAAGGGCACGACTGAGCGCTCGCGTTCGCTGCTTAATTACGCGATAAGTTTCAGAAGCCTGAGCCACCGCTTTCTTCAGCTTTTTAGAATTCCAGGGCTTAGTAATGTACTTAAACACCTTGCCGGAGTTGATGGCCGAAACCAGATCTTCTACGTCGGTATAGCCCGTTAATACCATCCGAATAGTATCTGGGAAGCGCTCAACCGTCCGGCTAAGCAGTTCAGTCCCGCTCATCTTTGGCATTCTTTGATCGGAGATAATGATGGCCATTTCTCCTTTTTCATCTAATAAGTCCAGCGCTTCTGCGCCGCTAGTCGCTCTGAAGACCACGAAGTCTTGGCGAAAAGTACGGTACAGCAAATCTAGGTTATCAGGCTCATCATCAACGACGAGCAGTTTGAGTTTTTCTTCCATTCTTAGGGTGTCTGCGGTTGCTGATAAAAGATACCGGGGCATACTGAAACTGTTATTTATCCGTTCCGATCGACTCCTTTTGCGAACGGTTGCCATACGACTAGTCGGTATAAGACTAATTGGCCTAATCGACATCAAGCTAATCGGCTTAGAGGCATACCCTTAATGTGCCCGACCAACCAAATTTGATAGCACTGATGCTCACCGTATCAGAAAAGATCTATGATCTCTGTTCTACATTGTCCTATTCGTGCTCAGACTAAATGCTGGCAGCAAACAGCTTTAACCACACTGAGCATAGCTTTGGGCTTATCTTTTGTTGGCATAGGATCAATAGGTTCACTTCCTGCGCATGCCCAAAGGACGACGCAGTTTGAGCTAGATAGCGCTATTTGCAACAATGAATGGAGCGAAGCTATCGACATTGTGAGTACGCTGATAGGGAGCGATCGCACGAGCAGCAGCGATCGCATCGCCTTTCTAAACCTGCGCAGCCAACTCACCCAATATCGGGCCAAAAATAGGGTTGTGGCCAAGGCCGAAGCTTGCGATCGCACCCATCCCTACCGGCTAAATGCATCTTCTTCCCGCCCAGATCAAAGCAGCGAACCGTTAGGCTGGGCAGGGGCCGTCGCCGCGGCAGCTCAAAGCCAGCTCTCTGCCGGAGTTATTACCGAAAGCGTTCCCTTCACGCTGCCAGTTGACGTTGGCAGCATCGCCGGATTAACCCCCGCCCACCCCGTCGATCTTCGTCAGGGACTCAACGTAGTTTCTGGACAGGTCGGCACTGGCCATCAGGTCTATAGCTTTGTGGCTGGTCTAGGCGACTCGCTGACGGTCAGTCTAAACGTCACCCAGGTAATGACCAGCACGCTTTACACCAGCGACGATTCGCAGCTCTTTCTATTCGACAAAACCGGGAAGCTTCTCACCACCGCTGATGATACCAACGGCCAGCAATCTCGCATTAGCGACTTTATTATTCCAAAAACAGACGCTTACTTCGTCGTTGTCACTAGCTACAACAACGATCCGATTCTGAACCG
>JBBSOB010000095.1:0-15665 GCA_038260205.1 Phormidesmidales cyanobacterium
AATGTGGCGATCGCCCTAGAGACCGATAGCATCGCGCCTACCGACACCATTTACGACGAAGGCGAAATTTTTGTCGAAGGCTGGCCCATTCGCAACGTAGACTTTAGCACTGGGGGCGGACGCGGCACCCTCTCGCTGACGGACGTACTGCGCTATTCAAGCAATGTCGGCATGGTACATGTCATGCAGCATCTGTCGCGATCGCTCTATTACGAGTGGCTAGAAAAACTCGGCATTGGGAGCAAAACGGGCGTTGATTTACCCGGCGAAGTAGATGGACAGATTAAAGAGCGATCGCAATTTGTAGATAGCGAAGTAGAAGCCGCCACGACCGCCTTTGGACAAGGATTTTCGCTCACCCCACTTCAGCTTTTGCAGCTACATGGCACCCTAGCTAACGGCGGCAAAAAGGTCACCCCTCACGTCGTGCGCGGCCTGATCAATGCCGACGATCAGCTCTCTTGGACACCCGAACATGCTAAAGCCGAGAAAATCTTCTCGTCTGAAACGACTGCTCAGGTCTTGAAAATGATGCAAGAAGTGGTGGATGACGGCACCGGGTCGGCAGCCAAAATTGACGGCTATCAGGTCGCAGGTAAAACCGGCACCGCACAAAAAGCAACCGAATATGGCACCTATGGCGATCAGCGCATCACTAGCTTTGTTAGCATTACGCCCGTGAGCGATCCGCGCTACGTAGTGCTCGCGGTAGTAGACGAGCCACAGGGCGAGAATGCTTACGGGGGAACCGTTGCAGCCCCTCTAGTGAAAAAAATGTTAGAGTCGCTGGTGGTACTAGAGGGCGTTACACCTGACGGCTCGCCCGGAAAAGCAACCGAAAACTCAGAACAGAGTTCACCGGATGAAATGGTTCCGAGTGATGTCTTTCCCGAATAGAGAAGAGATCTATCAATTCAGCCGGGGTAACAGACCGGAGGAACGGGCCAAAGGAACAGATCCAAAACCCGTCCTGCAAGCACTGCCCCCGTTATGAACATTCAAAAAATGAAGTGGTCTTTTGCTCCATTTAAGTTGCCTATTTCTTCAGGAAAAAGTCATCCACTATCCAACCCGTTTGCACCTTTTTCAGGCGACTGGTTTCACTCTATTGTGATAGGTATTGTTGTACTAGGTATTATTTTTCGACTGGGAAATTTGGCCGCAAAACCCTACTGGGAAGACGAAGTTTATACCTCGCTGCTAATTTCTGGCTATGAGATAGAGACCATAGAGACTGCCGTTAAAGGCAACTTGATACCGATGGACGCGATCGCAAAATATCAAGAAGTTCGCCTGGGCCAATCTTGGAAAGATACCTCAGTTGCTTTGGCCAAACGCCCTGAACATACACCGCTATATTTTTTGTTAGCGAGAGCTTGGGCAGAATGCTTCGGTAGCTCAGTGACTGCCATGCGAGCGTTTCCAGCCGTATCTAGCCTGCTAACTTTGCCCTTGTTCTACTGGCTGGCGCGTCTACTCTTCGGCTCTGCGGAAACGGCTGCGGTTACTCTTTGCTTGGCTTGCACCTCTCCTATTTTGATTCGCTATGCTCAAGATGCTCGACCCTACAGCCTGTGGGTGGTTGGGATTTTACTCTCTAGCGCTATGTTGTTGCATTCACTCCGGTATCGCCAACGACGAAACTGGGTGATTTATAGCGCTAGCGTGGCCTTTGCCATCCTCACTCACTGGCTATCAAGCTTTGTTTTTTTGGCTCATGGCATCTATGTATTCGTGACAGAGTATGGGTTTAGTCGAGCTAAGCCAATAGCGGCGGAGTCCATAACAGCGGAGTCCATAACGGCGGAATCCATAACAGCGGAGTCCATAACGGTAGAGCCAACAGCAAGAGATTGGCAAACCCTGAAGTATTTTTTGATCGCCCTAACCGTCGGCTTTTTGCCGGTTGTGCCCTGGGCTGGGCTGGTGATTCACGGACGGTATTCTGTTCATGCCGTGCTGAGTTGGCTGGAGGAAGAAGAAACGTTGAGTGGGCTGCTCGTAAAGTGGTTGGGCAATATTGGCCATCTTATTTTTGCCTGGTTGCCTTCGGACAATAGTTATTTGTTGTTTGTTGGGCCTCTTTTGTTGTTATTGATTGGATCAACCATTTGGCTGGTGACCAAAAGGCCGGTTAAACAATGGCTTTTGCCGGTTTTGCTGTGCGTTATTCCAACGGTGGCGTTTGGGATGCCAGATTTGCTTTTTGGCGGGACGCGATCGCTCATCTCCCGATACTTTCTCCCCGTAGACGTTGGTGCGCTGCTCATTTTGGGCTTTGGCTTGGGCGCTAGCAGCTTACCTGCTAAAAACGCGATCAACGGCTCATTCTCGCCCAGACGAATTCTGTTCTACGCAGTACTAACAATTTCTCTTTCGGCTTGCTGGTTCAACCTCAACGCCGACAACTGGTGGGGAGAGTCTGACTTTAGCCGCCAAGCAGCAAACACCGTGACCCAAACATCCAGCGTTGCAGAAGTCTATTCAGACCAGCGCCTGAGTCCTTTTTTAGCCTTTTCTCTCTCACTGAGGCCGACAGACTACATGATATGGCTCGACTCTACAGAGCCACTTCCAGATGAAATGTTCGACAATACTAGAACCGCTTTTCTGTTTGAGCCTTCTGATCGTTTGATGAGTCGAGTTAACGCCGAATCGGCAAAAAGAGGCGTTGAGGTTGCACTTCTTCAGAGCGATGCTCAAGCAAAAGGATCGAGTTCGAGGCTCTTTCAAATTGGCGAGCAGAAGCCTTGATCCATAAACAGCAACATTGGTGCGATGGATAGAGCGGTAGAAATAGAGCAGTAAGAGTAGAGATAAAGTAGTGGAAATCATGAGTGAGAACAATATGGGATTGAAGATTATTCAGGTAGATGCGTTTACAGATAAGGCTTTTTCCGGCAACCCGGCGGCGGTTTGTGTGACAGACACACCGTTAGCAGATGATTTGATGCGGGCGATCGCGCTAGAAATGAATCTCTCCGAAACTGCTTTTCTCTACCCCATTGAAAACAGCTACAGTCTGCGCTGGTTTACCCCTGCTGTAGAAGTAGACCTATGCGGCCATGCCACGCTCGCGAGCGCCCACGTATTATGGAGCGAAGGCCATTTGTTAGAAAGCGAAGTTGCAACGTTTCAAACTAGAAGCGGTTGGCTCAGCGCCCGCAAACAAGCCAACTGGATTGAAATGGACTTTCCTGTCCAGCCGGTTCAAACGGCGAGCCACGTTTTACCGCAGCTCATCAAGTCGCTAGGCGGCGGCGGCACCATTCGCACCGTCAGCAAAAACGACATCAATTACTTAATCGAGATTCAGTCAGAATCGGCGCTAGCCGCACTCCAGCCAGATTTTGCCGAAATGAAGAAGCTGCCTGTGCAAGGCGTAATTGCAACGGCCCCTGCCGATAGCGAAGACTACGACTTTGTGAGCCGCTACTTTTGCCCAGCAGTTGGCATCAACGAAGATCCGGTCACCGGATCTGCTCATGCGTCCTTAGCACCCTATTGGCAAGAGAAACTCGGTAAGCCTGAGATGATGGCGCAGCAGATTTCGGCGCGAGGTGGCGTGATTAAAGTGCGATATAACCACTCTGAGGGCCAAGCCGATCGGGTATTTGTCAGCGGTCAGGCGGTGACGGTGATGAGGGGTGAGCTTTTGGGCGATTGAGGGTGCCAATATCTATTTTTTGGCTTGAGTTTTGACAACTGCATGGCTGCACTGGTAAGGGCGATCGCACCAACGCAATGAGCCAATCATCGGCCAATGTAGCCCTTTTATGTGAAGATGCCGACTAGATTAATGCTCTTTGTTTAGACAGCTAGTGTGACGATCGAAAACTGGGTATTTTGTGGACGCCTGATCGTAGTTTAAAGAGGCTTCGATAGGGTTTACAGAGCTACAGATATCACTAACTACTGTCGAAAAGGAAGCGCATGGGAAGAAAAGCACGCAAGGTGGGTAGAACCTCTTGCTTACGGCATCGGATTTTAGTGATAGGGCCAGCGCTAGAGCAAAAGGGCGGCATGGCCTCGGTTCAAAAGTTAATTTTAAAAGAGATGTCGGACACTTTCGAGGTCAAACATCTTTCTACTCACGACGAAGGCTCTACAGGGCACCGGGTTCGCATTTTCTGGATGGCCTTGATAGCTTTAACCGGCAAGCTGCTGCGCAATCAGGTCGATTTGGCGCATTTGCATGTTTCTGAGAAAGGGAGTGTGCTGCGTAAAATATTGATAATGCTGGTGCTGAAGGCATTTGGCAAGCCGGTGGTGATGCATACGCATGGCTGCGAGTTTCATACGTTTCATGAGGGGTTGCCTGGTTGGATGCGATCGCTCGTCAACGCTTCGCTACAGCAGGCAGACTGCTTTGTCACCCTTTCAGAAAGCTGGCGAACCTACTACATCACGCAATGCGAATTAGACAGCTCGCGAGTAGTTACCCTGCCCAACCCGGTAGAGATACCGGCGACTGTGCCCGATAGAACCGGGTCGCTGCCCGCCGTAAATTTTGTCTTTATGGGGCGAATTGGGCAGCGGAAGGGAGCTTTTGACCTAATTCGGGCCTTCGCAGCGCTTCCTAACCGGGCGAAGGCCAATTTGTGGCTAGCGGGCGATGGCGAACTGGCGGCGGCGGCAGCTTTGATTGCCACCCTAGAGTTAGGCGATACAGTGCGCTTGCTGGGATGGATTGATGAGGCCGAGCGAGCTGAGATTTTGGCAGCGGCCCATGTGTTTGTGCTGCCCTCCTATAATGAGGCGCTGCCGATGGCGCTGCTAGAGGCGATGGCGATGGCGCTGCCCGTGATATCAACCTCTGTGGGCGGTATTGCCGAATTTGTAACCGACGGGACTGAGGGCTACTTGGTATCACCGGGCGATATCCCGGCGTTGAGTCAGGCCATGGAACAGTTAGTTGAGAGCGAATCCGACAGGCAGACAATGGGAGAACGGGCGCGCGATCGCATTCGTCCTTTAAACCTAAAGTACTACGCTCAGCATCTGGCCGATGTTTATACTGCGCTGCTAGAAGGAACAGAAATAATAGAGGAGATGGGAATAGAGCAAACAGCGGTAGAAGGTGCATGGCTAGACCACTCCCCGACAGACCTCACGAGCATCAGCAGAATGCGACAGCCGCTCGCGGTTTCATCGGGGCCTAGCAGCGAGCCGATATAGCGGTGAAAGCGGGTGAAACTAGGACAGACTTGGGGACAGGAACTGGGACAGTAATTGGAATAGAAATTGGAGTTTAATGAAGCGACTGGCTTGGCTAAATAAAACGCTAGGGCGAACCGAAAGCGCTCAGGCCGATCCGCTGCGGCGCTTTTTGGCTAAGGCCGTTAGCGGCACCTTTGGCTTCAAAATTTTGAACGTGGGCCTGATGTATGCCAACAGCCTGCTCATGGTGAAGCTGGCTGGGGCAAGCGGCTATGGGGAGTATGCCTACATTGTGGCCTGGGCGCAGATTTTGCTGATTCCCGCGGCGCTGGGCTTTGAGGGTCTGATTAGCCGCGAGCTAGCTGTCTATGCCGCGCACCGTCATTGGGATCAGGCAAAAGGGTTGCTGAGTTTTTCAAACGGGCTGGTTTTGCTGACTTCGATATTGTTGACAGCGATCGCCATCGTTGGATTTTGGCTGTTGGGGCTAGCCGACGATTCGCAGTCGCTGCTGGCATTTGCGATTGGTCTGGCCTCACTGCCTTTTCTAGCGCTATCTCGGCTTAGAGCCGCGGCCCTGCAAGCGCTGAAAGGCATTGTGGCTAGCCAGCTACCGGAAGCGATTGTACGACCGGGCATTTTGTTTATTTGTTTGGGCGGACTGTTTGGGCTAAACGCTTGGGGCTGGGGCGCGCCACTGGGCGTTTCGGCGCTTTCGGCCTCGGCGGTCATGGCGATTAATTGGGTGGCAACGGCGATCGCTTTCTATGTGGGCAGTAGGTTGCTAACGCGATCGCTCAATCCCAAGCTGCAATCGGCTGAACCGCCCTCTGCCGAATACCTTGAAACCTCGCCCGGTCGCCGCGCCTGGATTAAAGCCGCGATGCCGATGCTGCTCATTGGCAGTATGTATGTGATCAACGGGCAAACCGATGCAATTATGCTGGGTAGCCTCGAAGACACTGCGACGGTGGGCATTTATACGGTGGCAAATCGCGGGGCAGGGCTAATTTCGTTTGTGCAAATTGCCTTTGCCACGTCGCTAGCGCCGGTATTTGCCACGCTGTTTGCCCAAGGTGATATCGCCGCGCTCAGAAGAACAATTAAGCGGAGCTGTCAGGCCACGTTTTTCCTATCGCTGGCGGTAGCGGTCATGCTCGTGCTGTGTTCGCGCTGGTTTTTGTTAATTTTTGGCGCTGAGTTTCTAGCGGGCCAAACGGCGCTGTTTATTCTAATGGGCGGTCAGCTCGTGAATGCCTTTACCGGCGCGACGGCTCAGCTATTGATTATGACCGGATACGACCGAGATACGGCAGTAGGGGTGAGCATTAGTGCGGGGGTAAACGTGGTGCTAAATGCGGTGCTCATTCCGCTATATGGGTTAAATGGGGCAGCGATCGCCACGGCGATCAGTACAGTGCTTTGGAATGTCATCCTAGTGGGATTTACTTACCGGCGCTTTCAAGTCCTTTCTACCGCTTTGTAAGTTCTATCGCTTTGTAAGTTCTACCGCTTTGTAAGTTCTACAGATTTGTCAGACAATAATGGTTGATTCTTCCACGCCCGAGCTAGTTAGCATTCTGATTAATAGCTACAATTACGGGCGGTTTTTGCGCGATGCCATTGAGAGTGCGCTGGCGCAAACCTACCGCCGCTGCGAGGTGATTGTAGTTGACGATGGCTCGACCGACGACTCGCGGCAGATTATAGAAAGTTATGGCGATCGCATTATTCCGATTCTCCAGGCCAACGGTGGTCAGGCCAGTGCCTTTAATGCCGGGTTTGACCGCAGCCAGGGCGGCATTATCTGCTTTTTAGACGCGGACGATACGTTTGCGCCGCGTAAAGCCGAGCAGCTAGTAGATCTGTTTGCCGCTCAGTTAGAAAGGCAGCCAAAGGAGCCTTTAGGCTGGTGCTTTCATCCGATTGCGCGAGTAGATAGCGAGCTGAAGCCAATCGCCTGGGATGAGAGTAATTGGGGGCGAGAAGGGACTTATGATTTGCGATCGCGCCTGCAAAAAGGAAAACTGGGCAAAGCCACCCCCTTCGACTGCTTAGTCACCTCAGGGATGTGCTTTACTCGGGCCATGCTGAGCCAGCTACTGCCCATGCCCACCGAGATTAAAATTACCAGCGACGATTACTTAAAATATGCGGCCCTAGGCACCTGTCCCGGCTACATGCTGATGCAAAAGCTCGCCTGCCAGCGGCTGCACGGCAACAACGCCTACACCGGCCAAGACAAAAAGCAGGCCCTGCAAGGCAAAATCCTGCTACAAACGGCTTACTTTTTAAAACGAGATTTTCCGACCATTGGAGCCTTTGCCGACAATCTCTATGCCCTAGGCTGGGCGAAGCTCTCCAGGCACCGGCTAGAAGAGCCAGCCTTAGACCAGCTATTACAGGCGTACGCAGAAACGCTATCACCCCTAACCGCCCTGAAAGTGAACGCTAGGAAAGCCTACTATCGGTATCGCGCCAGATGATTGTTAGATTTTCTAACTTCAGACTTGATGTCGAAAAAGCCTTTGCGCTGCTCGCGCTGCTTTTTTACTCTGAGCTACTGGCCTTTCAAAGTGTCTTCTCACTCAGTGAAGGCGAAGGCGCAACGCTTTTTGCTGAGGCGGCCAACAGCCCGCTAACGCCCTTACTCAGACTGACTCAGCACGGCGTTTTTATCGTGACGATAGTGCTGCTGGCTTTGCGCTGGCGGCAGACCTTACGCACCTCGGCCAGAGGATCCTTCATTTGGGGGCTGCTGCTGCTAACGCTACTCTCTTTTTTGTGGTCGGATACGCCAGCGGCCACAGAAAGAGGCTCTATTTCTCTTTTAGAAACGACGCTGTTTGGGCTGTACTTTGCCGCGCGGTTTACGCTGAAAGAACAGCTTCAAATATTGAGCATTTGCGGCAGCATTTTTGTTGTCGTTAGCCTATTGTTCTCGGCGGCGATGCCAGGTGCGGCCATCGAAGCGGGCGTTCATCCTGGGGCGTGGCGTGGCCCGCTCATCCAAAAAAACCTGTTTGCGAGAGCTTTAGTTCTGTTTGGCACGGTGACTTATATCCATCAGCCGGAGGGCTGTGTGGGCAAAACGATTCGAGGATTGACGCTGCTGCTCTGTGTTCTGCTGATTGTGCTATCAACGTCTAAGACGGCCCTTGTTATTTTAATTTTGATGTTGGGGCTGGTGGAATCGCAAAAGTTTTTATACCGGCTGTTTTTAACATTGCCGATGTTGTTTGTTCCTATTGTTTGCGTGGCGCTGCTGGCGGTGATGGTGGCGGTGGTTGCCACGGTGAACAATGCGGAGGCTATTGTTGATTTGACTGGACGAGATTTGACGCTCTCGGGTCGGACTGAAATTTGGGGCGCATTAATCACAAAAATTGAAGAACGGCCTTTGCTAGGCTATGGCTATCTGGGCTTCTGGCGCGGGATCTACGGCGAGTCGGCCTATATTGGCAAAGTGTTTGGCTCCACCTACTTGCCGCCGCACTCTCACAACGGCTTTTTTGAGCTGACGCTGGCTTTTGGCCTGTTGGGGTTAGGCGTGTTTGCGCTGAGCTTTTTGATCAATGCTCGGTTCGCGCTGCTGCTGCCGGTGATAATGCCTTCAACGGTGGCGCTGTGGCCGCTGACATATCTCTTTTTTTTGGCGCTGTATAACCAAACGGAGTCTACGCTGGTGGCGCATAATTCTATTTTTTGGACGCTGTATGTGGCGCTGACCTTTTCGAAGGCGATCGCCCTAGAGCCAGTAGACGAAACACCAATAGACAAAACGGTAGCGGACGAAATGGCAGAGCGATCGCTTACGAAAACGAAACTGCCCGCAACGCCGCTGGTTTATTAACTCAGATAGGTGAATCAGACAGCGATAGGTAAATCAAACAGCGTCATTGTTGCTTTAAAACTCATGGGGTGAAAGATCTGACTGTGAAAAGACTGGCTATTTTTTTGACAGACCTGGGCGGCGGGGGCGCTGAGCGGGTGATGGTGAATTTGGCGAATGGATTTGCCCGGCGCAATTTTGAGGTGGACTTGCTGCTAGTAAGGCGGGAGGGAGTTTATCTTTCGCAGCTGAGTCCGGCAGTGAATTTGATTGACTTAAAGACGGGAAAACTGCTGCTAAGTCTGCCGAAGCTGGTGGCTTATCTACGCCGAACTCGCCCAGATCTGCTGCTGAGCGCCCTAGAAGATACGAATATTGTGGCGATCGCATCCAACCTCATCGCCCGCGCCCTTGGCAACCCCGCCACCCAAACCATAGTCACCGTACACAACCACCTGTCGCAAGAATCACAGCGCGACGAAGGACTAAAGCGCCGATTCGTCCCCAAGCTATTGAGGTGGATATATCCCTTTGCCGATAGCGTGGTCGCCGTGTCTAGAGGCGTGGCGGCAGATTTAGTGCAGTTAGGCATCCAACCACACCAGGTTCGAGTTATTTACAACCCGATTTTGACGCCCGATTTTGAAACCTTAGCCGCCGCTGAGCTATCTCCGGGCAAGGCGTTTGAACAGGTGTGCGAATGGTTGAGCGTGGGCGGCGCGGCTCTAAAGGAGAATCGCCCCATTCCGATCATTTTAGGCGTGGGTCGGTTGGTGAAACAAAAAGATTTTGAGACGCTGATTCAGGCTTTTGCAAGGGCTAGAGACGTGCGATCGCTCCGGCTTTTAATCTTGGGCGAAGGTAGCGAACAAGCCAAACTAGAACAACTTGTTCAGCAGTTAGGCGTTGCCGAATCCGTCATTTTTACCGGCTTTGTAGACAATCCGCTGACGTATATGGCAAGCGCCGATTTGTGCGTGTCGTCTTCAGCCTGGGAAGGGTTCGGCAACATTTTGGTAGAAGCGATGGGAGTCGGGACGCCCGTGGTCTCCACCGATTCTCCGAGTGGGCCGACCGAGATTTTGGCCGGGGGCACCTATGGGCCACTCGTGGCGGTGGGAGATGTGGCTGGATTGGCAGCCGCTATACTGGCGACGCTGGCTCAGCCATTACCGGCCGACCTGTTGAAACGTCGCGCCGCTGATTTTTCGGTTGAGGCCATCGTGGATGAGTATGAAAAACTACTAGCATAATCAGTTAGAAAACAGTTAGTTAAGAAAACTGTTTAGCTAAGAAAACTGTTTAGTTAAAAAAACTGTTTAGTTAAGACAACCGTCATTTAGGACAACCGTTATTTAGGACAACCGCAATGACAGAAACTCAAGGCGAAAATATTTATGTTCGAACGCTTTAAGGCTGATATTAATCGGTTTTCGCGGATGGAGCCGGGTAAATCCTTGCTGATGGTGCTGTTGACCAAAGAAGGGCTTTGGGCGATCGCTGAATATCGGTTCAATCATTGGGTGCATTACGATCTCAAAATGCCGGTAATTCGCCCGCTGCTGAAGATTTTCGGCGCGATCGCCCACAAAATTATCGGCCTAGTCACCGGCATAGAGCTACCCAAAGAAACCCGCATTGGTCAGGGTCTGTATATTCCTCATGCGAGCAGCATTGTGCTACATCCCTACGTTTCGATAGGAGAGGACTGTACGCTGAGCCACGAGGTCACGATTGGAGAGGGCGGACGCGGCGAAAAAAAAGGCTGGCCGCAGCTTGGAAACCGGGTGTATGTGGCTCCTGGCGCGAAAATTTTTGGCGCGATTACGATTGGTGATAATGTTGCGGTGGGCGCAAATGCTGTCGTTAATCGAAGCTTTGACGACGAGGCTGTCGTCGCCGGGATTCCGGCAAAAATCATTAGCTATAAAGGCGCTGCGGACTTTATATAAAGATTTAGAACTGTTACGACAGACGTTAGGCTTCATTTTTTGTATTTACCGCTACTATTAGACATTTGCCGCCGCTCACCTACGGAGTCCTATTGCTGCAATGACATCTTCAGAGATGGCCCATAATGGGGGCTTCGGCCCCGAAAAGCTTCACTCGAAAGGCTCAGTTTTTATTAGCATTGGGATCATGGCCCACAATGAGGCCGAGCGAATCGAATCTGCTTTGCGATCGCTTTTCGAGCAAGACCTCCTGCGGTCGTCTGCCGCCATCATAGAACTGCAAATCCTGGCGAACGGCTGTACCGATGAGACGGTGGCCATTGCTCAAGAAACCCTGGAGAAAGCCGCCCAGTGTGCCTGTTTTAGCAACTTGCGCTGGTCGGTTAAAGTCATCGCTCAGCCCGGCAAGTCCAACGCCTGGAACGTGTTTGTGCATCAGTGCTCTGACCCCGCGGCCGACTATCTCTTTTTAATGGACGCGGACATTGAGCTGCTGGGCACCAATACGCTGCAAAGCATGGTAGACACGCTGGAGAGAAATCCACATGCTTATGTCACCGTTGATCGCCCGATTAAAGATGTGGTGCTCAAATCCAACAAAACGTTGCCAGATCGACTCTCTGCGGCAATTTCTAAGCTATCTGGCCAGCAGTTTTGCAAGGCTCAAGAAGAAGCCCCGGCCTGGCTCTGCGGTCAGCTTTACTGTGGTCGTTCGGCGGCGCTCCGACAGATTCGGTTGCCTAATTCTTCTCTGGGCGAAGATGGCCTGCTGTATCGATTTTTAGTTACTGATAGCCTGCGATCGCCCGAAGCCCCGTACCGCGTTATTTTAGCTAAGTCTGCGGCCCATTCCTTTGAAGCCTACACGCGCCTGAGCCTGCTGCTAAAGCACGAACGCTGGCTCATCGTCAGCAACAGCGTCAACGATTTGCTTTTGGCCCGTCTTCGTCAGCGGGGGCTAACCGGGTCAGCAGTCAGCGACTATATTCACCATCAAAACCAGATCAATCCTCACTGGCTCAGCGATTTGGTCACGGCCCAAGCCCGCGATCGCCCCTGGCTTTTGCCTCGGTTTATACTCACTCGACGATTTATCAGTTTGGCGAATAAGCCTCTGCTAAGCGCGATCTTGCTGCTGCCGATGGCGATCGCGGCTTTTTTAGTTGACCTGTGGCTGGCCTGCTTAGCCAATCGAGATTTGCATCGAGGCGTCGCCCTGAAGTATTGGGGGAAACCTACCCCCGCACCCGCTCCGCACATCCAAGCGGGCGGGCCTTTGAGTCAGCCGCTAGCAAGAGCCGCTAGAAAATATTGAGGAAAAAGCCCAGCGGGCCGAGCAATCGCTGAGCGAAGTCCAGTACCGACCCCGTATTGGTTTTGGGCACCACCACCACATCGCCGTCTTGCACCTGATAGTCGTCTACTAGGTTGCTCAAATCGACCACCTCTTGTCGGACTTCACCGTTCTCCTGTCGGCGAATAAACGCAACCTGGCTGAGCCGGGCATCGTCGGTTGGGCCACCGGCGATCGCCACTGCACTCGAGAGCGAGCTGTTCGGTGGAACAGGGACTTCACCGGGTGAGGTCACTTCGCCGACTACGCGCACGCGCACCGTTTCGGGCGATAGGCTAGAGCTAGCGAGCAGTTGGCTATCGAGCGTTTCGCCAGCGGCGAGCTGAGGGATAAAGACCAGATCGCCGTCTCGCAGCAGCAGATCTTCAGGGAGGGTTTCGGATCCGAGCGAGTCCCAAAGATTAACCTGTGTTCTCGCCGTCTGGCCATTGGGGAGTGATCGCACAATCACCACATCGCGCACATCGGCCGTCCGGGTCACACCGCCCGCCTGAATAATCGCCTGACTCACCGAGGGCGGCGCGTAAGAAGTTCCTTCGCCACCTTGAGTATTGCCAATGCGAGTCGCCCCTTGCAGCTGCAGTGGCCCTGGTCTATACACCTCACCCGAAACGTTCACAATTACCGGGCGCAGCGCATCTAGCGTCACCGAGACGCTGGGGTTCACCAGCACCTGATTGAGCGCCACCGTCAATGCTTGGGCGAGCTGATCGGTCGTGCGACCTGCGGCGGCCACTTTGCCAATGAGCGGAATTGTCAGCGTTCCATCTGGCAGCACGGAAGTTGGCCCGGTGTATTCTTCGTAGCCATAGACGTTTATCTGAATGCGATCGCCTGGCCCTAGCAAATAGCTAGCCGCCGCCTGCTCGGACGACACAATCGGCGCTGGACTGTAGATAGGAGCCGCTGGCTGAGCGGTCGGTACTGGCTGAGCGGATGGTACAGGTTGAGCGGATGGTACAGGTTGATCGGTCGGCGCGAGGGTCGGCAAACTTTGATCCGACTGTAGATCCGACTGTACGACTAGCCATTCGGCGGCAGCGTAAGGAGCGATCGCCAACCCCGCAAAGCCCAAACCCATTGACAGCAGGCCCACGCTCAGCAGCGGCTTTCTGTATGCGCCGCGTCCAGTTGGCAAGCGGCAGGCGCGAGACTGGTGATTCGTAAGGGCAGCGCTCACATCTGCTGTTGAGGAATCAGAAGTATCGTTGAAAGGCATAGGGTTCAGGTGCGTTGATGAACGCAAGAGATACATTAAGGGGTTTACAGATGACGAGCGCTGGCTGCGTTGGCAACCGCCTCCGTAAATATAGTTAGGATCCTAGCTAGGATCTCCTCAAACGCCACCTACTAGTGGCCACTTTGAGCAGGCCATGCCGGTCAAAAATCTGCCTATCGCGCTGCCAAATATCCCCAGGTATAGGCCGCAGCCACCATGTAGTCCACGGTAAACTCGGCGGCAATCGGATGCTGGTAAACATCAAAGTAGCTTTCAACGGTGGGCCAGTTTTGCGCCGGAGGAAAGGCTTTGTCGGCGAACAAATTAAAGCTCCAGTCGTCGCGGTAGACGGAGAAGTCGGCGGGGCCATAGAGGGTAATGCCGGGGGGCGGCGCTTGCCCGGTAATGCGGTAGTCGCTAATCATGGGGTGACGGGGCGATCGCTGACCCAACCCGGTTGTAAAGACCATATTGTCTGGATTGGCCCCACCGCTAAACTGAGCCGCGCGATCGCCCGCCCGCAAATACTTAGGATCTTGGGTCAAAACATGGGCCTGAAAAAGATTCACGCTCTTGGGCGCACCCAGTCCATTTCCCCAGCCTATCGGCGCATAAGGATGGTCTTTACTCCAGCCAAAGGCCGTACTCTCCGTCAAGGCAACTAGCGCATCCGCATAGTTTAAAAACGATTCGCGAGCATTGGCCTGCACCTGCGAGTTGATGGAGAGTGCCGCTGAACCTGGATCGTTGCTCAGGCGAACATACAAAAAAGCGGCGTCCCGCTGTTCCTGCTCGTCGTAGATAGAAGGCTCGGCTGGCCCCTGGCGAAAAATGGTCGTTGCCAGAAAAATACCGTGCCACTGAGCGGCCCCCGTCAGCCGATACAGCTCTAACGCGGCCAGATTTCGCTGGTCTCTTACTTGATGAGGCAGGTCGCTGGTGTTGCCCATCTGAGCGTATGCTTTTTCCGCAAAGGCCATGGCTCGCAGCGCACTGTCTCGGTAGGTATTCGCGAGCTGTGAGTCGTAGTCTTTGAGGGTATAGGCAGCGCGAGCGGCCACGCCTGCATAGATGTAGCTAGACCAAACGTCGGGTGCGTAGGCCATCACCGTCAGCGATTCTTGCCAGCTCGTCTCGCCCTCATTCGGATGCTCAGCCGAGTCTATTCCGCCTCGAATGCCGCCCTCCGGCGTTTGCAGTCGGCGAAAAAAGTCTAGCGACCACAGCGCCTCATCGAGCATGTCGGGCAAGGCGTTGTTCGATTCGGGGATGTTCAGGGCGATCGCATCAAAATAGTCAGGAAAAAGATTGTGCAGCTCGAATAGGGCACGCGGAACGGCCAAATGCTGAATGCGACGATCCCAATCGGCCGCGTCAAAATAGCCGCCCCAGGCATTAGGCACCATGTTATCGGTGCGGGTGGCACTCAGAGCTTCAAAGGCATTGCGATCGCCCAATCCCATATCAACCTCCAGCAGCGACACCTCAGACTGATAGACCTTAACCCCGTCGTCCGGGTGAAAGGCCCTAGGACGGCTGTAATGGCTAAACGGCTCGCCAATCGCAATCCCGCTGCGCTGATGATAAAAGCCCCTAATCGCGGTCTTAAAAGCCGACTGCCAAACATCTTCAGCTATCTTAAAATCAAACGAACAGCCCACGCCCTCTACGCAAAGCCGGTATTCGCCCGGCGCACTGAAGTTGCTAAAGTCGAGCCGATGCACTTCGCTGAGCGTGTAGTCTTGGCCTCTCGGATCTTCTGCCTGCGAGGGGCCGCGAACATAGCTGGCAGTGCCCTCATAGACCTGGCGATTATTTTGAGCATCCAAAAGCCAGAACCGCAGATTCTCTGGGTAGTCCAGGCTGCCGCCGCTGCCCATCCAGGTAGAGAGGTAGCCCACCTTCACCCCATCATCAGGGCGAAATCCGAGCTGCGAAACATGGACGGCTTCGCTGCGAGCCTGAGTGGGACTGTAGTTTAGCTGAGTCGTGGGCAGATCCAGTCCTGGAAAACTGAGCTGATAGGTTTTTTCTGGCTGCAATGGCTCGTTGAGCTTGAGAAAAAGGGTGTGCGTAGCGGGCCAGGCGTAGCCGCTTTCAGCCTGATTGGCAAAGGCGGAGGGCTTCGTTTTTCTAAAGACCGCTTGA
>JBBSOB010000096.1:0-15437 GCA_038260205.1 Phormidesmidales cyanobacterium
CATGACCGTAATTTCGCCTTCTTTGTCGATGTCAAAGACAACGACATCGCCATCTTTGAGAGTGCCAGCGAGGATAGCTTCGGCTAGGTGATCTTCGACTAAACGGGCGATCGCACGACGCATGGGTCTTGCACCGTAGCGCTGATCATAACCTTCATCCACCAACCGCTCTTTGAAGGCATCGGTGAGCTTGAACGACAGCTTGCGATCAACCAGTCGAGCGCTAACTTGCTTCAGCAGAATCTCAGCGATTTCCTTCACTTCATCCTTAGTGAGCTGACGGAAGACGATAATTTCGTCAATCCGGTTGATCATCTCAGGGCGGAAGAACTGCTTCATTTCCTCATTCACTAGGTTGCGAATGTTGTTATAGCGACTGGTCATGCCGTCATCGCCAGATAGCTCAAAGCCAAGACCGCCGCCACCTTTTTCGATCACCTTAGAACCAATGTTCGAAGTCATAATGATCAGCGTGTTTTTGAAGCTAACTTCCCGACCTTTGGAATCAGACAATTTGCCCTCGTCCAATATCTGCAGCATGATATTGAAAATATCAGGGTGAGCTTTTTCAATCTCATCGAGCAGGATGACGCTGTAAGGCTTACGACGCACAGCTTCAGTGAGCTGACCGCCCTCGTCATAACCGACGAATCCTGGGGGAGAACCAATCAGTTTGGAAACCGTGTGAGATTCCATAAACTCAGACATATCGAGTCGAATCATGGCTTCTTCGGAACCGAAGACCGAGCTTGCTAGCGCTTTGGCCAGCTCAGTTTTACCCACGCCCGTTGGCCCAGAGAACACCAAACTCGCAATCGGTCGATTCAGACCACGAAGCCCCACTCGCGCCCGGCGAACAGCGCGTGAAACAGCTTCGACCGCTTCGTTTTGACCCACTACTCTTTCGTGCAGTGTGTCTTCAAGATGCATCATCATCGCGGATTCGGTTTCTGTGATGGCATTGACCGGAACGCCCGTCCAGGAAGAAACGATGTCGGCAATGTCCTCATCACTCACTTCAGGCATGGTAGTGATGGAAACATCATCAGCTAGCGTTTCCTGAATCTTGCCTATCAATGAAGACTCGGTTTCTCTTAGCGCTACGGCCTGGTCAAAGTCCTGCACTTGAATGGCTTCAATAATGTCCTTTTGAGTTTGACGGAGTTCGCTGCGCAAATCGCTAGCAGGAATATTCCGAGAGTAGCGCAAACGCACTCGCGAACCGGCTTCATCAATTAGATCAATGGCCTTGTCGGGTAAGTGACGATCTGTGATGTAGCGATCGCTCAAAGTAGCCGCAGCTTCCACCGCCTCGTCTGTGATATTCAAACGGTGAAATTGCTCGTACCGGCTGCGTAAACCGTAGAGAATCTCGACAGTATCTTCAACTGAAGGCGGCGCAATCGTCACCGGCTGAAAACGACGCTCTAAGGCAGCATCTTTTTCTATGTACTTGCGGTACTCATCTAACGTGGTGGCCCCGATGCACTGCATCTCGCCTCGCGCCAAAGCAGGCTTGAGAAGATTTGCCGCGTCCATACCGCCTTCTAGAGAGCCCGCGCCAACTAGCGTATGAATTTCGTCAATCACCAGAATGACGTTCTGAGACTTGCGCACTTCCTCAATAACTTGAGTAATGCGTTCTTCAAAGTCGCCTCTAAAGCGAGTACCCGAGACTAGCAAGCCCATATCTAGGCTGATGACTCGGTGGTCTATCAGCGCTTCGGGAACATCTTGATTGACGATGCGTTGGGCTAACCCTTCGGCGATCGCCGTTTCACCCCCGCCCGCCTCACCCACCAACACCGGGTTTTTCTTGGGGCGGCGACCCAGAACCTGAACGACTCGCTCAATTTCCTTATGACGACCAATCACCGGGTCTAACTTACCTTCAGCGGCCACAGCGGTAAGATCTGTGCCGTACTCAGTTAGCACACTGCTTTCAGTCTTACGCTCGGACTTGCTACTTCTGCCAACGCGACCAGAGACAACCGGCGTACTTTCACCAATGACGCGCACCAGCTGCGCTCTGATTTTGTCTGGGTCTACGCCTAAGTTGGCAATCACTCTGTAGGCCACACTCTCAGAGTTTTGAGTGAGGCTCAGCAGCAAATGCTCCGGCTCTATATAAGGATGATCTAGCTTGCGAGCTTCTTGAAAAGACTGCTCGAAGACCTGCTTTACTTTGGGCGTGAACGGAATCTCGACCGGGCCATTGCCCGAGCCACGACCAATAATCGACTCTACTTCGGCGCGAGCGTTGGCCAGGTTAATGCCGAACTCGTCTAGCACCTTAGCGGCAATACTCGTGTTTTCTTTAATGATGCCCAGCAGCAACTGCTCGCTGCCGACAAAGTTATGACCCAGGCGACGGGCCTCCTCTTGCGCCTGCATGATGACCGCGATCGCTGTGTTTGTAAAATGCTCAAACATATTTTGAAGAGACCTCTAACCAAGGTTGAATGGCTTAACGTGCTGCGATGGAAGCGCTGAATTGCTGAATTGTCAAAGGATAGATCCTGTGAGAATCAGAAGACGAATACCTCCAGGCAGACGGCACACTCATTGAGGTGAACCTACTCAAGCTGAATCTACCTGCTTGCGTTCGTTAAGTTATTTATCTACTTGTGTCAATAATACTTGTAATTTCAGGGTTGTGGCACTAGAGAGAGCCGTACTCCCTGGTGTGTTTTCCGTAACAAGCTGATGACGAGCCTTATTAAGGCGAACTTACGATGCTCCCACTCATTTAAGGATATAAAACTTAATTATTACACACCACTCTCTAAAAGTAGAGGTTTTCGAAAAAGTAAAAGAATATAAAAGAATATAAAAGAATATATAAAAGGAATTTGGTTGCTGTTTGATTGCTGATATGGATCCGTCTTTTTACTACGGAAAAAGAATTTAATCAGTGCGATTAACAAAAAAGTCGTTGACAGATTATTCGTCAACGACTTACTTCTTTATTGGGATGGTTGTTAGCATTTTAGCCAAACTAGCTAACAAATTCGTTGGGCAAAAATAATCGCTTTCACAAGTTTTTATTCTGCCAAATCAGCTTGGCAAGTAGCTAGTATCTCTCGATCTTGATCGCTTAGTTCATGAATGCGATAAAACCCATCTAGAGCATAATTACCGGTGGCGTTGCCAGCTACTACAGCATTATCTAACGAGACTGCGACTTCGTAAGGATAAACGGTTTGGTCGTAGCTATTAACAATGTTAACGGCCAGCGCGTTTTGGCTCATTTGACCCGAGAAGCAGTCGAACGAGGATCTCGGCTGATAGAACGCACCAATTGTTTGATTGTTTTTAACAGAGAGTACTGCGTATGTCGTGCCTATCTCGTCTCGATTTGGACTCTGGCCAAACAGATAGTTGCCATCTGCCAAAATGACCGAAGGACTAGCAGACGATTGCTCCGAAGACAGAGTATCTGCGATCGCCTCTGACTGAGCAACGCCAGCGCCGGGAAATATCAAACCACAGGCCGCAAGCGCTAATGAGCACTTTTTAATGAGGTGAGTGCGAGAGATGTTTTTGAGGTGACCCATGATAATTTATGCTCCTTTTTAATTGGGCTTCGGCGTTTGCTTCAGCGTTTGTATATAAAAAACTAAGTGTGTAGAAGACTTAATAGCGGAAGATATTAAGAAAAATATCGACAATCCAAAACGGCGTACTAACGGCTTTTGCGGCATTGCTCGTTCTATCTTTAATGGTCTGTCTTAATCAACATCTCAAGATCGTACCTTGTATCAAAGTTAACCTTTTAAGCAGAAAATACACTCTACTACAAGACATATTTAGCTATCGAAAGAGCCGTTGACTAAGACAATTTGTAAACCATGATCCAATCGAAAAACGACTTATCTATGAAAGATCATCAATGGCTAAAACAGCGGCTAATTGATTTAGAAGGTCACGGCTATAGAGACTACAAGAGCATTAAGGGAGATTACGGATTTTCTGCCTTTAATTTGAGTGTGGATTACGTACAGGGAGATCCTTTTGCTGCGCCTAGCCACATTTGCCTTCAGGTAAGTCAAGCAATCGCTAACTTTCCAACTCAGTGGATAGCTGATTATGCGGCGCAAACCGCGATCGCCGATTACCTCACCAGACAAGTTGCTCAAGTGGCCCAGTTTTTGCAGCAAAAACGAGGATCTGGCAACAGCGGGCGAATTGAGATTGCGGCCCCTAGCCAAGCGGTGATAAGGCGTACAGCGATTTGGCTAGATGCAAACGGAATTGAGCTGAGACTGACAGTTGGGCTACCGGCATTTGGTCGGCGAATTGCCGGGAAGGCCGCTGCGGCTTTGCTATGCGATGACATGCCGCAGCTAGTCGATAGATGCCTCCAATACTCAGCATTAGATGCAAAAGAGATGGAGCGCTATGTTCAAACGTTTCAAGATGCAGAAGCGCTCAGGCATCAGTTAATACAAAAAGGATTAGTGGCCTTTATTCCAGCGGGGGCTTGTTTGCCCAGGCAAAGCGGCGTGGATGAAAGACCGCTCGCTAGTGGCGCAGATTTGTTTGCGTTACCTGAGGGAAGTTTTGATGAAAGCGTTGAGCTAAACACGCCTTACAGCGGGAAGATAACGGGACTAGGAATCAAAGCGGGCGTCACGGTGATTGTAGGTGGCGGATACCATGGGAAATCGACGCTGCTTAAAGCCATAGAGCAGGGGATTTATAACCACGTCCCTGGAGATGGGCGCGATCGCACGGTTTCTCATCCTGATACTGTCAAGCTTCGAGCCGAAGACGGGCGCAGCGTTTCGGGCGTAGATATTTCTCCTTTAATCAATCGACTACCCAAAGGGCGCTCGTCCCAAAACTTTTCGACCACCAACGCTAGCGGCAGCACCTCTCAAGCGGCAGGACTGATAGAAGCGATAGAAGCCGGTGCCAAAGTATTACTGATTGATGAGGATACCGCCGCGACTAACTTTATGATTCGCGATCGCCATATGCAAACGCTCATCTCAAAAGACAAAGAGCCAATCACACCTTTTATCGACAAGGTTCGTCAGCTCTATGACGAGTACGGCATCTCTACCATTTTGGTGATGGGCGGCAGCGGCGATTATTTTTCGGTCGCAGATACGGTCATTGCGATGGAAGACTATCAACCTCGAATCGTGACGGCGCAAGCGAAGGCGATCGCCCAGGCCGATCCAAATCAACGCCAATTCGAAGGCGGCACCCAGTTTACCGAGACAAAAGCCGCGCCTATGGCCCGAGCTATTTTGCCAGACAGTCTGCCACCGGGGAAAAATGGGCGATCGCCCCAAATCAAAGCTCAAAAAGATAAATTGATGCTGGGCTATGAAGAAATAGATCTAAGGGCGATTGAACAGATTGTGGAAGCGCATCAGGTCAGGGCGATCGCGCAAGCCATTGTCTACGCGGAGCGCTACTACTTCGACATCCAAAGATCCTTAAGCGAGGTATTAGATTACGTCATGGCAGACATCGTCAGCGGCGGACTCGATGTGCTAGGAGAAAATGAAAGACGCTATGGAGACTTGGCTATGTTTCGTCGATTTGAATTGGCCGCAGCCATCAATAGGCTCAGAACCCTAAAAACCATTGAGGCTAACTAAAACTAGAAATCTGAACGCATGGCGGCCCCCATCACGAATGGCTAGATCTCTTTTGGATAAATCTAGCCATTGCGAAAGCCCTCTAGTCCTCTATTGATCCACTTAGTAGCCAGCTCGCAGTCTACAGCTATCTCCAGTCTTCCCTTCGGCTACACAGCCTTCATAAGTTATCTTTTTAACCAACTCCTCTGGCAGCTGATTTTTATACTTGAGCGCAGCGTTGAACGCATTCGCACTATCCGTCTGCTGACCTAAACGGAGCAATATCTGACCTTTAAGATAGAGCAATTCCGGGTTTTGAGGAGCCGCAGCCAGCGCCTTTTCTGCGGCTACTAGCGCTTCTTCATTGCGATCTAAATCGCGGTAGCCAATGGCGATACCGCGCTGACTTAAGTAAGTGGGGCTACCATACTGCGACATTCGGCTGATGGCTTCTTCTGGATTAGAAAACGGCAGGTTTACCGATAGCATCAAGTCCATATAGCCTTTGATCAAGTTCAGCTCTGGATCGTTGGGATTGATTGCTTCTGCGGCGTCGAGCTGGTTGAACACTTCCTGGAGCAGCGATAGGGCAGTTGGCGTACCTCTAGCGACGCCTTTTGTTTTGAGCACATAAGCCCCCTCCATAAAAGTGCCGACGGCCTGATAAATGTGACTCCTGAGCGGGTCTTTGGATTCAAGCGCGATCGCCGTTGTCTTAGTGGACTCTGCTCTTGTCGCAACGCTCTCAAAGTCACCCTCAAGATAGGACATAGAGGCGAGCATCGCCTGCACAAGCGGCTCATCGGCTTCTTGAGTTTCGGCCTGCGTCAACAGCCGCTTAGCTTCTACATAGTTGCCCTGCTCGAAAATAGCTTCAAAGGCATCTCCGGTTAGTTCATCAATGGCATGAGGACTGCTCTTTCTAAACGGATCGGCAGCTAAGGTCGGCAGCGCTATACCTAGGCTCAGGCTTAGCGCCAAAAAACCACTGCCAAGACGGGTTGCGAGCTTACCTGCGCGATTGGAAGATAAACGAGGGTGACGAAGTGACAACATAGCGTAAAAAGGTTGGAGAACCATTGCAATTGTGACTAGATAGAAAGCAGAAAGGGCTAAAGCTAAGGTCTTTAGTTTCTGAGAGAATAGCAAGGCAGACCCTCTCCGAGTAGAGTATAGCTAGCTAATTTAGCCGCTCTGCTGTAGCTGTGGAGATCCTGTAGGTGGCATAGTGAGCCGACACGGACTGTTTTGAAAGCTACAGAACTTTGATGGAGATGATGGGCTACAGAGGTGATGAGCTACAGAGGTGATGGGCGATTGACGGACGTTTATCCAGCGTAATTAATTTTGAGTATTGTTATTGCCGGAGATCGCAGTGGCACCGGAAAAACAACGGTCACGCTAGCTTTACTCGCTGCGTTGAAAAAGCGCGATCGCAACGTTCAGTCTTTTAAGGTTGGCCCAGACTACATTGATCCGATGTTTCACGCAGCGGTCACCGAGCGACCTTGCTACAACCTCGATCCCGTTTTAACCAGCGAAGATTACGTCCGATATAGCTATGCAAAGCGCAGTGCCCAAGCTGACTGCGCTGTAGTAGAAGGCGTAATGGGTTTGTTTGATGGGGCAACTGGCGCAGATGACACCGCAAGTACAGCGCATATTGCCCAACTTTTAGGGTTGCCGGTAATCCTGGTGGTTGATTGTGGACGGATGGCGCGATCGCTCGCTGCTTTAGTCCATGGCTACAAAACATTTGATCCTAACGTCAAAGTTGCTGGCGTTGTACTCAACCGGGTGGGGAGCGATCGCCATTTAGAACTATTGAGCGAAACTCTGAGCGCTATTAACATGCCGATCTTCGGCGTTTTTAGAAGAGAAAGCAATATTCAGTTGCCCAGTCGCCATCTAGGGCTTGTTCCGACCGAGGAAATTGGCGGGTTCAGTCAGATTGCGGCGCGTTTAGCAGATCTAGGAGAACGCTGTTTTGATTGGGTTCAGCTAGAGCAATTTCTGGCGACAGAAAATACTCAGCCGGTAGAAGCTAGCGTCGTTGAAAAGAAAAGGGTGCGGATTGCGATCGCCCGTGACGAAGCCTTTAGCTTTTACTATCCAGATAATCTTGAGATGCTCCAAGCACAAGGCGCAGAGCTAATTTACTGGAGTCCAATCAGAGATGAGTCTTTGCCAGCGGCCGACGGACTTTATTTTGGCGGCGGATTTCCTGAAGTATTTGCTGCTGCGCTAAGTGCTAATCAGCCAATGCTGAGCGCGGTCGGTCGGGCGATCGCAAAGGGCATCCCAACCTATGCAGAATGCGGCGGACTAATGTATCTAAGCCAAATGCTGACAGACTTTGAGGGACGCGCTTGGCCAATGGTCGGCACCATTCCTCAATCCGTGAGAATGGAAACGAAACTGACCTTAGGCTACCGACGGGCCACGGCAATCGAAACCGGCCCCTTGCTAAAAAAAGGAGCCTCCGTCATTGGCCATGAATTTCACAAATCTTGCGTGGTTAACTATGCAGCTGATCCTGCTTTGACGCAGTCGGCCTACGAGACGCAGCGGTATTGGGGCAACACGCATCCTCAGACAGAAGGCCATATCACCCCAACTTTGCACGCCTCTTACGTCCACCTGAACTGGAGCCATCGGCCCGATATCGCGCAGCGGTTTGTTCAGCAGTGCGCCAGTCAATACGCCTAGCTAGCTCGTACATCTAGCTAGCCAATACATCTAGCCCACGACTTGTTCAATGGCTTCTTTGGCCTCGTCATACTTAAAGGAAAATCCAGATGCCTGCGTTCTCTCTGGCAGCACCTTTTGACCTTTGAGTACCACAACAGCGCCGTCCCCCAACAGCGCTTCAATCGCAAAATCAGGCACAGGAAGCCAGGACGGACGGTCTAACACTTCGCCCAACGTTTCGCAGAACTCCTTCATCCGCAGCGGGTTCGGTGCCGTGCCGTTGTATACGCCGTGCATAGAAGTATCTAGCAACGCCTGAATAAAGAGGTTCACCAGATCATCGATATGAATCCAGGAGAACCATTGACGGCCGCTGCCAATAGGGCCACCGGCATAAAGTTTAAAAGGAGTCAGCATTTTAGAGATCGCTCCTCCCCCATTCCCCAGCACAATCCCGGTGCGAATAATCGCCACCCGAACGCCCGCAGCTTTGGCCTTATTAGCCTCGGCTTCCCACTGCTGACACACCTGCGAAAGAAAGTCGTTCTCAGCCGGTTCGCTCGTCTCCAGAAACTCCGTTGACTCGCTGGTGCCGTAAAAGCCAATCGCCGAGCCGCTAATGAGCGCAGTGGGTTTAGGCTCTGCGCTGACGATGGCCTCTACTAACTTTTGAGTGCCTAGTTTGCGGCTGTTGAGGATGCGCTGCTTGCGATCTGCCGTCCAGCGTTCGGAGATGGGTTCGCCTGCTAGGTTAATGACGCGATCGCAGCCTGACAGTTCTTTTTGCCAATCGCCCGACTGCGTAGGGGTATAAGCAACATACTCCACCGACTGCTTAAACTTCGGATCAGCAAACACCCGGCGAGCCTTTTCCACGCTGCGAGTAAACACCCGCACGTCGTGGCCTTCATCAATCAAGCGCTCGACTAAACGAGTACCCACCAAGCCTGTAGCACCCGTAACGGCAATTTTCATAGCTGAGCTAAATCCCTGTTTTATTCAATGCCTTTATAGTAGCGAGCCGCGGCATAAAACTTTAGCCCTTAACGCCGCTACCTGTTTCCGAGGGCACAATGTAGCGCTGCGCCGCAATAAACACCAGAATTACCGGCACAATTGAAATGACGGAACCGGCTGAGATCAGTCGCCAGTTAAACGAAAAGCTCCCCGCTAAACGGTTCACGCCGAGCGGTAAGGTGTAGTACTCCGGTCGATCTAATACCAGTAGCGGCCACAGAAAGTCGCCCCATGAGCCGATAAAAACAAAAAGCGCCAGGGTGACTAACGCCGGACGAACCGATGGAATCATGATGTGCCACCAGATGCCGAGTTCGTTACAGCCATCAATGCGGGCGGCTTCTTCCAGTTCTTTGGGCACGGTTTGGAATGCCTGACGCATCAGAAAAATGCCGAAAGCGGAGGCAATAGAGGGAAAGATCGCGCCTAGATAAGTATTGAGCAGTCCTAGCCGAACGGCGAAGATGTACAGCGGAATCATCACGATCTGAAAGGGAATCAGAATGGTAGCGACGACCAGAGAGAAAATGATCTCGCGGCCTTTGAAGTTCAGCCTAGCCAGTGGATAAGCGGCGAGCGAACACAAAATGAGGTTGAGGACTACGGTGGCGATCGCAATCACCAAACTATTCAAAAAATACCGGCCAAACGGCGCACTCTTCCAGGCCGCCTGAAAGTTCTCGAACGTTGGCGAGCTAGGAATAAACTGAGGGGGAAACTGGAAAATGTCTTCGGTTGGGGCTTTGAAGGCGGTGCTGACCATCCAGAGCAATGGGAGCAGCATGGCGATCGCAATTCCCCCCAAAAGCAAATACATCAAAGTCGATTTGATCCAGCTACTGCGATCGCCCACCATCAGCCAAAGTCCCTCGACTGCATCAGCCAAAATCCGGCAAAAGACTCCGACTCCGGGCTATCTTGCACCGCAATAAAATGCACATTGTTCGCAGCTTTCTTAGCATCCTCAAACCGCTGCCCTTCCGCCTGAGTTTCTTCACCCACAAGATCAGCTAGCAACCAAGTTTCAATTGTCCCCGTATCCATCAGCACCCGAGCCGTCTCGGTATTGCCCGAAACATAGTTTGTAGACTCTTCTTGCGCAGCTCTAACCGCAGCAATTTCTAACCCAGACATCCAAGCCGCCAGGGCCGTCGCGCGCGACGAATAAATAATAAATCCAGGAATTTGCGTATCCGGTTCAACACCTGCCATGTCTAGCGGAAAGGCTTCACCAAAACCAATATCCCACTCGTCCATTTCCGCAAAGGCTTCAGCCGGTAAGGACACTAGCGCCCACTGTTGCCCCTTCAGTGCATCGGGCAAGGGACTGACCACTTCTAGCGGTTTGGCAACTGAAGCCGAAACGCTGGCCTGATACCCCGGCTCTTTGGGATATACGTTTTCTTTGCGATCTTCCAACCAGCTCTGTAGAGAAAGAGTGCGGCGGCTTGGGTAGGGAATCAGCCCAACTTCTTCGCAAGCTCGCTTGATCATGTTCTGCATTTGATAGCGGAAGTAGCGAACTTTGGTCGGTTGGTCACCAGATTGAGCGATCGCCTCTTCCAAAGCCTGCTTAAGCTGATCCGAGTTGACCTCATTGTTCGACACATATTTGCTATAGCGAAACAGACTCTCCGGATTGTCATCCACAGCCTGCACGCCCTCGCAGATCAAAATCTCCCAGAGTTTTTTCTTTCGCTCATCCAAAATTGGTCTGGAGTAAAAATCCAGCTCCCAAACAGTGCCCATCGGTTCCTTATGTAAAAAGTCTTGTCTAGCCTTTGTTTAGCCTTCGTCTAGCGCTTTTGGAAAGGCCCCAAAGACCACGAGCTGACCAAAAGTTAGTTACCATCACCCGCAGCTATCATGTTCTCCACATGCTTGGCCCGCTCTTCGGCCTCGGCCATCACCGTAGCCTTATCCTTCATCATCTCTCCTGGATACTTTTCTAGCACCTGAGTAGAGAGCGCAATTCGGCCCCGCTCCTCATCAATATTCAGCACCACCGCCTTAATCGGCTCGCCTACAACCAGCACATCACCCAGCGCAGAAACATAGCTCTTACTAATTTGCTTAATATGCAGCAAACCGGAAGCGCCGCCAAAGTCGATAAACGCACCAAAAGGCTTTAACGAAGCGACTGTCCCTTCAATTAGCTCACCCTTATTCAGGTGGCTCATGGCTGTTGCTCTAGCGGCAACGCGCTCAGAAAGCAGCAGCTTATTGTTATCTTCGTCCACTTCTAAGAAGGCAACGTTAACGGTTTCGCCCATCAGCGAATCGAGATCTTCAACTCGTTTTGCTAGGTGCGATCGCGGAATAAATGCCCGCAGCCCGCTCACATCGGCCGTTACCCCGCCCTTGTTGCTGCCAGAAATAGTCACCTCCAGCACGTCCCCATTCTCCTGACGCTCCCTCAGCTTCTCCCACAGCGCCTTAATCTCCATCTGGCGAATAGAGATCACCATTTGGCCATCGGCATCCTGGTCGCGCACGATGATGAACTTGCGCTCGGTGCCAATCGGGACAGCTTCTTCGAGCGAAACGTCGGACTCTAGCGAGGCTTCTTTAGTCGGAAGAAAAGCCGCAGACTTACCGCCAATATCGACGTACGCCCCATTCGACTCATGCGTTTCTACGGTGCCAGACACCACGCTACCGGGTGCAAACTGGTAGTCTTGTGCTTCTAGAGCTGCTGCAAAATCTTCGGCTGAAAAGGTCAACGGAGAAATCTCCTTCAAGGTAAGGGCGAATAAAATTTGGCGTATAGTCTTTCAAATATAGAGGGTTATTGGTGGTTTGCAACTGACGCCTGCTAGATCTCCTTTTTATCGTCAAGAATTATTGAGCAAACCCTCAAAACCTAAAATCCGTCACCACGAACGACAGATTCCCGATTAATCTCTAGTTATAGACAACATGTATTAGAATTTCCGTTGGGCTAGCATTCACCGCTAGGCTGGCCTATATCCGCAGCACGGGAGCTTTGGCAGTGGTTCAGTTTCATATTCAAACAGACAGCGAAATACCGGCGTCCACGCAGCTTTACGACCAAATTTGGTTTGCGATCGCCTCGCGTCAGTATCCGCCCAGCTACCGCTTGCCCAGCACCCGGCAGCTCGCGATGCAAACCGGCCTTCACCGCAACACCATCAGCAAGGTCTACCGGCAGCTAGAAGATGCAGGCGTAGTAGAAGCGATGCCAGGCTCAGGCATTTACGTCCGAGCAGAAGGCACCACAGAGATTGTTAAGCCCGGTTCGCCACTACTCGATAAGTTTCCAAAGGCTCAAGAGCTCGTAGAAAATAGCCTAGATGAGCTATTGCGTCAGGGCTGCTCTTTGCACCAGGCGAGAGAGCTGTTTATGACCGAAGTAGACTGGCGCTTGCGCTGTAGCGCCCGGGTGCTGGTAACCATCAAAAAAGAAGATGGTGCAGGCGAGCTGATGGTGCGCGAGCTAGAGCAAGCCCTTCAGATTCCGGTGCAGTTAGTACCGTTGGAAGAACTCGATCAGGTGCTCGCACAGACTCGATCAGGGACAGTTGTGACCAGTCGGTACTTTATTAGTGAGGCGGAAGCGATCGCCGCCCCCAAATCCGTCCGCGTCATCCCCATCGACATTAACGACTACGTCGCAGAGCGCAAGCTCATTAAAGATTTGCCCAAAGATACTTGCTTGGGCATCGTCAGCCTTAGCACCGGCATCATCCGCATCGCCGAAGTCCTTTCCTATAGTCTGCGCGGCGACGACATTCTCGTCATGACTGCGCAAGCCGAAGACGCTCAAAAGCTATCAGCCGTCGTCCGTAGCGCTCAGACCATTTTGGCCGACAACGCCAGCTATCCCATCATCAAAGAAGCGATGCTGAGCGCTCGCAACGACATCATTCGCCCACCTGAGATCATCCGCTGCGGTAACTACATTGGCGAAAAATCCATTGAGCTACTAAAGCGCGAATTGGGATTAGATTAAAAGGGTAGTTTCGCCTTTTATCGGATAGATTTGTTCGTTCGACAGCAATCTTGCTATGGTTCAAGCGCTTGTTAAACCGATTGCGCTAGCAGAATTTCTGGCATTGCCGGAGACGAAACCTGCTAGCGAGTTTATCAACGGTCAAATTATTAGAAAGCCGATGCCCCAGGGCCAGCACAGCACACTCCAGGGCGCGTTGACGACTCAAATAAACGCTGTTACCCAACTACAAAAAGTAGCGTGGGCGTTTCCAGAGCTGCGTTGTACTTTCGGTGGGCGTTCTATTGTTCCAGATGTTGCAGTTTTTAATTGGGCGAACATTCCGACTAATAAGGATGGAACGGTTGCCAACCAATTCAAACAACCGCCCGACTGGACGATTGAGATCCTGAGTCCAGGGCAATCTTCGACTAGAGTTACTAGCAATATTTTGCACTGTCTAAATCATGGTTGTACACTCGGCTGGCTAATTGATCCAGCAGAACAGATAGTTCTAGTTTTTCAACCTGAGCAAACGCCTTTGTCTTTAGAGAAATTGAGTGATCGCCTGATCGTACCAACCTTTGCAAACCGTCTACAGTTCACAGTTCAAGAACTTTTTAGTTGGCTAAAAGTGTCTTGAGAAAATAGCAGACGTTTCTATTTTGAACTGAGCACAGCTAAACGCTAATGGGTGGCTCAGCACCTGCTAGAAACGAGTTCATTATCTTCAAATAGTTATCCGCATCTTCTAGCATTGGAAAGTGTGCGGTGTTGGGCATGAGGACGTATTCAATGCGATCGCTCATATCAGCCGCTTCTTTCCCCAGCTTAGCGGGCGTAATTTTATCATACTCGCCAGAAATCATCAGCGTCGGCACCGTCAGCGACGAGAAAGCCATCGGCATCGCTTCGGTTGCGTGTTTGCTCACGGCGGCTTTAAGCGTGCCCATTGAGGTCGGGCCATCGGCCATCAAAAAGTCGTTGAGGAAAGCTTTTTTCTCGCTATAGGGAATGGAGCGCTTGAGGAAGCGTGACATAAACATTTGAGGAACGAGCGGAATTTTGCCGAGCCATTTGGGCCGGAAGGCAACGACGCCACCACCGAAGAAGTAGAACAGCTCGAAGGCAATTTTTTGATAGGGAAAACTGCCGTTACAGGTGAGGATTGCCTTTTTAACGCGTTCTGGATAGCGCTGCAAGAAATATAAACCGGCTGAGCCGCCTAATGAGTGGGCGTTCATGTATATCGGTTTATCTAGACCTAGAGCGTCTAACAAGCCGATCAGGTCATCTGCAAAGCTTTCTAACGTGTCTAGAGACGGGTTGGCGGCTAAGGCTTCTGGAGTAGCGGGGTGCGATCGCCCAAACCCTCTCATGTCATACAGCAGACAATCGTAATCGTCTTGAATTGCTCTCGCTGTAGATTCCCAATAGCGAGCAGATCCCGCCCAACCATGCAAAAAAACCATCACCGGCTTTGAATAATCACCCGGACTATCCTGGCTTGAAATCCACTCGTAATAGTGATCGACGCCGTTGACGCTGACGTAAGGCATGTAAACTCACTTTGATTTTCAATTAGGTCAGCAAATTAAGCCGACTCAGACTTAGGAATCGAAGTCGGATGCATCAGCAGTTCCGCAGTTGAACGATTTTCCACCATTTCTTTGGTCAAAACGCAGTGAGTTACATCGTCCCGAGAAGGCAATTCGTACATTACGTCGAGCATAATTTCTTCAATAATGCTGCGCAACGCACGAGCGCCGGTTTTGCGGTTGAAGGCTTCTTTAGCGATCGCAGCGATCGCATCCGGCTGAAACTCCAGCTCCACATTGTCCATCCGCATCAGCTTCTGAAACTGCTTCACCAAAGCATTCTTCGGCTCCGTCAAAATAGAAACCAGCGTGCCTTCATCTAGCGGCTCCACAATCGAAATCGCTGGAATACGGCCAATAAACTCAGGAATCATCCCAAACTTTACAATGTCGTCCGCTTCCAAATGCTTCAGCGTCGCCACCGAGTTAACGCCCGTCTTCGCAGAATCACCCGACTGGACAAAGCCCATCGACTTCTTACCAATGCGCTGTTCCACAATTTTATCTAGGCCAACAAACGCACCGCCGCAGACAAACAAAATATTCTTTGTATCAATTTGAATACAGTCCTGATAGGGATGC
>JBBSOB010000097.1:0-15199 GCA_038260205.1 Phormidesmidales cyanobacterium
GCTTCTACTCGTCCGTAAACTTGTACCGCCACTGCTAGCCCGGCAGTTAGCATCAGCCAGATTGCCCAAGGCTGATGCGTCAGCGCCCCGACTATGCCAACCAGTAAGCCTACCCAGGGCACCACAAATATCAGCGCCACCGCCCCTGCCGACCCCAGCGTTAAAAAGGCATTGCGCCCAGCCGCGATGTGAAAGTTTTTCGTCCAGCCCTCCCACAAATCGCCAAAGGAACGGTACATCCGCACCTGGGCCACATCTAGCCCAATCACGTAGCGTAAGGTTAGCCCGCTGGCTTTAATTAGCTTTGCTAGGGCAAAGTCATCTACGGTGTCGGTCGCTACTGCTGCATGTGTCCCAATTTGCTCGTAAGCAGCCCGACGAAATAACATAAAAGGGCCAGCCGCGGCGGCTTTGTCCAGCTGCTTAGGGTCGTTTACGCCCTCAAAGCTAAAGCCCACGGCAATCAAGGTTGCCATAATGGGTTGAATTAGCCATTCTGAAAAGCAGCCGCAGATAATTTTAGGCGCACAGCTTAGTAGATCAGTCTGGTAGGTTTGGGTGTTGGCTAGCGATCGCGCGATCGCCCAAGGCTCTAATCTCACATCCGTATCCACAAACAGCAAATACTCGCCCGTAGCGCGTTTAGCCGCTTGTGTACAAGCCCAGTTCTTCCCGCGCCAGGCTTTATCTGTTGGTCTAGGCGGCACCGTAAAAACGGTCACTCTTTCGTCATTTTCGGCCACCATCCCCGCTAAAATCAGCGTCTCATCCGTCGATTCGTCATCTGCCACAATCACCTGCATCGTGGCAGAACCAGGCCATTCATTTGCCAAAATAGCCGTCAGACAGTTCGTAATATTCGCCGCTTCGTTATAGGCCGGAACCACAACGGTAACGGTCGGCAGCGCTGCGATACTGTCTTCTATCGGGTCTAGGCGCGGCGCACTGCGAATAGAAGCTCGAAATTGACGGTAAAATTCCGCATTGGCAACTAGACTGGCAAAAGCGATCGCGCTCCCTATTGCCCAAGGCTCCTGCCATAGTGCGCTCAAATCATCCATCGGCATCTTCAGCAATATCGACAGCGGTAATATCGTCAGCGGTATAGTCAAATTCTGTAGGCTCACTTCTTTCGTCACCCGTCCAGCCTAGTTTAGACTGAGGAGCATGTTCCTCAAGCATCTTCATCTCCAGCACTTTCGCAACTATCGCAGCCAGTCTGTGGCCTTCGACGCATCCAAAACGATTGTGCTAGGCGACAACGCTCAGGGCAAGTCCAATTTGCTAGAAGCCGTGGAGCTATTGGCTACGCTGAAGTCTCATCGCACCAGTCGCGATCGCGATCTCGTCCAAGAAGGTGAAAAAGCAGGCAGCATCAAAGCGCAGCTACAGCGAGAAATAGGGCTAGCCGAACTAAGCCTGGTGCTGAGAAACGGCAGTCGGCGAACAGCCATCTTAAACGGCGAAACCCTGAGGCGACAGCAGGACTTCCTCGGCCACCTCAACGCGGTTCAATTCTCCAGCCTGGATCTCGATTTGGTACGCGGCGGCCCCAGCGAACGGCGACTCTGGCTAGACACGCTGCTGATTCAGCTAGAACCGCTCTATGCCTACATTTTTCAACAATACAATCAGGCGCTCAAGCAGCGAAACGCCTTCATCAAGCAGCAGACCGCACAGGATGAGATCACGGGCTTCGCTCAGATTGACCCGACCCAAATGGCGCTCTGGGATGCGCAGCTCGCTACTGCTGGGACGCGCGTTATTCGGCGGCGATCGCGCGTTGTACAAAGACTCGCTCCCCTAGCTACCGCCTGGCATCAATCCATCAGCGGCCATGCAGAACAGCTAACTATCACCTATTTGCCCAACGTCTCGCCCAGCGAAGAGGCTTCAGACCAAGATAATCCTCAAGCTATTCAGCAGCGGTTTCTAGAAAAAATTAGCGATCGCGCGATCGCGGAATACTATCAACGCACCTCCCTTGTCGGCCCCCACCGAGACGACGTAGATTTCGTCATTAACCAAACCCCCGCCCGTCAATACGGCTCGCAGGGGCAGCAGCGCACCCTAGTTCTTGCCCTCAAACTCGCAGAACTAGAACTAATCGAGTCTGTCATCGGCGAGCCACCGCTGCTATTACTAGACGATGTATTAGCAGAACTAGATTTGAAGCGACAAAACCAGCTGCTAGAAACTATTCAAGATCGCTTTCAGACCATCATTACCACCACACACTTAGGATCATTTGACGCCGGTTGGATTAAGGAATCGCAGATCCTAACGGTAGAAAACGGTGCCTTAGTCAGTCTGCCTTAGTCAGTTAAAGCTAAGGCGCTTGAAAAACATCCATCTCAAGCTTTTGAAAGCTGATCCAACGTACGATCTAACAGCGTTAGGGCCTCATCTACCTCAGCCTCACTCACAATCAGCGGCGGCACCATCCGCACCACCTGCGCCCCGGCTGGAATCACCAGCAGCCCTTCATCTAGCGCCGCCTTCACGATATCTAGCGCCACGATGCCGCTATCGGCGTTTAGCACGAGGCCATTGATTAGGCCCCAGCCGCGAACCCCTGTACAAAGGTTGGGATATTTTTGCGCGATCGCCCCCAACCCGTGTCTTAACTGCTTACCGCGCGATCGCACATTCGCCAGCAAATCCATCTCTTCTAGCGTCTCGCACACTTTCATCGCAATTCCGCATACAAACGGATTGCCGCCAAAAGTACTGCCATGCTCGCCCGGTTTCAGCACATCACAGTGCGCCTTCGTCAAAATCGCCCCAATCGGAACGCCCCCGCCCAGCCCTTTCGCCGACGTAAAGACATCCGGCTCTACGCCCACCGTCTCATAGCCCCACAGATTCCCCGTACGGCCCATTCCCACCTGCACTTCATCCAGAATCAGCAAAATGCCCGTCTCATCACAAAGCTGACGCACCTGCTTAAAATAAATCGGATTCCCTGGACAAACGCCGCCCTCACCCTGCATCGGCTCTAGCAAAATAGCCGCCACCTGACGCTGTTCCGCATCTAGCTCAGCAATCGTCGCCTTCAACGTCTTAAAATCGTTGTAGGGCACATAGTGGAACCCAGGCACCAGCGGACTGAAGTTTTTCTGATACTTCGGCTGACCGGTCGCTGTTACCGTCGCCAACGTCCGGCCATGAAAGCTGGCGTTTGCCGTAATCACAACCGGCGCTTCTATGCCCAGCTCAGTATGGCCATATTTACGCGCCAGCTTAATGGCACCTTCGTTAGCTTCGGCCCCCGAATTGCAAAAGAACACCCGATCGGCGCAGGAATGACTCGTTAGCCACTGCGCCAGCGCCCCCTGCTCGGGAATGTAATACAAATTAGAAACATGATGCAGCTTCTTCATCTGCTCACCCGCCGCCGCAATCATCTGCGGATGCGCGTGGCCCAGCGTACAGGTGGCAATTCCAGCCACAAAATCCAAATATTCACGACCCTCAGAGTCCCAAACGCGACAGCCTTCTCCACGCTCTAACGCAATGGGAAATCGGCCATACGTTGCCATCACATGCTGATCGAACTGCGCTGGCTCAAAAGCGGCATTCGCAGGGGCATCAACAGGAGCATTCGCAGGGACATCTAAATTAACAGGCGAAGTATCTGGGGTGAGAGTTTGTGAAGTCATAGAAAAAGGGCAGAAATAGACAGCCAGTTTAAGCTAGGCGTCAATTGTATCGCGCCTGTCAATAGAGCTTGTTAACAAGTTCTGTTAAGGCGAAGTGCCTCAGGCAAGCCGCCGCCCAACCCCAAAAACAAATAAGGCTAGCCCAAGAACAGAGCTAGCCTCAGAAGGTGTATCGGTCGCATGGTAAAGACCGGATAGCTGTAGATGATAAAACCCAGTAAACTCAAGCCGAGATTCACAAGCCGAGATTCACAAAGATGGCGAAAGGCCCTATGCCAGGTCGCGCGCTAAGTGAATTGCAAAGCTTAAAGGCGCGGCTTCACCTGCTAGCAAAATCTCCAAAAGGCAGGTCTTGCCAACCATCGGCCCGCTCAGCGCCACGGCTAGAGATCCAGGGAGCGATCGCGTCGCCTGTTGCGCTACGTCCTCCCCCTTTAAGTTCACTTGGCCGCCTGCTGGCAGTACCACCGAAACCGCCAAAGCACCTTCAGCATAAGTTGCCGTCAGGTTCAAAGCGCCCTTGCCAGTCATCCACAGACGCGACTCGCTAGGCCGTTCAGCCGTCAGCGAAAGCGTCAGTGCGCCCAAAATTTCTTGAGCAGCTAGCATAGAAAGCGCAATTTGCTGTTCTGGCTGAGCCGAATCATAGTCCTCAGCCACCGCCGTCAGCTCTTGCGTTAGCGCCTCACGCGTCGCCGAATCCACAGATCGATAGGCAGGCACCAGCACCATATCGGCAATTGGCTCCAAAATATCTAGCTGATCCGGGAATAGCTCTTCAACAGCTCGAACCAGACGAACTCCTTGCTTGACCGGCATCCGAGCGATAGTCTGACAGCGCTCAAACAGCGCCTTTAACAGCGGTGCTGGCAGCAATCCGGGCACCGGCAGTTCGCTCACATGCACATCCCACAAGGAAGGCGCGGCAGTCGCTCCCAAGTTGGTTACATCAGCCGGGTATTCAGCGACCTCCGACTCCCAGGGAAAGAGTGGTGGGTTATTTTCGTATTCCGAAAGGAATCGTTGTTTTAGTAGGTTGTAAAAACGTTCTTGCACAGCGTGGATTTCTCCGAAGTTAAACGACTGAGTCGTCTGAGAGATATCGTCTTGAAAAAAATAAATTCCAGGCGTAGATCTCTCGAAGCCTTTGAAAATCTAGGCGCGATCGCACCAGATGGCGCAGCGCTAGAAACTGTAGATGGGCGCGGCATCTCCGAGGAAACACCCCTAGACCCTTAAGGTGGAGCAGGCTTTATAGACGTTGCATCAGACCCGACTTCGAACTAATTTGCTTTTGTTGCACTGGCTTCTGAAGGATGTAGACCGTTTCCTGATGGGAAAGAAAACGTCGGGGGGAATTTGTGTAGAAGCCACAAAAGCAAGTTCTAAATATATCTGAGTCATTCTTCATCGGCACTTGTTCGAGTCCGGACAAAATCGGCCCGTTCTCCAAGCTATATATTCAGGTTCCGAATATCCCACGCCTGCTCTAGCAGTTTAGACCATTGCTTTCTCAACTGGGTAGCCGTGAGATTTAGCGTCTTAGAAACTTCTAGATCGCTCAGGCCCTCCTGCTTCAGGCTCAAAACTCTAGCCTGCGTCCGGCTAATTTTACTCTGAAAATGCTCCCACTGCTGCGGGGTCAAGCCCAGGTTCTTTACCAATTCTGCCCCTAACCATTCGTGAACTAGCTCCCAGTTGTGCGCAAATGAAAACTTCAGCAGATGATACTTGAACCGCTGCTGCAGATAATCGCGTTCTCTAGGCGTAATTTGCAAAATGGACTCAATCTCATTTGTTGGTAAATCCATCAGCCGCAAACTAAAGTAGTCGGCGCAGTTCTTTTGGCCCTTTTCCTCCAGATAGGTCATCAGTTGCTCTACCACCCGCTCACGGACAGTGCTTTCGCTTTCACCCACGTTCGTTTCGGTGGTGAGTTTTTCCCGCAGCCGTTGCAAGGGCGCTGTGCGGGGATGCTCAGAATCGCCTCCTTCTATCGCCTGCTGAATATCAATTGCGGTCTCTGGGGGCTGCTGCTTAGAAAACGTTTGGGTGCGCAGAATGATCAGTTGCTGCGATCGCCCTTTAGAGAGCGGAATTCGCCGCTTGGCATAGCGCTCGGTAAAGGCCATATACTCCGCCAGCTCTAGCGAAGATCGAGGCTGATAGTCCGCGGCTACCTCAGTTTCACGCCGAAAAGCGTTGACACTTTCACCGTAGAAGTTCTGCAAAAAGTCCTCAATTAGCGCCACCCGTGCCTGATAGCTAGACTGCACGTTGGGCGGTGTCATATAGCGATAAACAATCGCGCTCAGGCTACTATGCAGCTCTAGTCGGCCCTTAGCAGAGCCAAACTTTAGGTAGCACAAAACCTGCTTTAGACGATAGTTTGCCAGGTTATTTGCCCAGCCTTCCACATCGCCAGTATCTTGAATACGCTGACTTTCAGTGCAGATACGCTGCACTTCGTTGGTAATGCGCCTAGCCACCTCATGACAATTTCGCTTTGAGGCGGGAGTGGCTTGGCAAAGTTCTTGAAACAGGCGCTCGAAAAGCTTTTCCACAACTGATGAAGTAATTCCCTGAAGGATGGATCTGACTGCCGAGCTAACGGCAAGGAACCTGAAGATGACTGGCCTCATCGCTGTTCGCTGAGGCTAAGCCTGCGGCCAAATGTGACGATAAGCCGCGAATAATTGAGCTAGACAGAAACGCTAAACCTGGTTGCCTGACTCAAAGCAAGCAAGACCAGTCGGCGAAATTGAGTTGCGTCAGCAGATAAACCAACCAGTGTCCGGCGGCTCAAGCTGCATGAGCTTGGCCAAAAGCGTTGATTGGCCGATCAGCAATGTAGATATCTTTAGATTGTTGTGATTTTCAGTTTGGTAGGCACTAGCTAAAAGAATAGACAAAAGAAATCGCGTTCTAACCATTCTGATGCCATATTCACAGAAGTATTAAGGTTGACTGGGGTAATCCTTGTCATTTCTATACTTTGTATTTAAAGTTGACGGTTGCACGAGCAAAACTACAGGCTCTTTCTATTGCTGCTGTTACCTTAAGGGACGTAATTGATGAGTATTAACCCGCTGGCTATCAATCAGCAAATTCAGGCACTGATTGAAGGCGCACCGCCCGAAGCCAACATTAAGCAGGCCGTTGAAGCCGTCTCTCCGGTGATTCGAACCGTAGCCCAGCAGCTCCAGCATCTGGAATATTACATCCTGCAGTCGGTTAGCAATCAGTGGCTGCAAGCTACCGTGGCTCACCCAGACGATCCCGGCCAGCCTAAGCAGGTTATCTATGCCTATCCATCGCTCGCGGCGGCGGCGGGCGATCGCTTAGCCAAAAGCAACCCAGGACTGATGGCTCTTCCCGTTCCCATCGCTCGACTCCTCTTCCAGCTTCCCTCCATCGAACCGGTAGACAGCCTGATTTTTCTAGAAACCGAAAGCCGCGATCAGGCCATCGAGGTGCGCCGGGACGATTTAAAAAAGATGTTTCAAGCGCATCTACAGCAGAATATGAAGCCACAAGTGCCACCTAACTTTGCATAGCTGTTGATGATTCAAAAAGCCAGCTAAACCCAAAGAGAAGCCCCCGTCGAAGTAAGAATCAACGGGGGTCTCGTTTGCGCTATTGAGCGATCGCTCAATGACCTTACCCAATCAGAGCGTTCTTAAAACAGAACATCTTTTGCAATCGAGCGCGCTTAAAATAAATGAATCGCAACTTCAAAAAGAGCTGCCATCACTAAGCCCACCATTGCCAAACGACCGTTCCATAATTCGGCGTAAGGCGTAAAACCAAGGCGGGGTTCGGGGCGGTAATAGCGCGTAGCATTGACCCCTAGCGTTTTGCTCTCAGCAGATTCGTTCGAGTTAGGCTCTGTGGCAGTAGTCATGATGGCATTTATTAGTTTATGAGCAGGGTTGTGAAGAAATTATAAGCGATGTTTCTATAATCTGCATTAAAAATAGTTGAGTCAACAAATAAGTTTTTTGTAGAGTTAGGCATTAAGCTGCCAGTCAAGAAGATCTGATCGCTCCGCGCGATCGCCCCGAATCGTCATCAGCACGCGCATTCACCGGATGTGCTGAGCTATTTCCTGACCTAGCCCACAGGTCTGATTGGCTCAATCTCATAGCCCGTCTATATCACCAAAACCTCAGCAAAAATCTGTTTGGAATATCGCCGGTAGTGCTAGAAACTTAACCCAGAAAGCCCAGAGAATTTAATTCCCTGGGCTTTTTTCAACTCTTTTTTCAATTATGGTAAACGGTCTAAATTGAACGGTCTAACAAAACGATCTAACTATAGGGATCTTCCGGTAAATCCACTTTAGGCGCTTCGCTATAGGGCTTCACATTCAGTGTTCGTTCGCCGCTTGCCGTCCGTTCTCTATTCTCCCGGTTGGGTCGATCTGTAGACCCGTTCGAGTTAGCAAACGACTCGTTAGATCTTGAATAGTTTTCTGGCGGGCGATTGTTATAGTCATTCGATCCTCTATCCGGTCTCCCTTCAGGCCGCATGTCAGGAACATCTTCGGTGGGCCTATTCATCGACCCATTATCAAAGCCACCTTGAGGCGGATAATTGGAAGGAGACGGGCCAGCAGGCGGTCTAGCCGGTGGCCGTTGACCGTATCGCTCTTCAGGATAGGGGCGATCGGAAGGTCTTCTGTCGGGGCCAGGACTAGGCTGCAACCGTCCGGCTGGCACGCCGTATTCTTCATAAGGCTGGCGAGCTTTGCGCTGTTCGTTGAGATCGTCTGGCCAATAGTCGTCTTGGCCTGGTGCCATTCTTTGCGGGCGACGTTGACCCAAGCGATCGCCAAGAGAATCACGCGGTGGCCCATTTCGGTCATCTAGCTCAGCTCGATAGACGCGGCGAGCAGGCGGACGCTCGTTATATCGAGGTCTGGGCGGGTAGGCATCCGGTCTGCCTATCGGCGGCTCAACAATCACGTCTCGCTTGCGGACATTCTCTACCGCCAGCGTCATCAGCATACCGGTCATCAGCATCAACTGAAATGACTCCGTCACGCCAGCCGTAAGATGGCCTAAAGACAGCAAACCAGCCACTAGCATTAGCACGCCATAAATCTTATCTGACTCGCGTGCATAGCCTGGACGGATTTTGTCTAGAAAAAACAGTGCCAGTGCACCGAGAATCAAGACAATGCCGAGTAACAACGTAACGGGAGTAAAACTCACAACAGAGTCCTCTTTAAGTAGCAGCCGTTTGCGATAGACAACAGATGCCGGTGATAAAAATAGCTGTCGTTTACAGCTTGAGCGCGCAGACTCGCCTTCGCAAGACCGCTCTGGATGCAAGGGTAACAGAGTGAGGACGTTTTGCCCTACCTCTGCTGTCTATTTTAGCTTGCTTATTATAGATAACTGATTTTTGATGAAAGCCAATTTGTACAAGGGTCAGTTTAAACGGAGATCTTATGTTAGATGCACAAAATCTGGAAAGGCTTTGCCCTTCCAGATTCGCTTAACCTATCGAGTTCAAATCCGTACGGGTTTAAATCCATTTATTTCGAAACTGGCTATTTCGAAACTGGCTATTTCGAAACTGGCTATTTCGAAACCGTCTATCTCGAAACTATCCTCTAAGATTGTCCGCTTAGCTGCCGCGCTTAATTTGATCGCGTTGGCTAATGAAAATAAGGGCGATAGTGGCAGGCACCACAATAATCAACAGGCCCGCTAGCAGGCTCAGCAAAAAGTTAGTCAAAGAAGGAGTCATAGGTCTAAACCTTGTCTGGCAAGGCACAGCAGAATGAAAGCAATTAGCTCTTATGATATCGGCAATCGCCGCCCTTGAAAAGCACATCATTAGGGCGAACAGGTCAGCTAGAAGATAAAATCTTAGAGCTAACTTTTAGTCACGCTTATGTCTAACGCCACGATTGCTCTCTGGATTATAGGCCCACTGCTGAGCCTATACACGCTGCTTTTTATCTTCCGCATCATCTTGACCTGGTATCCTCAAGTCGAACTAAACAAGATGCCATTTAAGCTGGTTTATTGGCCCACAGAGCCACTGCTAATCCCCGTCCGCAAGGTCATTCCACCCATCGGCGGCGTAGACATCTCCCCCGTCATTTGGGCAGGGGTCGTCAGTCTACTGCGCGAACTTCTAGCGGGTCAGCAAGGATTGCTGCGGATGCTGAACTAAGCGCTAATGCCCGTCCTATTGGCCTCACAGTCCTGTTGGCTTTACAGCTGAGTCCCCGAGTCCGCCGGATTAAAGAAAACCAAACGAATCGCAGACAGCCCGATCACGATTAGAAAAAGGGCCAGGCCAATCGTACAGGCATAGCTATAGTCTGGGCTGCTACCAAAGGCGGATTCGTAAATGTAATAAACCGGCGTTTTAGAAGCGTTGAGCGGCCCCCCTTTGGTCATCACGAAGACTTCTTCAAAAACTTTGGTGGAGGCGATCGCGCTAATCACCGCCACCAAAAAAATATAGGGCTTCATCAGCGGCACCGTAATGTCCCAATGCCTGCGCCAGCCATCCGAGCCATCAATCGCTGCCGCTTCATACAGATCTGCTGGCAAACTCTGTAAGCCCGCTAAATAAATCACCATGTAATAGCCCAAACCTTTCCAGACGGTCACCGCCATCACGCTGTAAAGCGCCCGCTCTGGACGCGTCAGCCAGGGCACCCGAATTTCGCGCCCCGTGATGGCCGAAAGACTCTGGTTGATCAAGCCACCGTCCACGACGTAGAGCCAGTTCCAGGCAATACCCGCCACCACAATAGAAACCACAACGGGCGCATAGTAGGCCACGCGAAACCAGTTGATGCCGCGCAGCTTTTGATTAACCAGAATCGCCAATCCCAACGGCACGCTTACCAGCAGCGGCACCACGCACACCGCATACAGCACCATATTCTTCAGCGTTTTCCAGAACAGGTCGTCTGCTATCAGTCGCTTAAAGTTATCTAGCCCGATCCAGGTCGGCGCTTCATTAATGTTGGAATAGTCGAACTCGACAAAGCTGTATTGAAATGCCTGAAATGCCGGACGAAAGACCGCAATCGTTAGAACGAGCAGTGCCGGAGCTAGAAACAAGTACGGGGTTAGTAAAGTTTTTAAACGGGGGGTCATGATGCGATCGCAAAGGTTAGCAAAACCACCCGTATCTTACGGGAACACTCGACTTAGCATACTAGCTCGACTTAGCGTACTAGAAAGACAGGCATTTTGAGGCTGACTATTCTAAAAACCAGCCAAACCACATCATCACAGAAACTGATGAAAGTCTTGCCCTAAGAAAAGCAGCCGTTCGGCCTGACGACGACGAGTCAGCCCCGCTAGCGGTCTACCGCCTGCCTTATTCCAGCGCGGAAACTGATCGGCAGCGCCATACACATCCCGCTGATTGAGCATTTTAAGCAGCGTAGAACTTCGAAAGGCTCCTGGGCCAACATTATAAGTAAAGCAAGAAAGCGCCGAAAATTGGTTATCGTTCACGGGCACCTGAAGCGCATCGTTGATCGACTGCTCAAAGCGAACCAGATCCTGCTGCAAGAAAGCCTCCGCATTTGCCTCCGAAATGGTCATTCCAGGGCGCACATTGCGAGTAGTGCCGTAGCCAATCGTCCAAACCCCGGCCGCGTCTTGATAGGCACTAAGGCGTAGACCCTCAAAGGACTTGATCAGCCTTAGGCCATTGCTATTTGTCCGCTTTGGTTTGGCAGGAATGACGTTGCGTGGTTGAGCAGGCAAGGCTTCAGGCTTCGGTGCAGGCTCAGGCCCTCCTTTGGAGATGGTCATGCCTTTAGGCGCATCAGAGCGGTCAAACCAAGTCTTCATTCCGGCCACATTCAAAATTTGCTCGGCCGGATTACTTTTAGAAGGATATTTTGAAATTTTGGAGAGATAGTAGCCGCCCTCCATTAAATAGAAAGCAGTATCTGTTTCCTTAATCCAAGTGCCCATTAATCTATTACCCCTTGATGGCTTGCTTACGCATTCCTTGTCAACAACTAAATTAACCGGTCTTGAACGGTTAAGTCTTTAACTATATACACTCATTTTAAAGGGTCAGATCGCATAGCTTGATGGATTGTACCGATAGCGATGAGGGCGTTTTTTTCGCTATGGTAATAGAAATACTAGATTTTAATTTTGATTGGCAATATCAAAACTTCGACTTTGCACGAATATGAAATACGTGATCAAAGTGTGGTCAAAGAACAAGCGATCGCCCAACTCAATTTCCTGCAATCTCGCTAAGTCCGTTTCCAACCTTTCGAGGCATTAATCTCAGGGCATTAATCTCAAGGTATTAAATCGCAAAGCACCCAATCGCAAAGCACCCAATCCCAAAACTCTAGAAACGCTTCTTCCAAACACTATGCCCGCCCCTTCTGCATCCTCAGAGGCCGACCTCAGCGCCCAATTTAACCGCGTCATTCAAGCATCCGAACCCTTCGCTCCACCGATCTCTAGCCCGATTGTTCGCCGATTATCCAACGGGCTAACTATCATTGCCGAGCAGATGCCTGCAGACGCCGTGAACCTAGGACTATGGCTCAACGTTGGCTCCCGAGTAGAGTCTGACGCCATCAACGGCATGGCCCACTTTTTAGAGCATATGATTTTCAAAGGAACGCCCAAAATTAATCAGGGCGAATTCGAGCGTCAGGTAGAAGAGCGCGGCGCAGTTATGAACGCAGCCACTAGCCAGGACTACACGCATTTCTATATCACCACAGCCCCCCAGGACTTTGCGACACTCGCTCCTCTACAGGTAGAGCTGGTGATGAACCCCACGCTAGGAGACGCCCACTTCGAGCGCGAAAAGCCCGTTATTTTAGAAGAGATCCGACGAGCGGAAGACAGTCCGGCTCGCCGCAGCTTCTATCGCTTTATGAAAATGGGCTTTGATAAGCTGCCTTATCGACGACCCGTGCTAGGGCCAACCAGTGTGGTCGAAACCCTTAGCGCTAAGCAGATGCGAGCTTTTCATCACACCTGGTATCAGCCCCAAAATATGACCGCTGTGGTTGTTGGCAATTTGCCGGTAGAAGAAATGATCGCAACGGTGACAGACAGCTTTGACCAGGCCCTTTCTAGAAGCGATCGCCAACATGCCAGTCCCGACCTCATTACGCAGGCTCCCTCCATTCGGCCTGAAGCACCCTTTCCGACTATTCATCGCCAAACCCATATAGACGAGGCATTACAGCAAGCAAGACTAATTGTGAGCTGGCGCGCGCCCGGCATGTGCGATTTGGCGCAGACCTATCCTTTGGATGTGGCTGCTTACGTGCTCGGTCAAGGGCGAACTGCCAGACTCGTGCACGATTTGCTAGAGCAACAGCATTTAGTCAGTGACATTTCGGTGCGCAATATGACCTATGGCAACCAAGGTCTATTTTATGTGTCTGCCACGATGGCAGCGGCCAATGGTATAGAAGAAGGCTTAGCCGCGACAGAGGCCGCAATTTTGGCGCACATTGCCCGTTTGCACGAAACGCTTATAGACCCTGATGAACTGAATCGAGTCAAGACACAGGTCGCTAACCGGTATGTCTTTGCCAGTGAAACTCCTAGCGATCGCGCGGGCATCTACGGCTACCACCAGGCCATCACAGGCGATGTCCGTCATGCCTTAGACTATCCTGAGTCTATCCGCCAAGTCAGTGCGGAAGATGTGCGCTCAGCCGTCCGCCAATATCTACCGCTAGATGCCTTTGGCGTCATGAGCCTAAAACCGGCCGCCCCAGCCTGAAGGATTCAATCAAGAGGATTACCCCCGATGTCGCCGTTGAGTCGAACCATTGCCCAGCCCATCGCTGAACATATCTCTGAAATTACCGGGCAGTTCTTTCAAATTGAGCGGCAGCAGGCCATTAGCGGGGGCTGTATTAATCAGTCGGTGGCTATATCAGGGGGCGATCGCACCTTCTTTGTCAAACTCAACCGAGGCGATCGTCTTGCCATGTTTGAGGCCGAACGCGACGGCCTCCAGGAAATGCACGACAGCCAAACCATCCGAGTTCCGCAGCCATTAGGATGCGGCGTCACCGGCGACTCGGCCTACATCGTGATGGAATGGCTCTCGCTAGGCGGTAGAGGCTCCGACCAGTCCTGGCAAAAAATGGGCAAGCAACTAGCCGCCATGCATAACGTGACTAGCGATCAGGGCTTTGGCTGGCATCGGGATAATACGATTGGCGCAACGCCGCAGCAAAACGGGTGGTGTGCCGATTGGAGCGAATTTTGGCGCGATCGCCGCCTCGGCCCCCAATTTGAAATAGCCCACGACAAAGGCGCGCACTTCCCCCGCCGCGATGAACTCATGAGCGCCATCCCTCGTCTTGTGTCTAACCATTCGCCTTCGCCCTCGCTCTTGCACGGCGACTTGTGGTCTGGCAACTCGGCTATCACCTCAGCCGGCGAACCCGTCATCGTCGATCCAGCCACCTACTACGGCGACGGCGAAACCGATTTGGCCATGACTGAACTTTTTGGCCGACTCCCCGCGTCGTTTTATCAAGCCTATCAATCAGTCAGACCCCTCAACGCAGGCTACGAACAGCGCAAAACGCTCTACAACCTTTATCACATCATCAATCACTACAATCTCTTCGGCGGTGGCTACCTAGATCAAGCCAACAGAATGATCGATCAACTGTTGTGAAAAGTCTCTCTTATACTGTTTGGCTACTGTTCGATCTCTCACAAAAACCACTCTCCTATGAAATTTAAAAGCACGCCTAATCGCTGCATTCAACACAAGGGAAAGGAAATCTGGATTAGCCGTAGCGTCACGGTTTTACCCGTTCTCTTCTTCGTTAGTAAAGGCATCAAATACGTCCCGCTAGGTCTGCGAGGAGAAGACTTGCCCGAAGCAGTAGGATTGTGGGGATTACCCGGCGGCTACCTGGATTATGACGAAACAACAACACAGGCCGTATATCGAGAAGTGTGGGAAGAACTCGGCCTCGATTTGCCTCAGCTAGTAGAAGACTTTCGCTTTGAAGGAGACTTAGACCATCCGTATGAGGTCTACAGTGCGCCTTTTCGTCGTCAAAACGTCACACTCAAATACGCTTTGATGTTCCACCTAGAAGAGGCAGATTTACCTAAGTTAGATCCGCAGGTTTCTCAGGGCGAAGTGGTTGAGGCCAAATGGGTAGAGGTAGAAACCGCGCTTAATATGACGCTAGCGTTTAATCACCACCGGGTCATGAAGGAATGTCTAGATCGCTGCTATGCATAGGGACTAGCGATCGCCCGATTAGAAGTTCTCTCTTTAGCAGCATTTAGTTAACCCATTCATCTCATACGATTTAGAGGAAAGTGCTACCGGAGTCTTGCTATGCTCTCAATTCCCTATGTCGATCAAAAGAGCGCTATGACGCGACTAGGCCAGATGGTTTACTACATGCCAGCGCTGCCCGAGTATCCGGTGAACCCACCGCTGAGCGAAAGAAAAACGCTGCTCTTTTTGCACGGCTTTGGCGGCGGATCTTCCGCTTACGAATGGTCAAAAGTCTTTCC
>JBBSOB010000098.1:0-15170 GCA_038260205.1 Phormidesmidales cyanobacterium
ATTTTAGAGTCTATTGTTTACTTAGTTCCGCCCCCAGAAGACAAACACGACGAGCCGGTTAGAGCCTTAATTTTTGATAGCTATTACGACAGCTATCGGGGGGTGATTATTTATTTTCGGGTGACCGATGGCACCATTGGAAAGCGCGATCGCATCCGCCTGATGGCCTCCGGCCAGGAATACGACATTGACGAGCTAGGCGTTTTGGCCCCCACCCAAAAGCCCGTAGACGAGCTGCATTCCGGCGAGGTAGGCTACATCTCCGCCTCTATTAAATCAGTCGAAGACGCCCGCGTCGGCGACACCATCACCCTAGTCAAAAGACCCGCCACAGAGCCGCTAGCCGGTTATATAGAAGCCAAACCCGTCGTCTTCTGCGGCCTGTTTCCCACCGACTCCGATCAGTACGAAGATCTGCGCGAAGCCCTCGATAAACTGCGGCTCAACGACGCCGCCTTAAAGTACGAACCCGAAACCTCTAGCGCCATGGGCTTTGGCTTTCGCTGCGGATTTTTAGGACTGCTGCACATGGAGATTGTGCAAGAGCGGCTAGAGCGCGAATACGACCTAGATTTAATCACCACTGCGCCCTCAGTCATCTACAAAGTCACCACCATCACGGGCGAAGTTATCGAAATTGACAACCCCAGCCTGCTGCCCGATCCCCAGCAGCGCGAGAAAATCGAAGAACCTTACATCAAGGTAGACATCATCACGCCCGAAGAGTTTGTCGGCACGCTGATGGAACTGTGTCAGGCGCGCCGAGGAGAGTTTCAAGATATGAAATACCTCACGCCCGGCCGCACCACGCTAATTTACGAGCTGCCGCTAGCAGAGGTCGTTACCGACTTCTTCGACCAGATGAAATCGCGCAGCAAAGGCTATGCCAGCATGGAATATCAGCTCATTGGCTATCGGGAAAATGCGCTAGTGAAGCTAGATGTGATGATCAACGGCGACAAGGTCGATCCGCTAGCGGCCATTGTCCACAAGGACAAAGCCTATTATGTGGGCCGCGCTCTCACCGAAAAGCTCAAAGAGCTGATTCTGCGCCACCAGTTTAAGGTGCCGATTCAAGCCTCTATCGGTAGCCGCATTATTGCGAGTGAGAGCATTCCGGCGCTGCGTAAAGACGTATTGGCCAAGTGCTATGGCGGCGATATTTCGAGAAAGAAAAAGCTGCTGAAAAAACAGGCCAAAGGTAAAAAGCGAATGAAATCGGTAGGAACCGTAGATGTTCCTCAAGAGGCGTTTATGGCCGTGCTAAAGCTGACACCTAGTAGCTAGTAGCAGGTCATTTGAAAGGCAGTCTAGCTAGCGGGGTCAAGAAAGTTTGATATGTGCAGAAATAATCTGGGTATTCCTAAAAGCGGTTGAAGTTTTAGTGAACGCCTAAAAGATTGTCAATTGTATCAAGAAAACTTTGTTACATTTTTAGTCAGTTTCGAGCCTCAGTAGATGTTCGGAACATGACTCGAAATGCGACAGGAAATGCGATACGGCAGTCGTTTTTTGGGAAATGCTCAACGTCTTTGCAGGCATATATCTAAACCTATGAGAATTTTAGTCACCGGAGGTGCTGGCTTCATTGGCTCCCATCTCATTGATCGGCTCATGAACGCTAACCACGAGGTTATTTGTCTAGATAATTTCTATACAGGACACAAGCGCAACGTCCTGCGCTGGATGGATCATCCTTACTTCGAACTCATTCGGCACGACATTACCGAGCCGATTCGCCTGGAAGTCGATCAAATCTATCATCTGGCCTGTCCTGCTTCCCCGGTGCATTATCAGTACAATCCGGTCAAAACCGTTAAAACCAACGTGCTGGGTACGCTCAATATGTTGGGTTTGGCAAAGCGCGTTAAAGCCAGATTTTTCCTAGCCTCTACTTCCGAAGTCTACGGCGATCCCGAAGTTCACCCTCAGCCCGAGGAATATCGCGGCAGCGTTAACCCCATCGGCATTCGTAGCTGCTACGACGAAGGCAAGCGCATGGCCGAAACCCTTGCTTTCGACTATCACCGTCAAAACGATGTCGAGATTCGAGTCGTCAGAATTTTCAATACGTACGGCCCTCGAATGTTGGAAAACGATGGTCGAGTGGTCAGTAACTTTATCGTTCAGGCGCTTAGCGGACAGCCGCTCACGGTGTATGGGGACGGTTCTCAAACCCGCAGTTTTTGCTACGTGTCCGATTTGGTCGATGGTTTTATTCGCCTGATGAACAGCGACCAAACCGGGCCGATTAACATTGGCAATCCGGGCGAGTACACTATTTTGCAGCTAGCAGAAACCATTCAAAAGATGGTGAATCCCAGTGTGGAGGTGCAGTACAAGCCTGTGCCGCTAGACGATCCGCGCCGCCGCCAGCCTGATATCACTAAGGCCAAAGCGCTGCTTAATTGGCAGCCCACGGTGGAGTTGCAAGCTGGGCTAGAGAAAACCATTGCTGATTTTCGCGATCGCATGGCAGCCAACGGCACCCTCAGTCAGAATCTTCCAGAAACTATCGTTACCGCTCCCTAACAGCCGTTCTCAGTAGAGGGTGATTTCATCCGGCCCAAGTTTGAGCATCGACCCCTTTTTAGACCCATTCAGACGATCCAAACCATCCAAATTATCCAAATTAAGAGAGTGTTACCATCATGCGTGTTTGCGTTATTGGAACTGGCTATGTTGGCCTAGTGACAGGTGTGTGTTTATCGCACATTGGTCATCAGGTTATCTGTGTGGATAACAATGAAGAAAAAGTGCAGCTCATGAAGTCTGGCCAGTCGCCGATTTATGAGCCGGGTCTTTCTGATTTGATGAAGTCCTCAATGGCTTCAGGCAACTTAGAATTTACCTCTGATATAGGTGTCGGCGTCGGCCACGGCGATATTTTATTCATTGCCGTGGGCACCCCAGCTCTGCCGACCGGGGAAAGCGACACCCGCTATGTAGAAGCCGTCGCTCGCGGCATTGGCGAACACCTCGCCGACGGCTACAAAGTCATTGTCAACAAGTCTACCGTGCCTATTGGCTCTGGCGACTGGGTGCGAATGATTGTGCTAGACGGCATTGCTGAGCGTCAGAAAGTTCCCGTGGGTGCAGGCGCTCCGATGGCTGCGCCGATTGAGGTCAAAGCCTCTTTCGACGTCGTGAGCAATCCTGAGTTTTTGAGAGAAGGCTCTGCGGTCTACGACACCTTCAACCCCGATCGCATTGTGCTAGGCAGCAATAACGATAAAGCGATCGCCATGATGAAAGAACTCTACACCCCAATCGTAGAGCGCAAATTCGCCGAAGATAAGGACGCGCCTCAAGTGCCGGTAGTCGTCACTGACCTCAGCTCTGCGGAAATGGTGAAGTACGCCTCTAACGCGTTTTTAGCGACCAAAATTAGCTTTATCAATGAAGTGGCTAATATTTGCGATCGCGTCGGTGCAGATGTCACTCAAGTTGCCGCAGGTATCGGCCTGGACTCGCGCATCGGCAGCAAATTCTTGCAGGCCGGGATTGGCTGGGGCGGCTCCTGCTTTCCCAAAGATGTATCTGCTCTCGTACACACCGCCGACGACTACGGCTACGAAGCTGAGCTGCTCAAGGCCACTATCAACGTCAACGATCGTCAGCGTGTTCTCACCATCGAAAAGCTGCAGAAAGTGCTCAAAATCTTGAAAGGTAAAACCATTGGCTTACTCGGCCTCACCTTCAAGCCCGACACCGACGACATGCGCGACGCCCCCTCGCTGATTATGATCGAGCAGCTTAATCGGCTAGGCGCTAGAGTCAAAGCCTACGATCCGATTGTGTCTCAAAGCGGCGTCAGCCAGGGACTTTCTGGCGTCATCGTTGAAACTGACCCCGAGCGATTGGCCGATGGCTGCGATGCGCTCGTACTAGTAACCGACTGGGCTAAGTTTAGAGACTTAGACTACGGCAAAATGGCCCAACTCATGAACGCGCCTGTGATGATTGACGGTCGCAATTTTCTAGATCAAAAAGGACTCGAAGCCCAGGGCTTTCAGTACGTGGGCATGGGCCGATAAAACCGGTTCGGCAATCGCCAAAACTTTAGTCCCTAGCAGCCTCAGCTTGTTTACGAACGAGCTGAGTTTTTTATTGAAAATTAACCGCGGGCTGATTCAGCTTAATTATTGCGGGGCATTTTAATAGGTCTAGGCGTTCTTCGAGTACAGTAAAAGAATCGTTTATTCTTATCTTCACGAGTTGCTTTACCTAAGCTTTAAGAAGGTCTAAAATTTAAGGGTTTTCACTCTTGGGGTCATCCTCCGCAAAAGGCTAAAAATACAGTACACAGTAAGGACTCCTCTATGTTTGCATTAGCGATCGCAGCAGTAATAGGCTCCCCCGTCATGATTCTCGCGATAGGCTTTCTAGGCGTTTCTCAAAAGCGAGCCGAAGACGGTAGAGCACATCTCGTTTCTCCTTCATCCGCCGCTTTTTCCTCACTCAGCGCTAACGAGACCCTTGAACAGCCGACTCAAAAGACAGCGCAGCCTGCCTTCTAGTCTAGCGACTGGCTCCAAGCTTCTGGCGCAAAACTACTGACTCGAAACTACTAGCGCCAAACTACTGGCGCAAACATAAATTAATCATGAGAACCCTCACTGGATACCCACTCCGGCGGGGGTTTTCATTTAGATTGATAGGGCTAGAGTAGTAAGACAGCAAGCAGACAGCAAATCATGAGTACGCCTCAGTATCAGATGGTCATCGTTTGGTCAGACAAAGAGAGATGCTATCTGGTACACCTACCTGATTTTCCTGAACAGAGCTACCAGGCACAGGGAAATAGCTACGCAGAAGCCGCTAAAAACGGAGAGGAGCTTCTGCAGCGGCTTGAGCGCTCAGCTTCTGCATTGGAGGTCGTTGCAGAGCAATGTGTTGGCGCGAGTCCTGCGGTCATCAGCGAAGCCGCTGTTGGTTCGATCAAATCGCCTATTTCAGAGACGGTTGGTCTAGAGGATGGGGCGATCGCCTCTCAGCTTCCCGGCCAGGAAACGCCCCCCTTCCCAGTGCTAAAAACCACATTCGTGAGTGTGTGCACGTCAATAGTCGCAGTCACGGTGCTAACAGCACTGACTTTTATCTCTGAGGGACTAACCGCTTCACAGCCAAAAACCCTAACACCGTCATCGACTGAAAAATCAGACACCCTCCCAGAAGAAGGTTTGCGCTCAAAGACCAGCCACGATTTAGAACCAGGGGTAACTCCGGCAGCGGACGCCAAGAAGGATAGCCGCAAAGACGCCAATAAGGACAGCAATTCTTCCACCACCGCTGCTTCACCGCTGACGCTCGCTAATTCCATCACAGAGTCTAGCGCCGTTTGGGCGATCGCTACCTATACGGACGAAGGCCGCAATATTAACCTGATCGTCAGCGGCGAGGAGACCGGGCTAATCACGATTAGAGACCAGGGAAGCGGAGAACCCATTCGAACGATAGAAGCCCATGAGGATAAGGTAAGAGCCATTGCGATCGCGCCCAACACCCGTCGGCTTATCAGCAGCAGCGGTGACGGCATCAAGGCATGGAACTTAGAAACAGGCAAACTGCTGTATCATCTACCCTCATCTGTCTCAGTTTGGTCTATTGCGATCGCGCCAGACGAAAGTCGCTTTATCAGCGGGGCCAACGATGGCACCCTTGCCGCCTGGGACTTAGAAACCGGTCAGCCGCTTTACAGCACTGACAATGGCGCAATCGTATGGTCGGTAGCCGTCTCGCCAGAGGGCCAATCTTTTGTAAGTGGAGACAGCAACCGCGCCGTCCGTCAGTGGGATTTAGCCACCGGACAGCCGCTAAAAACCTTCACCGGACATCAGAGCGACGTACGCGCAGTGGCCATTAGCCCCGATGGCAAGACGCTGGCCAGCGGTAGCTGGGACAAAACCGTCAAGCTGTGGTCTTTAGAAACGGGCAAATTGAAAGCGACGCTAGAAGGTCATCAAAACCACGTCGTGAGTTTAGCCATCAGTAGCGACAGCAGTACGCTCGCTAGCGGCAGCACCGACACCACGGTAAAACTTTGGAACCTATCTAACTACCAGCTCGTAGAAAGCCTGGACGCCCACTCTGACTGGGTTTTGGCCACGGCATTTAAAGCTAGAGGACAAACGCTCATTACCGGCGGTAAAGATAAAACCATAAAAATATGGGAATAACGAATCAAGAAGCCGTCCACCGCTCCAAGGCTCTTTGCCCGCCCCAGCGAGCCACAATTTCATCGTCGTAGTCATCGGCTAGGCGAATAACTGTGGTCACCGAAGTTTTTAGCTCAATTTGGTCGCAGGTAGACCCAACGAGGCTGTGCTCGAAGACAATGTCGTTCTCGTTATCGAGGGCAAACCGACCAAAATGAATGCCGTTGTTGGCCCGTAACAGATAGTAGCTAAGCTCTGGGGTGACATCAATGTCGGTTACTACAAAAGAGCGCGTGGTAATTAAGGCATCATTATTTTCCCAAGACACGATGCGAGTAGAGGCAACTGCCGAACCAATCGTTACGATAAAGAGGGGTTCGTCCTCAAATAAGACAGCAGCTTCTCCGAACAGATCTTGCATCCAGGGCACAATTCGGTTGTAACAGGCTCGCTGCGCGGTGCTCTCAAACTCCATAAGACACTCAAAATAGAATCAATCAACATCAAATCAACGCTGACGCTAAGCGTTACTAGTCGTATTCTCTCATCATTTCCTCCCTCACGGGAGACTCCACCAACGGCCTATTTTCTACCGATTATCAACCTATGGGCGAGATTTCTCCCGAACTTACCAACCCAGCTACGGCCATCGCAAAGGCCCCGTCGACCGAGCAGTTCGATCAGCTAACGGACGATTTGAGGTATCAGCAGGCGATCGCCGCCGTCTCAAACCTGATAGATAACCTCGATCTTTCGGCCCGCGAGCGAGCAGGGTTGGACGATGAAATTCATCATCTAGGCGGCGTCTTACGCAAGCTAGAGACTCAGGTGGTGCATATTGCCGTATTTGGCATGGTGGGTAGGGGCAAGTCTTCTTTACTCAATGCGCTGGTGGGTCAGCCCATTTTTCAAACCGGGCCTTTGCATGGCGTTACGCAGCAGGCCGAAAGTGTTCTTTGGCAGTCAGAGACAAACGAGTCTGGTGAGCGCGAGTCCGGCGCAGTCGAGGATATCTATCGAGCGACGCTGGCCGGACAGCAGGCTTCTAAGGTTGAGCTAATTGATACACCGGGCATTGATGAAGTGGGGGGCGATCGCCGACAGGCCATTGCCCAAAAAGTGGCCCGTCAGGCCGACCTGATTCTTTTTGTTATTTCGGGAGATCTTACCCAGCTAGAGCACACCGCACTGAGCGAGCTGCACCGGGCGGGTAAGCCCATTTTGCTGGTGTTTAACAAAGCCGATCAGTATTTAGAGAGCGATCGCACTCAAATTCTTCAAACTCTCCAGTCCGACCGGCTAACCAATTTGATTCCTTCAGATCACTTAGTCACCACCGCCGCGGCTCCGTTGGTAAAGCGAGCCACGCGCACTGCCGAGGGCATCCTGCAAACTTGCACCGAACGCGGCCAGCCGGATGTCGCCGAACTAAAGATCAAGATTCTAGAAATTTTGCAGAGAGAAGGCAAAGCCCTTGTCGCGCTGAATACGCTGCTGTATGCCGATGAGATTAATGAGCAAATTGTCGCGCAGAAATTGACCCTACGCGATCGCGCCGCCGACGACACCATCTGGAAAACCGTCATCACCAAATCTATTGCCGTTGCCCTTAACCCCATCACCGTCATCGACCTGCTCAGCGGTGCCGCCATCGACATCGCGCTAATCGTTGTACTCGCGCGGCTATACGGCCTGGAGATGACGCAAAAGGGCGCAGCGCAACTCCTGAAAAAAATTGCTTTCGCGATGGGTGGCCTAACCGCTAGCGAATTAATCGTCAGTTTTGGACTAAGTGGCCTCAAAAGCGCCTTGGCAGCAGCGGCCATTCCAACCGGGGGACTAACGGCAACTCCTTATGTATCGGTTGCACTGACTCAGGCTGCCGTTTCTGGCGTGTCGACTTATGCGATCGCGCAAGTCACCAAAACCTACTTAGCCAACGGAGCCACCTGGGGCGATCAAAGTCCCAAAGCCGTCGTCGCCAAAATCGTCAGCGAAATTGACGAAGACTCGATCATGACTCAAATTCGCAGCGAGCTATCCACCCGACTAGACCTTAAATCTCACTGGAAAAAGTGAAATAGCGACTCCCAACCAACCAATCTAATCAACCGAGCTAATCAATTAATCTAATTATTCACAAAGTCTGTTGGCCCTTCGTAGCCAGAAGCCTCAGCCAACGTCTGCAAAGACTGAGCGCCGCTGAGAAACTGTCCCTTCACGTCCCAAGTCGGATAGCCCTTAACCTCAGGCACCGTCTGACACAAGGCCGCTTGAGACTTCGCCCCATCCTCTGCGCACTCAATGTAAGGAATCTTTTTAGACGCCTCTTTACCAAAAAGCTGCTTCTGGTCGTGACAGTGAGGACACCAGTAAGCGCCGTACATCTTGGCGTCAATGTCCGTTAAATGGCTCGCCAATGCAATTTCTGCTTCGCCTGAAGAGGTCGTTATTTCAGGGCCAGCCGTCCCATCCGTCGCGACTGGGCCAGCGCCAATCTGACCATTGGCCGCATACAGGCCAAATGTACTCACCAGCGCCACCATTGCAATAATCACCCCCGAAAATAGGAGCTGACTGCGATCAACCCAGCGGCGACCCAATACCACCAAGAAGAACATCGCCGTGGACATCAGCGCTGACGCAATGCAGTAAGGGCAAACCGCCTTGATGTCTGTCGCCAGTATGTACATCAAAAAGCCGCTGAACACCATCATGCCGGTAGCAATGACAAATAGCAGCGGCCAAGTCCAGCCTTCTACTTTGGCGCGCTGTTCAGCATTCTTTTCACCCGTTATTAGCAGCGGAGCCACCGCCAGCACCAGCATTGAGAGGTAGGCCAAACAGCCAAACAGGGTGAGTGGCAAACCAAAAATAGTCGCCCATTCGCTGTTGAGAACGCGATCGCACCCTGCGGCACAAGCGGCTGACTTGTCCATCAGCTTTGTGATAGTCAGATATCCGGTACCTGCCGCACCTATCGCCGCGATCGCGCCAATAATCGGACGCGACCAACGGTGAATCCAAAGCGTTTCCTGACGCCGACGTCTCGAAGTTTTCATAGAAACAAGTGCCTAGCCAACAGCCAAATCAACAACAATTAATCTTAGACAACAATACCCATAATTGAAAACTAGAGTGTCACACAAACCCAGGCGTCACTCATCGCTGATGATTTTGCTATACCGTAGCAATCGAACGCTTTCCAGGTTTAGTTTCAAGATGCTGAAGCTCATCTCTTTGGGCTACCGCTTCTGCTAGGGCAGTCACAAACTGACGTACTCGAATCGGATCCACTGGCTCCTCAATTTTTCCTTTGCGTTTTAGCGAGCTAGACACAATCACCCCGTCTACGTGACGCATCAGCTCGCCAACGTTGCTCCAGTTCGCGCCGCTCCCGACGAATACTGGCGTATTGCCCGCTGCGGCTCTAGCTAGCTCCAAATCTTCTAGCCGAGGCGGTCTACCAGTCGCCCACCCCGACAAAATTATCCCATCGGCCAAGCCGCGATGAATCGTATCTTCTACGGCAGTGGTTAGAGTCGGCGTTCCCAGCGGACTCGCATGTTTAACCAGCACATCGGCCAAAATTTTCACATCGCTACCTAGTTCCCGGCGATAGCGCAAAAGATCGTATGCCTCACCCTCAATCAAGCCCTGGTCAGTGGCCATCACGCCCGTGAGAACGTTCACCCGGATAAAGCTCGCCCCGGTGCAGGTAGCGATCGCCAAAGCACTGCGCGCATCATTACGCAGCACGTTAATGCCAATCGGCAGCGTTATCAAATGCTTCAGGCGTTGCACAATCAGCGTCATCGCACTGACCACCGCTGGATCTACCTTAGACTTCGGAAACGGCGCATCAAAAAAGTTCTCGACAATCAGGCCGTGGGCACCGCCAGAAGCGAGCGCCGTCGCCTCCTGCTCAGCGCGCGCAATCACAGCTTGCAAATCGCCCTGCCAGCGAGCGGAATTAGGCAGTGGCAGCAGATGGATAACGCCAATGACAGGGTTGGCCGTTTTAAAAATTTGGATTAAGTCCACGGGGTTTTATCTCGGACTCGCAGTTCAGTCACTATTGATCGGTCGTTACTGATGGACAGGCTCAAGGACAGCGGCTTGGGCCTCGATCTACCTTAACAGCCAATGCTAAGAGTTTCAGGCAAAGTTTTATCACTCTATGAGTCACTCTATGAGCTAGTTAAGCAGACGCTCGAAAAGAGGGGATGTATAGGCCATATTCAGCTATCTTTCGGCCTGCCGTGAGTAGGCTTAAGCCTTATTAGCTGGGCGCTGTTTGATGTTTTCGCTGTCCGATTATGTAGTTATGTTATGATTTTTGGGTAGAGGATTTGCTGTTTGCATCGGGGCATTCACAGGAGCGATCGCTACGCCTGCCTTGTGTGATATCCGACGTAATATCTGAAAAGTCCAAATCCAAAAAACTAGAGAGTATTTCATGGGACGCAAACCTACAATTGCACTTTCGCATCTAGGGTGCGAGAAAAATAGAGTAGATAGCGAGCATATGCTAGGGCTGCTAGCCAAAGCAGGTTACGGCATCGGCGCAGATGAAGAAGGCGCAGATTACGTCATCGTTAATACCTGTAGCTTTATTCAAGAGGCCAGAGAGGAGTCGGTTCGGACTTTAGTAGAGCTAGCCGAAGCTAAGAAAAAGATTGTCATTACCGGCTGCTTAGCTCAGCACTTTCAAGGTGAGCTGCTAGAAGAAATTCCAGAAGCGGTCGCCCTCGTCGGCACTGGCGACTACCACAAAATCGTCAATGTAATAGAGCGCGCCGAAGCCGGAGAGCGGATCAAAGAAGTCACCGAAAATCCGGTTTACATTGCTGATGAGACCGTTCCTCGCTATCGCACCACGTCAGAAGGCGTGGCTTACCTGCGAGTAGCTGAAGGCTGCGACTACAAATGCGCTTTTTGCATTATTCCTCACCTGCGAGGAAAACAGCGATCGCGCTCCATTGAATCCATTGTCGCCGAAGCCCATCAGCTAGCGGCTCAGGGCGTCAAAGAAATCATTTTGATCTCTCAAATCACCACCAATTACGGCGTAGACCTTTACGGCAAGCCCAAACTAGCCGAACTCCTACGCGCCTTAGGCGAGGTTGATGTGCCCTGGGTCAGAATGCACTATTCCTATCCCACCGGCCTCACCCCTGCCGTCATCGACGCCATTCGCGAAACGCCCAACGCGCTGCCTTACCTAGATCTGCCTTTGCAGCACTCACATCCCACCGTGCTCAAGTCGATGAACCGCCCCTGGCAGGGCCATGTCAACGACGACATCATCGACAACCTCAAAGCCGCGCTTCCCGAGGCCGTCTTGCGCACCACTTTCATCGTGGGCTTCCCTGGCGAAACGAGAGAGCACTTCGAACATCTCAAAACCTTCGTTCAGCGGCATCAGTTCGACCATGTAGGCGTCTTTACCTTCTCTGCCGAAGAAGGCACCGCTGCCTACGACCTACCGAATCAGGTCGCTCAAGCCACGATGGATGCTCGCCGCGAAGAGATCATGTTCGAGCAGCAGGATATTTCCTTCCGTCAAAATCAGGCGCAGGTAGGTCGCACTGTAGACGTATTGATAGAGCAGGAAAATCCTTCTACCGGTGAATTGATTGGGAGGAGCGATCGCTTTGCTCCTGATGTAGACGGACTCGTATATGCAAAAGGCAGCGCCGCTCTCGGACAAATCGTCCCTGTGATCATCGAAGCCGCCGACACTTACGATCTTTTTGGCAGCGTCGTCAACGCCTCCGCTACATCGCCATCGCCAAGCACTTTCTCCACTGAGTTAACCTCCGCTAGCGCTTAAACCAGCGCGATTACATGCTCATTTTTTTGATATCTAACCCGCTAGATATCGTACACAGCTAAACTCCCAGGAACATAAATGACCTCTTCGTTTGCCGATTTAGGACTCTCTGCCAACCGCGTTGACCATCTAACAAAGATGGAATTTACCCGGCCTACCGAGATCCAAAACCAGGCTATTCCTCAGCTCATGAGCGGTCACGATGTCGTGGGTTTGGCGCAGACGGGCACGGGTAAAACGGCTGCCTTTGCCCTGCCGATACTCGAACAAATTGACCCGGCGAAATACCATGTGCAGGCGCTGGTACTCACGCCCACTCGCGAGCTAGCGATGCAGGTCAGTCAGGCCATGGAGAGCTTCAATACAGACCCTAGAGTCTTCGTCACCTCCGTTTATGGCGGGCAGTCTATCGGTCTACAGCTGAGCAAATTGAGAAAGGGATCTCAAATTGTGGTTGGCACACCGGGCCGCATTATCGACCTCATTGACAGGGGCGGACTGGTGCTCGGCAAACTCAGCATGATGGTGCTAGACGAAGCCGACGAAATGCTCAATATGGGCTTTATCCAAGACGTAGAGAAGATCTTGGGCCACACCCCAGATGAGCGCCAAACTGCCTTTTTCTCAGCGACGATGGAACCCGCCATTCAAAAGTTGGCCACTCGCTTTTTAAGATCGCCAGTTACCGTTAGCGTAGAAGCGCAAAAAGCCTCTACTGCCAGCATTAAGCAGGTCGCTTATGTCGTGCCTCAAAGCTGGAGCAAACCTAGAGCGCTGATGCCGATTCTAGAAATGGAAGATCCAGAAAGCGCCATTATTTTTGTACGCACCCGTCGCACTGCCGCTGAACTCACCCGTCAGCTTCAGGCAGCGGGTCACAGCGCCGATGAGTACCACGGCGATCTGAATCAGTCTCAAAGAGAGCGGCTTTTGCAGCGATTTAAGCAGCGGCAGGTTCGCTGGGTGGTTGCGACTGATATCGCCGCGAGAGGTATTCATGTGGATGATTTGAGCCATGTGATTAACTACGAACTGCCTGATAATTTGGATAGCTACGTGCATCGGATTGGGAGAACGGGACGGGCAGGGAAAGAAGGAAGAGCGATCGCCATCGTCAAGCCACTAGAAAAATACAAAATCACCCGCGTCGAAAGGCGCTTCAACAAGCCCGTCGAATACGCCCAGATACCGACGCAAGCTCAAATTGCCGCCCGCCACTTAGAAAAGCTTCAGACTCGCGTCAGAGAGGCCGTTACCAGCGAACGCCTGGCCTCTTTCCTTCCCATCGTCTCGCAGCTCAGCGAAGAATACGACATTCGCACGATCGCCGCCGCCGCCCTCCAAATGGCCTACGATCAGGCCCGCCCTGCACACCTGCGCCCAGAAGATCGCACATCAGATCGCGCATCAAGCGAGAGCGCAAAACCCACACCCAAGCCCAGACTCTCCAGGAAAGTAGAAAATGCAAACGCTGCCGCTGAATACTCAGTCGATAACCAGCCTCGTAGACAGAGCAAAACTACGCCCATAGTTCAAGAGAATGCGCCGCAGGATAAGGCTAAAGAGTCAGCTAGTAGATAAGAGCAAATAACCGAAAAGAGACAATAGCCGATAGGAAAAGATACTTAAAGCGCAATGAAATACGATGATGCGTCATGGCACTCCGATGGTGATTTCCCTGCGGACTTGTCCCCTGATGCTGGAGCAACTCATATTGGAATGTTTGTTGTCTGGGCCTTTCTTTCTGGTTTGGCTAGCGATGACGTATCATCGGACGATTTACAACCGATTAAATCTAGGACACAAACGCCTGGAGAGTTCTTCCTTTCCCATTGTGACGGTAAATTTGTTGACAGCGATCTAAATGATGTTGGCAATGCTTTCGCAACGGATTATTTTTTGGAAGAAAAGCCACAGCACGGTAAATACATTGACGACTACACCTCTGTAACCGGGTTTGCCATCGAGCTTGTTTACTATATTCCCGACACTTGGGAAACGCTTGACACTCTCAAACCACGCCTCAATGAGCGATTCAAAAATTGGTGCTCTACGCGCGATTCCTGAGAGGATCATCATCCAGCGACTGAATTAGTCTATTGAGTTTGCCGGTAGTGTCCGTTTGAGTAAAACAACCAATAGATAGAAGATGCATTCATCATTCTGGGGCGGGTCTAAAGCCCCGGACTTTTAGTCCGCATCTTGCGATTTCTTGAGTGTCCGAATCAGCATAACGATTGCCCCTGTTTTAGTTGCTCCTGTCCGGGCGCAGTAGTCTTCAAGGATCTTCAAGTCTTCAGCAGAGATGCGTAGATCTAGTCTCTTTTTCATGCTTTTGTACGTACAGTGCTGTACAATTGTAGTATGAAAGCACGCTACCAGTACCGAATCTATCCGAACCGTTTGCAGCAATCTCAACTTGCTCAGGTGTTTGGTTGTGTGCGGGTTGTGTATAACGACGCCCTGGCTTTAGTGAAGGCAACGCCTGATGGCGAAAAGTGGCCGAGTAACGCTGAGTTGCAAAAGCTGGTGATTACGCAGGCTAAGCATATTGAGGCTAGAGCGTGGCTTTCGGAGGTGTCTGTTGTGCCTTTGCAGCAGTCGGTTCAAGATCTAGGCGTAGCCTTTAATCACTGGTTTGCAGCGCTTAAAGGCAAGGGGCGATCTAAGTTCCCTAGATTTAAGAAGCGCACCAATACCCAGGTAGCACGGTTTACTCAGCGGGGGTTTAGCCTCTCGAATGGAAAGCTAGTGCTGGCAAAGATGGGGCGTTTTAGGGTTCAATGGTCGCGCAAGCTACCATCTGAGCCTAACTCTGTGACGATTATCAAGAATACTGCTGGGCAGTACTTTACGAGCTTCGTTGTAGAGGTTGAGCAAAAAAGTGTAGAACCTTTGAGGGCTTCAATCGGTATCGACTTAGGGATTAAGGTCTTTGGTTTTCCTAGCATTGGCGACGCGATTAAAGCGCCTGATTACTCTCAGCTAGACAAAAAGGTTAGCCGCACTCAAAAGCGTCTGGCCCGTCAGCAGAAGGGTTCAAATCGTCGAGAGGCTTTCCGACTAAAGCTCGCCAAGCTACAGCTAAAGATTTGCAACATCCGTAAAAACTTTCTGCATACCGAGTCCACCAAGCTCATCCGTGAGAACCAAACGGTGAGCCTTGAAGATTTGGC
>JBBSOB010000099.1:0-14991 GCA_038260205.1 Phormidesmidales cyanobacterium
GGTAACAGTGTATCAAGATGCCTGCCACCTCCTCCACGGCCAAAAAATTAGCCGCCAGCCACGCGAAATATTGCAGCAAATTCCTGGACTGACGCTGCGTGAACCAATGGATGCAGCGCTTTGCTGTGGCAGCGCGGGCGTGTACAACATGCTTCAGCCCGAAATTGCTGAAGAGCTTGGCACTATGAAGGTGACTAATCTACTCAATACGGGCGCGACTCTGATTGCCTCGTCTAATCCGGGTTGTTCTTTGCAGGTTAAACAGGCTTTGGCAAAACAAGGGACAGCGATCGCGCTACTGCACCCCATGCAGCTATTAGATATGTCTATCCAAGGCAAAACGCTTTAAGGGAAAACACCGTAGAGACTAGCCTCCATTTTTTACAGCGCCATACGCAGAAGAGCAACAAATTGAGTGGAAGATCTCATACTTTCTGAAGCTATCCTCTACCGTTAGCGGGAGTGCGATCATGCCCGTCAGTCAGTAAACTCGTCTAACAAACGCGCAGCACTGTTTATTCTTGCAAACTATTTTTGCAAGCGCTGTTCGCCAAAGCACTGCAAAAGCTATGAAAAACCCCGATAAAATACCTGAGAATCGAAAAATACTAGCTGTTGACGACACCCCAGACAATCTGTTTCTGCTCGAAGCCATCTTGAGCGATGAACCCAACTATCACCTTAGCTGCGCAGAGAATGGCCAATTGGCAATCGAGGCCGTTAAACAATCTCCGCCCGATCTGATCTTGCTAGATGTGATGATGCCGGGACTCGACGGTTACGAAGTCACTCGGCGCATCCGGCAAAGCAAAACGGCCCCCTACATCCCGATTTTACTCGTGACCGCTCACGATCAGTCCAGTCTGGCAGAAGGCTTAGATTCAGGGGCCGATGACTTTATTCGCAAGCCGTTTGATATCGACGAACTGATGGCTAGAGTGCGATCGCTCCTGCGGCTCAAGCGCAGCCTCGACGAACAGCAGGCCATGATTCGCCAGCGCGATGATTTTGTGGCCCGGCTCACGCACGATCTGCGCACGCCGCTAGTTGCCGCTAACCGAATGCTAAGTCTGTGTCTGCAAGGTGTGTTTGGCGAGCCGCCAGATGATATGGCAGAAGCGATTGAAAACGTAGTGACCAACAACGAAAATTTGTTGCAGATGACCAATACGCTGCTGCAGGTGTACCGCCACGAAGCTGGACAAAAGAAGTTGGTGCGATCGCCCCTCTCCATTTACTCGTTAGCCAAAGAAGTTGTTCAAGAGCTAAAGCCATTGGCCGAAGAAAAAGCCTTGGCTCTAAAGCTGATTGCCCAGCCGAACGAGACCCCCGAAAAGCAACCCAATGGCACGATAGTCACCCCTGATAATGATGACAATGCCCTAGAGAATACGAAGACGATAGAACAGTCTTATTATACTGAGGGCGATCGCATTGAGCTTAGAAGACTGCTCACCAATTTGCTAGGGAATGCCATCAAATTTACCGATTCCGGCAGTATTTCAGTTCTCCTTTCGGTTAGTCAAGCCCCTCCAGTCGAAATTCCATCCGCCCAGGTCATCGCCGTAGCCATCCAAGACACCGGATCGGGCATAGAACCCGAAGCTCGCGACAAAATATTTGAATGGTTTTATCAGGGCGACCACATGCGAGCAGGCAGTGGCTTGGGGCTACACCTATCCAAACGAATCGCCGAAATGCATCAGGGCACGCTCACGCTAGAATCGGAAGTGGGCCAGGGAAGCACCTTTACGCTGTTTTTACCCAAGCTGTAACTCCGTCTATAATCCAACTTACATCCAACTCTTAGCCCAGGTCTGTAGCTCAACTTGTAGCTCAACTTACTCCGGCTCCACCTCGGACTGCTCAACGTCGGTGCGATCAGCCTCATCTTCTTCCGACTGTTGCTTATCCTCAAGCTGATCTGTTCTTCCAATCTCAAAATTATCAACCGCCAGAACCTGCACATCCAAAACAACTGGACGTGCCAATTTTTTTTCTAAAAACCGATGAACCAGATCAATTTGATTGCGGTTAATGGAGCCTTCTGGCGCAGCCACCTCTAAATCAATTTGTAAGTCACCCGCTGCCGACTTGACTCTAAGTCTGCGAATATTGCTCTCTGAAAAGGTGCGGGTTTCTTCGCGAATCAGCCGACCGACCAACGTTCTCGCGCGCTCTTCAATAATTAAGTCCTTCATCGCGAATCCTAACGGCAATCCAAGTAAGAGCACGGTGGCTGTAGAAGCGGTTAATCCCTTCTTGGCCCGCTTCATAGAGCCATAGTCTTGCCAGATAAAAATTAGTCCACCGCTTAAGACAATCCCGGCCAGGTTAGTTAAAAACAGCAGGGACGAGCCAAAAAAGATGGAAGAATCTCCAAATGCTAAACCAATTCCAATGACGCTAAGAGGCGGGACTAATGCGACGGCGATCGCAACTCCCGGCAGCGCATCAGCAACCTCTCGGCGAGTTTTGCCAAAAGCACCTGCGGCCCCAGCCGCTAAGCCAATAGCCAAGTCAAGCAATGTCGGACGAGTACGCTCTAAAATCTCTGGATTGAGCGTGTTGATGCCTACAATTTGACAAATCAGGTAGGCTGTCCCAACCGTCAGCAATGCGCCCGTAAACACAGACAGTCCGGCCCGCTTGAGCAATCGTCGATTGCCCATCGTAATCGCAAAAGCCATGCCCACAATCGGCCCCATCAGCGGAGCCACAATCATTGCGCCAATAATGGCTGCCGTACTTCCTGCTAATAGCCCTAGCGTTGCAATAACGCCAGAGAGAAACAGCATAATGTAGTAGTTGAAAGAGGGTTCAGCCGTGCGCCACAAGCTGCGATTTAGAATCTTTAGCGGCAGTGGTTTCTGTTCTAACCACTGCCATTCTCCCTGGTTCACTGACAGAACACCGCTCAGCTTGCGAAGCGTTCGAATCGCTGGACGATGGATCCGCTCAGGCAGGTAATAGCGCACTGTTGCTAGGAAAGGCCGCTTATGAATACTACCTTCGTTCTCTTCCTCCAAATTTCGTTTGGCAGGTGGTTTGGGTTTAGGGGGCGTTAAGTCCGCTGTTGTATTCGCAGCTTTTTGCTCTGTGTTGGATTCATCTTTTGCCATCAGTTACCAACTAACCTACCGTTGTGGATCTAAGCATATCAAAATAAACAATCACCCTTTAGACTAAGCCAAAATCTGTCCCTAGACCGGCTCTTTTGTGGGTGTCTCACCGGTAAATTAATAATCGATAAAGCTCATTTTTTGGAGAATCCAAATGGATATTAAAGACAAAGCAGAAGCTGCAAAAAAAGCCACTGAAGGTAAGCTCAAAGAGGCTTTTGGCAGAGCAAACGATAATCCAGAGTTACAAAAAGAAGGCGAAGCCAAACAGGACGAAGCGGCTGCTATTGACGCTCAAGATCTGGATAAAAGCAGAAGCGAAGATGCCAAAGACCCTGCTAATTAAAACCTAATTCTTTAGAGCGCGTAACTCTCTCCGGAAGGTAGAGGTTGCCTGATTTTCTCGCTCTTACCATAGAAGAGTAAAAACAAATTATTAGAGGACACCTCCATGGGACTCGACGATAGAGCTAAAGCTGCTGCCAAAGACGTTGCCGGTAAGGCCCAAGACGCTGCTGGTAAAGCGACTGACAACAAAGAAGCACAGGCAAAAGGCAAGGCTAAGCAGGCAGAGGCTGATGCTACTAATGCTAAAGAAGATGTAAAAGACGGCATCAAAGACGCCGTTGACTAGTCAATCTCACAGAGTTAGGACTACCGCGTTGTTTTGTCCTCGCGGTTCTACTACCCTCTAACTCCTAAAAAGCCCAGGTTCACTAGCAGCCTGGGCTTTTTGCTGGTGCTGTGGCCTCAGCCAACCAGTTTGTAAAATGAGTTGCTAGAACCCATTGCCTTTAATAACTAAACTACTCAAAAAACACGCCCGATAAAAAAGCTTGGATGTTATCTACCCAAGCTTTTTTAATGACTTTCTAGTTAATTAATCTGATTAGATTAATTGATTGCTAGACTTTGTTTTCCTGGCCTACTTCTCGATATCTGGCACAATGTCTGGACGCTCTTTGTTCTCCCAACCGACGGGACGCTTGGAGTTGTACCAGGCGATAGAACCGATGACCGTTGCAGCAATGAAGCCCACAATCCCTACAGTTGCTAAAGAGAACGCATAGGGAGCAGACTCTACCGCGACTTCCGCATTGTCTAAGGCAGCTTCTAGTAGCAGAATCATATAAACACCTTCAAAACTTATTTAGACAATGATACAGAGAGGCGATCGCAAAATAAATCCCTCTGATTGCTGAGATATGGGTTTCTTTATTTAAAAAACTTGAAGCAAAGCAATAAAAAGGCTCTCAATCTACAGAGAGCCTTTTCTACAGCAAATAGCGTCGCTCCTAACTTTTCTACAGCAAATAGCGTCGCTCCTAAATATATATTCGAGTACGTTCGCTATTTGCTGTTCTACACTTTGTTTAATCAGCACGACCTACACAGCGGCAGGCACTCTCAAGTTGGTTTCGCGCTGTCCGGTAGGAGTGACGCCTTGACCTTCAAGGAAGGAGCGCAGCATCCACGCCATCTCTTCATGCTGTTCCATGAGGCCCGTCAAAAAGTCGGCTGTGCCCTCATCATGAAACTTATCGCCCGACTGATCAATGTGGTCGCGCAGGTTGCGGATCACTTGCTCGTGATCGCTAACTAGATGGGCGACCATCCCTTCAGCATTAGGAAGATTGCCAGGGTCTTCGTCAATCGTAGCGTTCTCTAAAAAGCCTTTTGCAGTGCCGATGGGATACCCACCTAGCTGACGGATTCTTTCTGCGATCGCATCAATATTCATGCTAATCGCTTCGTACTGTTCGTCCCACAGTTCGTGCAGCGTTCTAAACTGAGGCCCAACCACGTCCCAGTGGTACTTCTTAGTCTTGATTACCAGCAGGTAGCTATCCGATAAATCTCTATTGAGTAAATCTACAACGCCCTGTCTTTGCTCTTCGCTTAAGCCAATGCTAATCTTTTGCATTAATTAAATCTCCGCTTTCGTATACATACACCATTTCAACAAATACCAACGTAACTTTCGTCTGTCTAAAGAAGAAAATCACTTCTATGACGAAATACCTTGAGATAGATGTTCAAAAGCGATTCGTGCGTGCTTCTAATCGAAACAGCCAACCGAAAACTGAAAATGGCTCTGGCGGGATTTGAACCTGCGACCTTGGGCTTATGAGTCCCCTGCTCTAACCACTGAGCTACAGAGCCGTATGTTGCGATTCTTAGCTCGAAATCGCAGCTAGATAAATGTAACACGAAACGAAAACGCTACCAAAACAAAGCAATTAACTTTCCCTATACTCAAAGCCCGAAGCCGCTAAACAACATAGTTTGTCTAGCGGCTTCGAACGCGATCGCTATTTAGCTATTTAGCTGCTTAACCGTTTAGCTACTTAACTGAATCTTGACCAGGTCTTGATCGCATCCTAGACTATCGGTTTGGCAAATAAGCCACCGGGTTGACCGTAGAGCCACCCTGATGAACCTCAAAGTGTACGTGAGGGCCTGTGCTATAGCCTGTGCTGCCCATCTCAGCGATTTGCTGTCCTTGTTTGACATGCTGGCCCGCACTGACAATCAACCTGTTGTTGTGACCATAACGAGTCATGCTGCCATCCGGGTGGCGAATATCGACGAGGTTTCCATAACCGCCCGAATTCCAACCTGCCTCCTCAACAACCCCTGCTGCCGCTGCCACAACTGGTGTACCCACTGGGGCTGCCACGTCAACGCCACTGTGCATTCTGCCCCAGCGCCAGCCAAAGCCAGAGGTTACGGTACCTTGTGCTGGCCAAATATATCCGTTGAAGTAGTCAGGTGCATCTGGCAGATACTCACTTGCCGCAGGCAAAATAGGCATATCTGGGGAGACAACCTGCCCTGAGGAACGCTGCGCAGGAATATAAGCATCTGGGCTAATCGGAGCCGCCGCTAGCAGATCAGAACTCGCCTTGACCTGACTACTTGCTTGGCTGCTGGCTTGATTGCTTGCCTGAATGCTTGGACTTGCCTGAATGCTCGGACGAGAATTTTGAGCTTCAGGGGCTAATGGCCCTCGACCGGCTGTATTAAGTCTAGAGATCGGATCCGAGGAATCGGCGCTAGCTACGAGCGTACTTTCATCTGGCACCAGTGCGTCAGCTTTTACTTCCACAGAGGGAGCTTCATGAACTTCGACCGACTGGTTTCGAATTTCTTGAACTTCCGCCAACAGATTGGCTACGTAAGGGTCTCTGCTTTCTTGGTCTTTGATATTGCCTAATGAACTCTGTGCGGTGGGCGCTTGGCCGCCTACACTCGGGGCTGCTGCCGTCTTGATTGCAGTTTGAGGCGCTGCTTGGCTTGCAGGTACAACTAACGTAGAGCCGACGAAGATAACGTCTGGATCGATCAGGGAATTGGCTCTGACGATCGCTTCTGGTGTGGTGCCCAAAGAAGAGGCAATGCTACGAAGCGTATCGCCTGACTGGACTCGGTAGCTGCTGGTAGCCGGTGTGGGTGCGTAGGCCGTGACAACAGGAGTCTTTGCCTCCGACGTTTCCATCTGAGCAGTCTCTGCGGTGGCATCTGCTACTTTAACCGCAGGCGCTACAGTCATTTCTAAAACAGCGCCCTGTCTTGCTGTCGAACTTGCTGCTCTAAGTGGGCGCGCGGTAGCATCCAGTTCGGCGTTGGCTTCAGCGGCTGCAATTTTGACGGGTTCAGCCTGTAGGGCTGCTGTTTCTGTGGCCGGAACTTTGAGTACTTGACCGACGCTAATAGAGGTTTCGGGTGCAAATGCGTTGGCAGACTTTAAATCTTGCAGGCCAACTCTGTGTTGCTGAGCTATTTGCCAAAGACTCTCGCCAGCGGCCACGGTGTGATAGCCGACTATTTGCTGATTGGTGGTGGCGCTTGATGCAGCGGCAACCTGAGTCTCGACTGAAGAAGCCTCAGCCGTCGCAGTCGGCGTGTGGATTGCCGCTACTGCTTCGGGCGATGAAATGAGCGCTCCAGAGGCTCCTACCGAAAGAGCTATGCCGAGCATTGCTGCCGATTTCAGGCTGCTACCGTTGCTCTCGCTTGACTCAAGAATAAGTGAATGACCTGAATCAGACACAGGTTCCTGTGAAGTTGCTTGTCTCAAGGAATATATCCTCCTAATGTTCAGCGTTTAACCGTCGGGAACCCAATCGACTGCTTGCCGAGTGTTTTTAAAGGGCAAAGTGCGGATTGGCCGTCACGATTTTCGTTTAACAGCAGTGTTGCCGGATAATCGATAGATGCGTTCGTTGTTGGCAGACTTTAATCGCCCACACAACTTAGCTTTTCCAACTTAGGCAAGTTTACACGACTTAATGATGATTTCAATATTGCTAGTCGGGCCTACTCTGAATACCCAAAAAACTTTGCTGTGTAAACTTCAGCAGTGAGTCCTCTTGTGCATCTGCGGTTGTTCTGTGACAACTGGAAGCAAGCAAATTGCCTATAGTTCTAAGTCTTTCGGCATATTTGCTCTCAGCCAATCTATTTACTGGCACAATCCCTAAAAAGTGCTCAGACTCAATATTGCTGATTAAAACGCAATTTAAGGATAAGACTAGTCTTTGCATCTGCAAGCCTTGCAGGAACTGTGATTCCGCCTGTACCTAGGGAATATACGGAGTTTTCTAAAAATTAATTACGAGTAATCACGAATGGCTTGCGTGATACGAAATACTTATCGGATTGGGGCCGATATGACGACTAAAACGACCTGATCTATGGTTTCGATCTAATTGTAAGTTGCAATCTAAGTCTGCGGGATGAGGGTACTCCTGTACGACTTTAAGGATTGTCTCAGCTGAGCTGTTGGGTTTGTCTGAGCGCTTCAAATAGCCCTACTGCTACACTTACGGACAGGTTGAGGCTGCGTACGTGACCTTTGCTCATGGGAATGGTGAGGGTTTGCTCGCACTGAGCAGTGACTTCGGGGGGCAGTCCTTTGCTTTCGCAACCAAATAGCAGCCAGTCATCAGACTGATACTGCAAGTCGGTATAGCTGCTGGTTGCCCTAGCGCTGAAGCCAATTAGTCTACCGCCTTCTGTTTTGGCGTGCTGCCAAAAGTCGTCTACGGATGCATGGACATGTAGATCGACGTAGGGCCAGTAATCTAGACCTGCTCTTTTAAGATAGCGATCGCTCAACTCAAAACCCAAAGGTTCAATGAGGTGCAGCGGTGCGCCAGTGGCTGCGCAGGTGCGAGCAATATTACCGGTGTTGGGTGGAATTTCTGGTGTCACTAAGACAACTCTGTTCATGAGCTTACGTTTATGGGTTTAGGCCACTGAGTTTAGCCCACTGAGTTTAGACTGTAAGCGCTAACTGGCAAACCTCTGCGGCTAGAAGGCTTTCTTGCTGCTGCATTTGGGCGATCGCACCTTGAATAACTTGAGTAGGCGTTGCTGTTTCTGCTTCGGCCAACCAGCGCTGAGCCTGATTGCCATCGCGCAGAATCTGCTGAATAGGCGTTAGGAAGCAGCTAATGCCTGCGGCCTGAGCAAAAGGACGAACTTCGTCGTACATCTGACTAATCCAGTCTTTAGCGCTGATTGTTCTGCCATCTTGCCAGTGGCGCAGCGTTGCATTCAAGCTATTGGCGGCTACGGCCTTCTCGTTTTCTAGCGTAATTTCTAACAAATCTTCGCTGCGCGTCTGTTCGCTGAGCTGGCTACTTTCTAGCGGATCTAGCTCAGGGGTGGCGAGCATTTGCTGAAGTCTGGCTTCGAGCAGTGTTGTGATAGCTAATAAATGCAGCGGGTCGCTAACGAGATCGCATATTCGCAGCTCTAGACGGTTGAGATTGTAAGGACGGCGATCGCCATTGGGCCGCACCGAACTCCACAAATGACGAACGCTCTGCATGGTGCCAGCAGCCAACTGCTCTTCTACCCAGCGAATATGGTGCAGATGGCTTTCGAATAGCGGTACCTGCTGAGGCGTCTGAGGGAAAAGCTGCCAGCGAGTGGAGTGAAAGCCAGTGACATTCCCATCAAAGAAGGGAGACGAAGCACTCAGCGCTAAATATAGCGGCGCTTCCAGTCTGATCAGGCGGCAGGCTCGCATCAGCTCTTCCGGATTGCTCATGCCGATGTTGATGTGGATACTAGCGGTTACGACATCGGTGCCGTAGGTCTGCTCAATATAGTCGTGGTAAGGATTTTTAGGATCGGAGCGATGAAATTCTTGTGCACCACCGAGTGGGAGCGTACTGCCTGGAATAATGGTGTAGTCGCCGAGGGTTTTGAGATATTGTCTGAGGCGAACTCTGGGCTTGACGAGTTCGCAGAGCAAATGCTCGTACCGGCAGAAAGGCGCTGTGGTGTATTCCACGTTGCGGGCATCGGGTTCTCTAACGAAGCTGTCTAGGGCGGCCACAATTTTGTCAGAAAAGCCGACGACCTCTCCGGCGGGCGTACCGGTATACATTTCAACTTCAAACCCTTTCGATAGCAACACGGCAAAAATGTCCTTATTACAGCTAAAAGCAGCGAATGTTAGCTACTGTTTTTCCTCCTATATATAAGAGGTGTTTTTTGGCAGTGCTTAAAGCGACTTTTTGAAAAAATGAAAAGGTCATTTTAAACATTTGCTACAGGCAGTATAAAGGGCCAGGGGATAGCCGATATGTGTCTGTGGTCTGGTCTGTGGTCTGAGATATATTTCTAGGATATATTTCTAAGATGTATTTAAAACTAGTAAGGGGCAGACCTCATATTGAGGTCTGCCCCTTACTTGCTTTGTCGCTGCCCCTGTCAAATCGTTTAGATTTAGGTCAGCTTTGCTTTAATGCGGATAAAAGGACTTGAACCTTCACGTCACGAGGACACTAGAACCTAAATCTAGCGCGTCTACCAATTCCGCCATATCCGCATTGGATATTAATAGTATCAACAAATGGACGTTCTCTACAAATGCAAATTAACAATGAATCCGGGAAGCGCTTATGATAAAGGAGCTGTGGATTACGGTTATCCACTGCCTTAGGGCGACATGCGCAGTGCTATAGATGGATGCAAGATGAGGAGCAACCGATTGAATGGGTAAGGTAGTTGGTATAGACCTCGGCACGACTAATTCTGTAGTGGCGGTGATGGAAGGCGGCAAACCCGTCGTCATCGCGAATGCAGAAGGAATGCGGACAACGCCTTCGGTGGTGGCCTTTAGTAAAGAAGGCGAGAAACTGATTGGCCAGATGGCGCGTCGGCAGTCGGTGCTAAATCCTCAAAATACTTTTTACGCGGTGAAGCGGTTTGTCGGTCGCAAGTACGACGAGCTGTCAACTGATTCTAAACGGGTGCCCTATACCGTCCGGCGCGATGAGTCGGGCAATGTGAAGGTGAAGTGCCCTCGCCTGGATAAGGATTTTGCGCCGGAAGAGATTTCGGCGATGATTTTGCGCAAGCTAGCAGAAGAGGCGTCGCAGTATTTGGGTCAGCCGGTGACGGGCGCGGTGATTACGGTGCCTGCTTACTTTAACGATGCGCAGCGCCAAGCAACGCGAGATGCGGGGCGAATTGTGGGTCTAGAGGTGAAGCGAATCATCAACGAGCCAACGGCGGCGTCTTTGGCCTATGGATTAGACCAGCAGTATAATCAGACGATTTTGGTGTTTGATTTGGGTGGCGGCACGTTTGATGTGTCGGTGCTAGATGTGGGTGATGGCGTGTTTGAGGTGCGCTCTACTAGTGGCGACACGCAGTTGGGCGGGCTGAACTTTGATAAGAAGATTGTCGATTGGCTCGCTGAGGATTTTTTGGAGAAGGAAGGGGTGGATTTGCGGCGCGATCGCCAATCTCTCCAAAGACTCAACGAAGCCGCCGAAAAAGCCAAAATCGAGCTGTCGGGCGTGCCGGTAACGCCCATTAACCTGCCGTTTATTACTGCTACGGCAGATGGGCCAAAGCATATTGAGACTAAGTTGGAGCGATCGCACTTTGAAGATCTCTGTGGCGACTTGCTCAGCCGAATTCGCGGCCCGCTAAAGCAAGCGTTAGGTGACGCCAACGTAACGCCCAGCCAAATAGACGAAGTGGTGCTAGTAGGCGGTGGCAGCCGGATGCCGATGGTGGAAGAATTGGTGCGATCGGTCATGAACCGTGAACCTAACCGCAACGTGAATCCGGATGAAGTCGTTGCGGTAGGCGCAGCCATTCAGGCCGGGATTCTGACGCAGGAAGTGAAAGACATTTTGCTGCTAGACGTAACGCCGCTATCACTAGGACTTGAAACGATCGGCGGCGTCATGAAAAAGCTGATTCCGCGCAACACTACCATTCCAGTGCGGCGCTCGGACACCTTCTCGACCTCTGAAAACAATCAGACCGTGGTCGAAGTGCATATTTTGCAGGGCGAGCGCGAGATGGTTGGCGACAACAAATCGCTGGGCCGCTTTAAGCTGATGGGCGTACCGCCTGCGCCGCGTGGCATTCCGCAGGTACAGGTTTCGTTTGACATTGACGCCAACGGCATTTTGCAGGTATCGGCGCTAGATAAGACGACGGGACGCCAGCAGAGCATTACGGTGCAAGAGGCTTCTAATCTCTCTGAGAGCGAGATTCAGGACATGGTGCGGGCGGCAGAGGAGAATGCGGCCACCGATAGAATGATTCGCGAGCGCATAGAGAAACGCAATCGGGCGGGGGCTTTGGCTTTTCGTGCCGAGCGGCTGCTGCGCGAAGTGGCGATTGACTTTGGGATGCAGTTCGCCCGAGAGCGGCGGCGACGGATTGAAGACTTGGTGCAAACTTTGCGGGTGGCCGTAGAGCAGTCGGACGAGCGCGGCATTGATATTGCTCAGTCTGATTTGCAGAACGAAGTATATGAGATGAACCGCGAGGCGTACCTGTACGACTTGGACGATGCTGGCGATGGCAGCATTTTGGGCCAGATTGGGGACACCTTGAAAAAAGCCTTCTCGGGCGATGATGACGATTACTACCGCGCGGGCGGCGACTATGGCTATGGCCCTAGTGCTGGCTATAACGGGGGCAATGGCTATCCGTCGGGCAATGGCTACAGCAATAGCTGGGAACGTCAGGCTCAATGGGATGCGCCTGATTGGAATCAGCAGAGAGGCCAAGGCGGTCAAAATAAGAGCTGGGACGATTGGGATGACGATTGGGATCAGCCCAGCCAGCCGCCTCGACCGTTGCCCGGCTACGATCAGCCTCCCGAACGGGGTGGGTATAGCCCGTCCCGCCCATCGGAGTACGATCAAAACCGCTATCCGCAAGATTCTTATTCACAAGACCGCTACTCTCAAGAGAACGCTGGGCGCAGCGGCTATGGCGATGACTATGGTTCGAGGGATTATGGTTCGAGGGATTATGGTTCGAGGGATTATGGTTCGAGGGATTACGGCTCAAGTAGCAGCGACTATGGCCGAAACGAGAATGGTCAAGGTGCTTATGACCAGGGTGCTTATGACCAAGATCGCTATAGACAGGAAGAGACTCGTCCGGATCGCGATGGTCGGGACAGCTATGGCCAGAATAATTATGGCCAGAATAACTATGGCCAGGACGGCTATGGTCAGGACAGCTATGGTCAGGACAGCTATGGTCAGGACAGCTATGGCCAGAATAATTACAATCAGAGCGACTACAATCCGGCTGATGAAACTAGTAATAGATATCAGCAGCGGGACTATCGGCAGGGTGATGGCTCTTTAGGGGATGGGCGATCGCAACCCAATGCCAACCGCCCGTCATATCCTGCGGACAGAAACTCAGACAATCGCGGTGGATCTGATTCTCAAGATTACAATCGTCAAGACTATGACCGCTTAGACTATGACCGCCTAGACTCTGATCGTTCGGTCTATGATCGTTCAGACTCCAACCGTCCAGATTATGAGCGAACCCAAGATGCACCGCCTAGAAACCCCAAAAGTCCTGCCCGAAATAACTGGGACGACGATGTTTGGCTCTAGATAGGTTCTTTTTCTTCGCAATACGATACGCTTCGGTTCATGCATAACTTCCGAGATTATTACGAGATTCTTGGCATTGCTAAAGAGGCAGATGCCAGTGAAATTAAACGGGCCTACCGAGCGCTGGCCAGACAATATCATCCCGACTTGAACCCTGGCGATAAAGCCGCTGAGGAAAAATTTAAGCTGCTTGGTGAAGCTTACGATGTGCTGTCGGATGTGGAGAAGCGCCAGCAGTATGAGGATTACAGCCAGTACTGGAAGCAAAAAGGCTTTAAGAAAGGGCAGCGAGGTGGAAAAAATTGGCGCAGCGGTGGACGTGTTTCAGTTCAAGAAGAGTACAGCGCCTTTGAAGATTTTGATAACTTTGTGGAGCAACTGCTAAAGCGACATATGGGGGGTGAGGATAGTCCGCCCAGACAGTCAACGTCCAGCCAGCCATCCTCTAGGCGGTCAACCTCTAGGCGGTCAACCTCTAGACAGTCAACGTCCGGGCCGTCAACGTCCGGGCCGTCAAACTCTAGATCGTCAGTTTCTCCACCTGATTTACCCCCTTCGCCGCCCTCTGAAGATGATTGGACAAATCGCCGGGCCAAGCGGTCTGTAGATAATTGGGGTGAGGTAGAATCGCCCGCAGCGTCGGCAGAAGCGGCTAGGGCGGGAACTAGAGCAGATACTAGAGACAATTCTGAAGCAGGATCGCGATCGCGCCGACAATCGACCTATGCGAGACAGCCCTCTCCTACGTCTCGCCGAGATGCGGAGGCAGATTTGACCGTGCCGTTGGAGAAAGCTTATGCCGGGGGGCGCGAGCGGATTAGTTTAGAAGATGGGCGATCGCTCGAAGTCAACATGCCTGCGGGAATGGTCACTGGCCAACGTATTCGGCTCAAAGGGCAGGGCATGGGTGGCGGCAACCTTTATCTAAGAATTGAAGTCGAGCCTCACCCCTACTTTACGCTTGACGAAGGCGATGTGTATTGCCGACTGCCCATTACGCCTAGCGAAGCGGTGCTAGGCGGTGCGGTTGCCGTTCCGACCCTAGCTGGTCTGGTGAATATGCTCATTCCTCCCGGCGTGCAGATGGGCCAACGGCTGAGACTTTCGGGCAAAGGTTATCCAGTGGGGCCAGGGCTTTATGGCGATCAAATTGTAGAGCTAGAGCTGGTGGTGCCGACCGTTTTAGACGACGAAGAGAAAGCCCTGTATCAAGAGCTGCGTAGCCTCGAACGGTTCGACCCGAGGGCAAATCTGCCGGTCTAAGTCAAAAAACATAGGACAAAAAACATAGGAGAACGATTATGCAGACACTGAAAGTTACGATTCCACAAGGACTTCGAATTCAGATTCAACGGTTTCAAAATGAAAAGGACATCGCTAATCCAGAAGACGCGATTGTCGCTGCGCTAGAAGCCTATTTCGAGACCTGGAAATCTGCTCAGACTAACGCACTGCCCGCGATGTACGACGCCGAAGCTGGGCCTTGCGAAGTCATTGAGTCTTTTCGCTCGCCTGCTAATCGCTAGCGTTACGCGCCAAAGTACGCAGGTTCGTGACCGGGTGCCCATTTGATGTTGCAGCCGATGCTGGGCTTTTGATCCTCTGGAACCGGTTGGTTGGCGATAACCTGATCGATGGCTGCTCGCAGGTCTTTACCGGTTACTGGCTGGTGGTTTCCGGGGCGGCTGTCGTCTAGCTGGCCGCGATAGGCAAGCTTGTGGTCTCGATCAAAGAGGAAAAAGTCTGGCGTGCAGGCGGCGGTGTAGCTTTTGGCAACTTCCTGGGTTTCGTCGTAGGCGTAAGGAAAGTTGAAGCTGGCCCGGCTGACCTGCTCGCGGAGTTTATCTGGACTGTCCTGAGGATACGTTTTGATGTCGTTGGCGCTGATGGCCAGAATGCCGAGTTCTTGGGGAACGTAGTCTTTCCCGAGACGGCTTAGCTCTGCTTCTACATGCAGCACA
>JBBSOB010000100.1:0-14926 GCA_038260205.1 Phormidesmidales cyanobacterium
GGCTTCTGTCAAAGAATTGCGACAGTGTGCCGAAATAGTTCTAATTTTTCGATGCGTCACCTTACTGGCCGTAACGGTTGCGACCACACCGTTTGCAAACCCTAGCGTAGCCGTCACATAATCCAAGTAGGGAGAATTATCCCCTCGGCTGCCATTGGCCGTTAGCGTGGTCACAGGCGCACCTGCGAGTTCTAAAATCAGGTCGATATCATGAATCATCAAATCCAGGACAACCGACACATCATTAGCGCGGTTGGAATAGGGACTCATCCGCCGAGCTTCTAGCGCTAACACGTTCTCCGTTTTGAGTACGTTGCGCAACTCCTTAAACGCTGGATTAAACCGCTCAATATGGCCGACCTGAAGGATACAGTCAAAGTCCGCCGCCGCGTTTACCAAAGACTCTGCCTCGGCAATACTAGCAGCAATGGGTTTTTCTATGAGTACATGCACGCCCGCCTTCAAACAGGCCATTCCAACCGCATGGTGCAAACGAGTCGGGACGGCCACACAAACGGCATCTACCTGCTTTAGTAGCTCCGTGTAGTCTTCAAAATAATAAACTTTGTATTTGCTAGCAGTTTCGATGCCTAGCTCCACGTTCACATCCGCTAGACCAACTAAATGGACGTCTTTTAGCCTAGACAGGACACGCGCATGGTGCTGACCCATGTTGCCAACGCCAATGACGCCCACTTTTACAGGCTCTAGCAAGTTTCGCCCGCGCGCTTTTGGGCTGGGCAGCGGTGTGTTTGCTAGTGGTAAAGATTCGCTCTGCACAGATCTCATTTACACCTCGTAAAAATAGAAAAACGTTCTGAGCCACAGCGCTCGGCGGATCTTGACCGATTCTGAGGATATGTAAACACTACTACACAAACCCTGGGAAATAGGGGGTCAAGTTCAACTGTATCAGTCGTAGTAGCTAGATAACTGGTTTCAATTCATAGCCACAGCGCTGCCTAATCCAGCGATCGCGCTGCCTTTACTCTCTTGTTTTTTACAAAAATTGGCGGTTTCAGCCAACCACCTTTGGGACTGTCTACTAGAACTGTCTACTGCGAGAACTATCTACTGCTCTGATTCAGCACCTTCAAATTTAGCCGCTTGATCTATTTTTTGGCTGCGTGATTGAAAACGCGGTTTGCCCTTACTCTTTCGCAGTCTCGGTTTATCCGCTGCTTTTCTGACGGCCGCCGGGGCGAGGGCATTCGCGACTTTTAGCGTCTCTAGCGGACTGTGAATCTGAATTTTGCCTAGCCTTGGGCCTTCTGCGGCAACGACCGTAAACTCCAGATCTCGATAGGTAAGCTGCTCGTCTACCTGGGGAATTTTTTGCATCTCAAAGATAATGAATCCACCGAGCGTTAGATAGTCGTCGCTAGTAGGTAGCGTTAGGCCTAGCCGTTCGTTAACGTCTTCCAAATCGGTTTGCGCTGGGAAAATAACGGTATGGCCGTCTTTTTGAATAATCTGCACATCGGGAGAGGTATTGCTCACATCGCCTAAAATCTCGGCGGTAAGATCTCTAAAAGTCACCAGCCCGGCCGTTCCGCCGTACTCGTCCATGACTACTACCATTTCTCTGGCCGACTGCTGCATCTGAGTGAGCAATTCGTTGAGCGGGAGCGTTTTAGGAACGACTCGAGCGGGCCGCAGCCACGAAACGACCGGCGTTGTGGAAGTTATTTCCCCTTGTGAGAGCGGCACTGCCAGGTCGTTAAAGTTGAGGATGCCTAAAATATTGTCTAGGGACTCGCCAGTAACGGGATAGCGAGAATGCCCTGAGCGCACAATTTCATCTAAGAAGTCTTGAAAAGTGGCTTCCTGGGTGATGGCGGCAATGTTGGTTCGAGGCACCATCACTTCTTCAACGGTGGTGCCTCGAAACTCAAAGACGTTGCTCAAAATTTCTCGTTCTGCTTTTTCCAGATCAGGAATTTCGGTTGCCGTGGTAATTAACAGCCTGAGCTCTTCGGGGGTGACTCGACCATAGTGGCCGGGCGCGGCTTCTTGTACGCCTACGAGTGCTAGCAGTATCCGAGTCGATTGATTGAGCAGCCAGATAAAAGGGCTGAGCATCCTGGCGATGGTCAGACTAGGCGGGCCTAACACGCGAGCAATTTTCTCAGGGTAGATCAGGGCAAACGATTTGGGGCAAAGCTCTCCGAGTACGATTTGAAAATAGGCTAGCAGCAGAAACGCCACGGGCAGCGAGACGGAGTGCGAGAGAAACAGACTGATCTCAGCGGAGACAGGCAGCAGTCCTAGCCAATGTTTGATGAGGGCGGCCATGGTATGTTCGCCAATCCAGCCGAGGGCAAGGCTAGAGAGGGTGATACCGAGCTGTGTGGTAGAAAGGAGGCTGCCGAGCTGACGCTGAAGCTTTTGGACGGTGCGAGCCTGCATATCGCCAGCGGAGACTAGCTGATTGATGCGCGATCGCCGCACCGAAACAATAGAAAATTCCACCGTCACAAAAAAGGCATTCAGCACAATCAGCGTGACCACCGATAAGAGCCGCGTGGTGATATCTGTCCAGGTGAGCGCGGCTGGGGCGGCTTGCAGCAGCAAGGGATGGGACAACCCAGCGGCAAAGAGAAACGATAGCAAAGCAGGCGAAACCATAGGGCTGCAACGGCAATCTATCGACGAGAAAGGCGTGAGGGAGACAGCAACAAGGGGTTAGTTTCCTCCGTCATTAATGCGGGCTTCTACATCTTCAACAATCTTTTTTTCGTCTAGCAAAACGAGCTGCTTGTGGGTCTCGCCGTTGCGATTGGCGGCGGCCGCATTCGAAGGCCGAGTTTCAGGCTGACGAACCCCGGTTAGGGCCTGTCTACCTAGTGCGTATCCCCAGGAAGAGCTGACAATTCCTGCGCCAAACATCAGCGTCAGTAGAATCAGCGTAAAAGCAACGGCTGGGTTAATTCTCATAGGAGTGAGGCGGCAACGTTAGACGACGTTAGTAGAGGTTTGTTTTGGGAGTCTACCCGATATATGCCTAACTTAGCGCGACTTGGCCCCTTTTTTTTGGGGCTTTTTCTCAATTTTCTGATCACGATTGTAGGCGATCGCCGCAGAACAATACGCCCCATGTACATGAACTGTCCAGGCTAGCCAATCAATGGGGTGACTATTAGCTAGGCCGCGCTTTCTGGGTGGGATTATTGTTTCTGTGCTTTAGGTTCGTTTGACTGGTTGCTTGGTTGGTTGGTTGCTTGGTTACTTGACGGGTTACTATTTGACTGATTATTTGACTGGCTACCTTCCTGCCGTGCTGCCTGCGGATTTCGCAGTTCCTCGGCGGTAATGCCTTCGGTCGAATTGCCATAGCGCCATAGCACGGCGGCGGCTTCTGCTCGCGTGACGGCTTTATCGGGCTGAAACAGCGTCGTATACCCGAGCGCTCGTCGAATATTGGACAGATCGCCGTTTTGATAATCGGCTAGCACAGCTTGTAACGATCGCGCGGGAATTTTGGCAGCATCTTGGAAGCCCCAGGCTTGCTCTACGGCGGCTGGGGTTGCTTGCGGTAAGGGCGATCGCGTATCTAAAGGCACCTTCCACAGAATCAAATCTTTTCGAGTGAGCGGCGCATCGGGGCGAAAAGCTAGTTCTGTGCTGCTACCCGTTAGCGGGCTGGGGATTATTCCCGCTTCGGCTAGACCTTGAATGGCTCCGAAGTCTGGATCACTCGTCGGGACATCTTTAAACGTGGGCGTGCTGCTGCTGACACTCGCACGAATTTTACGACTGCGCTGCTCGGCATAAAAGCGGTTGTTGGTCGCCAAGAGCCACCGCGCATATTCTCGGCGCGTTATGACCTGATTGGGCCGAAACTGATCGGCAGGAACCGCCTGCGTTTTGCCATCTGCTGATTTTGCAGAGGGGGTCGTTTTTAATAGATCTAGATCGATCAAATCGACGAGGTAGGGCTGAATTTCTTCGGGCGCTTTGTCAATATCAACGTAGTCTCCCGCGACGACAGCAGCCTCTGCTTTTTTAGGCTTTGCTGCCGCAATTTCTGATTGATCGACCGGATCGTTAGCCGAACTATTAGACGAATCTTTCTGGGTTTTCTCAGGGTCAGTGATGACTAGCGTCTCTGGCTCTTTTTTGTTGAGCTGAGGGTCGGCTTCTAGGCTTTGTCCGACGCGATCGCCCAACGAACTGCCCGCGCAGCCCGCTGACAACAGCAAACTAGCGAGTACCGAAAGTTGTCCAAAATGAGTCAACCAAATCCGAGTCATCATTCGCGCCCAGTAGCTACTATTGCATCGTTTGATACGGCTATTAAGCTAGCGTACAATGGCTAAACATGAACAGCCCTCTGATTGTAGACTGCGATCCCGGTGTAGATGATGCGATCGCCCTCCTCCTCGCCCTAGCTCCCGCACACCCGCTCCCGCTTCTCGGCATCACCACGGTTGCAGGCAATGTCCCTTTGGCGCTGACTCATCGCAATGCCCGCAAAATCTGCGCTTTGGCAGGTAAACCCGAAATACCTGTCTATGCAGGCTGTCCGCGGCCACTGTTGCGATCGCTCTCTACCGCCGAAGCGGTTCACGGCGCTACCGGACTCCAGGGGGCAGATTTGCCTGAGCCAGAAGGCACCGCGCCCCAGCAACATGCCGTAAGCTTTCTCATTTCGCAGCTACTTAACGCGGCCGAACCGATTACCCTGGCCGTGCTTGGCCCGCTGACGAATATTGCCGTTGCCCTGATCCAGAGTCCGCAAATTGCCCAAAACATCCAGCAGCTTGTCATCATGGGAGGCGCTAGCGGTCAGGGCAATATTACGCCGTCTGCCGAATTCAATATCTATGTCGATCCGCACGCTGCCCAGGTGGTTTTTACAGCCGGAATTCCGATTGTCTTGTTCACGCTAGATACCACCCATCAGGTGCTAACTACGCCAGAAAGATTAGACCGAATTCGAGCGATTGGTAATCCGGTGGCAGCGGCGGCGGCTGGAATGCTGGCTTTTTATGGACAAGGCGATCGCAACATCTATCATCTCCCCGGCGGCCCCCTTCACGATCCCTGCGTCATTGCCTATCTGCTCAATCCAGATCTGTTTACCACTAAACAAGTCCCAGTCACCCTCGAAACTACTGGAGAGCACACCATCGGGCGCACGGTAATTGATTGGTACGGTGATGTGCCTTCGACGGTTCGAGTCGCGAATACCGTCGATGCCGAAGGGATTTACGAGCTACTTATGGGCGCACTAGCTAGCTATGCCTAATGCGAAGCACAAAAATCAACTCAGCTTTGTTAAATCAGTATCTAACCGCGTCAGTGATTCTTGATAAGATCAGTCAAAGTTACTTGCACCTAGAGCTATGGCCTATACCACTGCCCAGCTTTTAGACATCCTCGACGCTGAGATGAAAGCCGCCGTCCGGGGCGATCGCCAACTGCTAAACAATGATCGCCGCCTAGACAACCCCGTTATCACCAAAGCCATCGGCCCGCAAAAACTCAGCCAAATCTACGCCTTCCAGGACTTTCGAGAGCAAATTCATCAATATCAAATCGTCGAAGGCGTTTCCGGCATTGTCTGGCGCGAGTGCAAATTTCAGGGCCGCTCCGTCCGCTTTCCCGAAATTCATCCGCAGCTCGCCGCCACCGCCGAAGACAAGCTAAGACTCGGGGCCGCGAAAGGAGCCGTGATTGCTTTTTGGCGAGAATCTATCGCCGGGCTGCGGCTGTGGCGAGCGACCAATCCGCCCGAGCCAATTGAGCTAGCGCGAGTAGAAAAGCTGATTGAAAAGGCAGAATGGGCAGATGTAGAAGCGACCAGAGAAGAGCTGTATTTGCTGCTGTGCTGGGGAAATCCGAAGGAAAGTTACTATGCTTGGGCCTATCCTGATTCGGGGTGCGATCGCATTATCGCCACACCGCAAACGCCTAGCGGGATTAAGGTTTAACTCTCAACTTTAGCCTGGGTCGGTAGCGCAATCGCGGTATAATTTGGGCGATCGCTAGCCCGCTGAACCTATGCCCATTGCCGTTGTCACCATCGAAACCCACGGATTCCCCGCTTCCCTCGCAGCCGCAGACGCAATGGTCAAAGCAGGCCGCGTCACCCTCATTAAAATTGCCCCTGCCGACAGCGGCCATCAATACGTAGTGGTGCGTGGCCCCAACGCCGAAGTCAAAGCCGCATTAGAAGCCGGACTCAAAGCAGCAAACGCCTGTTACGGCGACGGCGCTTATGCCCATACGCTGATTCCCAACCCCACCGCGAACGTTATCCACACGCTGGAGTTAGACTACACCGAAGACTCGCTGCCGTTCATTGAAGGCTGATAAGTAAACAACTGTTCGCACTCGCCCCGGCCACGCCCCTTCTCCCGTACAATCATGGATGGAGTTCTCCCGATCTTTTCTGGGCCTCCACCTCATTTTTTGGAGAATCATAGATGGCACAAGCAGTTGGATCACTCGAAACGAAAGGGTTTCCCCCCGTACTTGCAGCCGCAGACGCGATGGTCAAAGCAGGTCGAGTGACTCTAGTTACTTACATTCGAGCCGGAAGCGCCCGGTTCTGCATTAACATTCGAGGCAGCGTCTCAGAAGTGAAAGCCGCCATGGAAGCCGGTGTAGAGGCCGCTCAAAACGCGCCCGGCGGCGTGCTAGAAACCTGGGTAATCATTCCCCGTCCGCACGAAAACGTCGTCAGCGTTCTGCCTATTCAGTTTGAAGAAAGCGTAGAAGAATTCCGCGAAGCCGTAGAGGTTCCGATTATTCCTGGCAGCACCAGAGGTCGTCAACTGCCATAGTTTAACTGTCTAAAATATCTCTTGTGGGACGGGCCTCTGGCCTGTCTAGCGATCGCACGCAGCTCTTCTCTTTAGATAGGAGCTGTTTTAATATCATCTTCTCTTTCTTTATTCCATGCCAGTTCTCACCCCTAACAGTCCTCAAACCTTCCCACTCATGGCCGTTGTTGGCCAGGATTCTATCAAGTTTGCGTTGCTGCTCTCAGCCGTAGACCCAGAGCTAGGCGGCGTAGTGATTGCAGGGAGAAGAGGCACCGCTAAATCAGTGCTAGCTAGAGCGCTGTATCAGCTTTTGCCGCCCATTGAGATTATTGAAGGCTCTACCAACTGCGATCCGACGAAGCCGAGTGAATGGGACGACGAAACGGCGGCTAAGTTTGAGGCTGATACGCCTGTAGACGATCTTCCGACCGCCGTTATCAAGGCACCGTTTATTCAGATTCCGCTGGGCGTTACTGAAGATCGCCTGCTCGGTTCTGTGGATGTGGCTAAGTCGATTAGCACAGGAGAAAGCGTTTTTCAACCGGGGCTGTTGGCAGAAGCGCACAGAGGCGTTCTCTATATTGATGAAGTCAATCTGTTGGACGATCAGGTGAGTAATCTGCTGCTGTCGGCGCTAACCGAAGGTCGTAATCAGATAGAGCGAGAAGGCATTAGCTTTCAACATCCTTGTAAGCCGCTGATGATTGCGACCTACAACCCGGAAGAAGGGAATCTACGAGAGCATTTGTTGGATCGAATTGCGATCGCGCTTTCTGCCGACACAGCGCTCACGCTAGAAGATCGCGTCCAAGCGGTAGAACAGGTCAACAGCTTTGCCAACGATCCCACCCCATTTTTGGCTGAATACGAAGAAGAAATTGACTCGCTCAAAACTCAGATTATTCTGGCTCGTGAATGGCTAAAAGATGTCACCATCACGTCTGAGCAAATTAACTATCTGGTCACCGAAGCGATTCGAGGCGGCGTGATGGGTCACCGGGCCGAACTCTTTGCCGTACGCGTGGCCAAAGCCTGCGCCGCGTTAGATGGCCGCACTACCGTTAGCGCAGACGATCTGCGTAGCGCGGTAGAACTGGTGATTGTGCCGCGCTCTAGCTCTGTGCCGCCGCAAGAAGACGAACAGCCGCCGCCACCCCCGCCGCCACCACAAGATCAACAAGAAGAAGATTCTGACGATAACTCGGAAGATGACTCGGACAAAGAAGACGATGAGAATGAAGAACAAGAGGAACAACCAGAAACGCCGCCTTCTATTCCTGAGGAGTTTGTTTTTGATGCCGAAGGGGTTGTGCTCGATCCGTCGCTGCTAGGCTTTGCTGAAACCACTGGCAAGCAAGGCACTTCTGGAAAGAACAGCGTAATTTTCTCCGATGAACGGGGCCGCTACATTAAGCCTTTTATCCCTTCCGGACAGGCTCGCCGGATTGCCGTAGATGCCACGCTGCGAGCGGCGGCTCCTTACCAAAAGGCTCGTAGAGAGCGTCAACCTGAACGCAGCGTGATTGTAGAACAGGGAGATATTCGAGCCAAGCGACTGGCTCGCAAAGCGGGTTCGCTGATTATTTTTGTGGTGGATGCCTCTGGTTCAATGGCGCTAAACCGAATGCAAAATGCTAAAGGGGCGGTGCTGAGCCTGCTGACCGACGCCTATCAAAACCGCGATCAGGTGGCGCTGATTCCTTTTAGAGGAGAGCAGGCAGAAGTGCTTTTGCCCCCAACGCGATCTATTACGGCGGCTAAGCGGCGATTGGAAACAATGGCTTGTGGGGGCGGATCGCCGTTGGCCCACGGACTGATGCAGGCAGCGCGAGTGGGCACCAATGCGCAGAAGTCGGGCGAGGTGGGTAGCGTGGTGATTGTGGCGATTACGGACGGGCGGGGGAATGTGCCGCTTTCTCGTTCTTTGGGTGACGAGCCGGAGGAAGGTGAGGAAAAGCCGGATATTAAGGCAGAGTTGTTGGAGATTGCGGGGAATATTCGCTCGCTGGGCTATCAGATGCTGATTATTGATACGGAGCGGAAGTTTGTTTCGACTGGGTTTGGGAAGGAGCTAGCGAAGGTGGCGGGGGGCAAGTATTACCAATTGCCGAAGGCGACGGATCAGGCGATCGCCTCTATGGCCCGCACCGCTCTTTCAGATGCGAAAACATAGCTGACGCTAGAATGCACGGCCTAATAAAAGCTTCAACAGCTCGACCGTTCGCGACTTATCGTAAACAGTTTGTTACAAACGCTCGACCATTTGCCGCTAATGCTAAAGCGTTTGTTGATGAGTGAAGAGCGGTAGCGGCGATCGCACCAGCATTTGTTAATGCGGCTCGACCCTTTGCGGCAAATGCTAAAGGATTTGTGGCTACGGCTCTAGCGATCGCGCTTCTGAGTGCTGCGTTTCTTCATATTGGGCGATGAGGGCTTGGAATTCGGGGCGATCGCGAATAGCGTCAAAGTCAGAATCGGTTTTGGCCATCTCGATATACTTGTTTGTGCCGTCTAGTGCGATCGCTTTTTGCAAAAAAGTAAGCGCGTTGTTTAGCTGAAGTGAGAGTGCGTAAATGCAGGCTTTGTTAGAGAACGCTTCGTGATAGTCAGGCTTGATGGCGATGGCAGCATCGAAGGCCGCGATCGCTTCCTGATAACGGGTTAGTTTATACAAAACATTGCCTTGCAGCCATCGAACGAGCGCATCAAACTCTGCTCCTGTAGGCCGCTCTATTAATTTACATACTGACTCAAGGGCTGCTCCATATGCTTTTCGCTCGTCTGCCGCTAACGCAATTCCCCACCACGAAGAGATCTGCAACTGCAAAGGTAGCTGACCAGGCATCGACTGACTGAGCAATGATAAATAGCTATCAACCTCCAATAAATATCCCTTCGCCTCTATTTGCCCATCTCGCGGCTCTAGAATCCGCTCCGACTGCACTAGACGATCCAAAGCTCGATTGACTCGCCGCCGTTGCCAACACCACTGCCAGCCTGTTGCGTTACACAGCAGCTTTACCCCAGCCATCACCGTCAGCGGATGCAGTACCACCCCCGTCTGCCGCAGCAAGTCCACTATTCCCAGTGCTATTCTATCGCTGGCAGCGCCTTTGTCCGAACGCCTCACGCCTACTTTACTCGAATGCTGATTAACTGTTTGGAGGCGTAACATCTGAAACGCCTGTTAATGATTGATGCTAACCCGTTCGGTAGATAAGACACCACAATGAAGCAATTTACGAATTCCCCACACTTTCTGAGGAAATAAGTAGCTCAGACCTTGGCAAGCTGACTAGTTGCAGTCATTTAAGTTGGCGGTATGGACAATGATTTGATCGACCAAACTGCGAACGTCGCTGCTTTTAGCGTTGGAGTTGTTGACTAAGATACTGAGCGCTAAAGGCGGATGATTGGGTGGGTTTAGGTAGCCGCTGAGGGTGTAGGTGTCGCTGAGAGTGCCGGTTTTACCCTGGAATCGCCCCTCGGCTGCGGTGCCGCGCATTCGGTTGCTGAGGGTGCCACTGCGTCCGGCGATCGCCAGAGAGTTGCGGTAGACAGCAGCATTTTGGGTTTTGGCGATCGCCTGCAAAGTATCGACAAAAGCCTCCGGCGTAGCGCGATCTTTGCGAGAGAGGCCAGAACCATCAACAATAGAAACGCTGTTAGGCGCAACACCTAAATCGGTAAGAACTTTGCTCACGGCGGCTGCACCGGAGGCGTAGGTATTTTGGCTGTTGGGTTCTACAGATTTGCCCAGCGCTTTGAGCATGGCCTCGGCGTAGATGTTGACGCTGTAGAGATTGGTCGGATCGATAAAGGCTCGCAGCGGGGGCGACTGAACGGCAGCGAGTTCGACCAGTCCCTGAGGAGGATTGGCGGTGCTGACTTTGCCCGCAGCGCTGCTGATGCCGTAGGCGCTAAGGCTTTGCTGAAACTGTTCGGCGAAGTAGCTACTAGGATCGAGTACGGCAATAGAAGTGTTTTCCGAGTCAGAACCCGCGATGAGCTGGCCGCGTACGTCCATAACTTTTTGACCCGGCTTTTGGCCCGCGTCGATAAATTCGTTGCCGCCGCCAATGGTGCGAGAGTTGTTCTCGATGCGCCAACCTCGGACAAATTCGGGACGATCCCACACAACGCGCAGGGGTTGACCAACGCGGGTAGGGAAAAGGGTGAAGCCGAGTTCGTTGCGGTTGAGAATGAGACTATTGGTGGGTGCGCCATAGCCTGCGCGGTAGTCTTCGGCATCCCAGTAAGGGTTGGCGGCGGGGCCAGCAAAGTAATTGTCTACGGCGGTGAGGCTGTTAACACGAGTGACGCCCTGCTGCTTTAACTGGTTGGCGAGCAGATTAATTTGATAGCTGGTGAAGGTAGGATCACCGCGCCCGACGACATAAAGATCTTGATTGGCGCTGTTGGGTTTGCCAAAGACGGAGGTACGAATGCTGTAGTTGGGGCCGAGGTTCTGCAGGGCAGCGGCGGTGGTGAGCAGTTTGACGTTAGAAGCAGGAACAAACTTCTCTTGAGCGCTGCGGGCGTAAAGGGTGCGCGTGTCGGGATTGAGATCTTCGATCAGAATGCCAACTTTGGAGCCTTTGAGAGTGTATCCGTTGACAATGGAGTCAATTTTACGCGGTAGCTCAGATCTGCACATACCGGCTAGTGCTGCGTCGGCCTGAGCTAATACGGCCAGACCCCCGATCAGAGCAAGCGTGCCCTTCCATAACCGGATTTTGAGTGACGTTTTGACTTGAGACTTGAGTGGAGAAGACGCGTGAGTCATGATACATGCGACGGATAGAGTGCAAAGCTTGACGGCACGTTCAATTTAGCCGCGAGCCGTTGGCATTAGTAAAAATCAGGTCAAATTATGAAATTGACCACTCTACATCAGAATTAATCTGGCTGTTGAATGAGTAACATCAGAGTTCTCTAAAAGGCGCTGAAAGCATCTGAGCAAGAGGACTCTGACGTTTTGAATGCGGTGCCTCAAGACTTTTTCACTGGTGTTTTTGATACTTCAAAAAGCCTGGACAAAGTTGTTACTGGCACAGCATTTTGAACTGCTTGGTTTAGTCAAGACATTCTCGTTCGCGGAGAGCTTTTGGCATGTAGGCGCGATCGCCCATGCGCTCTAGCAATGGCCCGTACTTGCCAAACTTAACGACGCTTAGCGAAGCTGCCGGGTAGTCTAAGCGATCGCGATATCGACCTAGATCAATGCCTAGCAGACTGCACAATATAATTCGCAGCGTGGTTCGATGCGAGACTATCAGCACATTGCCATCGGCATGAGTCTCTTCTATTTCGGCAATAACAGACATCGCCCGATTGCGAATTTCTACGGCTGTTTCGCCACCGGTGGGCGCGTTCCAAGCCGGTTCTGTCATCCAGTGGTAGTTATCGGTTTCAAACTCTTGTCTCACATCTTCCTTACTTTTGCCCTCCCACTTGCCGTAGTCGGCTTCTTTCAATCCTGCTCGTATCTTTAGCTCTAAACCCGTTGCTTTAGAGATGGGCGTAGCCGTCACTTGAGTACGCTTTAGGGGGCTGCAATAGATGGCTTGCCAGTCCAAACTTTTGTACTCCTCAGCAAATGCCTGCGCCATCTCGTAGCCATAGTCTGTTAAATCTACGTCTAAGACACCGCAGAAGCCACGGCTCATGCTGAATGTGGTCTCGCCGTGGCGCAGAAGAAAAAGTCTTAAACTCATAGTCGAAGTTATTTAGTCAGAACACTGTCAGTCTACGATTTCCTTCTGATTTTTTCGAGCTTGAACCGTTTTTAGAAAACGCTCGGTGAAGCCTGTCTATATTTGAGGCGGTAAGTGTTTAAGGCGGTGAGTGTTTAAGGCGGTGAGTGTTTGAGGCGGTAAGTGTTTGAGGCGGCAAGCGGTTAGTTCACTCAAAAGTTCGCGCTAGATCGGCTTCAAACTCATTTTCTACCGTGCCATATTCGGAGAGATCGGCGGGTTTTTCTGTTAGTTGACGCACCGCGCCCGTATCTAGATTGATCGCTTCAATAAATTCTGGCCCTGCGTTATAGAGGCAGTCAAAAATGGCCTCTGAATCGTCAGTAAATCCTAGAAAGTTTTGGGTTGGGGTGTCGTCAATATCTTCAGACTGACATGGCGCGATATTGAGTTCCTGATTTGCCGCCACGTCAATGATGCTGGTATATGTGGCCGCGTCGCCGCCACTGTAGCCAACGGTGATATCTGAGATTAGGTAGCTTGAATCGGCTGAAAATGAGCGCGGCTGAAAAATAACGTAGCCCTGATCGTAGTCGGCTTTGAGGATGCGCTCTTCGCCGTCTGGCTTATCTAGGGTGATTTGGCGATCGCGCGTTTGAAGGTATCTGTCAACGCAACTGAAGCTATCCGAATCGCCTGTATATTCGGGGTCGGCAGACTTGCGCAGCGTGCCCTGGGCCTGTACGCGGATAGTGCCATCGGGCGAGGCGAGAGTTTGAGAGCGGTAGTCAACTTCTAGGGATTGATCGCAGCGATCGCCGATCGTTTCGACAAGTTCTCTGGGGCTAGAGGCCAAGGCATCACCCGCGCCATCTGAGGCTGAACTGTCTGAGCTTGAAGCCGCTTGGTTTTCGCTGATGTCACTTTGAGAAGATTCTGAGCGGGAAAGCTGTCCTTGAGAGGAGGCGCTTTGCGGAGTGGCGGTACAGGCGAGAGTGGTGAGCGCGATCGCACCCACTAAAACAGAGAATCTGCGGTTCATAGAAATCTTCAAACTATTAGGAGAAATTAGGCGTGGGAGAAATTAGGCGAGGCTTATGGCTTGATACCTAAAAACAGCCGCTTATTCCTAACCTTAGATAAAAATCTTCATCACGACACCTTAGCTTTATGTCTCAAGAGGACAGTCCTCGGGCAATTCTGACTGATAATGATCAAGTCTAATGATCAAGTCGAAACCAAGTGAATCTCTATGGATGTGAAAGCCGCCGTTGCCTTTGAAGCGAATCAGCCTTTGAGCATTGAAACCGTACAGCTAGAAGGGCCAAAAGCGGGCGAGGTGCTGGTTGAAATCAAAGCCACTGGGATTTGTCATACCGACGCCTACACGCTCTCCGGGAAGGACTCAGAAGGCATTTTCCCGTCTATTTTGGGGCATGAAGGCGCGGGCATTGTGCGCGAGGTGGGGCCAGATGTGAAGAGCCTAAAGCCGGGCGACCATGTGATTCCGCTATACACAGCGGAGTGTCGGCAGTGCGCTTACTGTCTGAGCCAGAAGACGAATTTATGTCAGGCGGTGCGCGCGACGCAGGGCAAAGGACTAATGCCGGATGGAACGAGCCGGTTTTCGTTTAAAGGGAAGCCGCTGTATCACTACATGGGCACTTCTACGTTTGCTAATTACACGGTGGTGCCAGAGATTTCGCTAGCGAAAATTCGCTCGGATGCGCCGTTTGATAAGGTTTGCTACATCGGCTGTGGGGTGACGACAGGAATTGGGGCGGTGATATTTACGGCGAAGGTGGAGCCGGGTGCAAATGTAGTGGTGTTTGGCTTAGGCGGAATTGGGCTAAACGTGATCCAGGGCGCGAAGATGGTGGGCGCAAACAAGATTATTGGGGTAGATATTAATTCGGATAAGCGGGCGATCGCCGAAAAATTTGGCATGACGCACTTCGTAAATCCCAAAGAAATCGAAGGCGACGTTGTCGATCATCTCGTCGAGCTAACTGACGGCGGCGCGGATTACTCCTTTGAGTGCATCGGCAACGTCAAGATTATGCGGCAGGCGCTGGAATGCTGCCATAAAGGCTGGGGCGTTTGTACGATTATTGGCGTAGCTGAAGCGGGCGCAGAAATTAGTACGCGGCCTTTTCAGTTAGTAACCGGGCGCGTTTGGAAAGGCAGTGCGTTTGGGGGCGCGCGCGGACGCACCGACGTACCAAAGATTGTGGACTGGTACATGGATGGAAAAATCAACATTGACGATTTGATTACGCACACCATGCCGCTAGATAAAATCAACGATGCGTTTGACCTGATGCATAGCGGCGAATCGATCCGCAGCGTTGTTCTATACGCTGAATTTCCCGTCATTCTCCTTGAACCCGCCTGGAAAGATACCTCACGAGCCAAACATTTCGGCGGCCCCACCCGGTTCTACAGCCATCGTTCCAA